>DXFI01000135.1 GCA_019114565.1 Candidatus Desulfovibrio intestinigallinarum | reverse complement strand
GGATGGTCATGTGCAGGGAGCCGGTGACGCGCAGGCCCTTGAGGGGTTTGCTGTCGCCGTACTTGCGGATGCACTCCATGAGACCGGGGGTCTCGCGCTCGGAAAGCTGCATCTCCTTCTTGCCGAAGTCGGCAAGGCTCATGTCGGCCACCTTGTAGGCAAGGGAAAGATCGAGGGGTTGGGTCATGATTCCTCCAGAAAAAGGATGATGTGGTTATATCGGTCGAGCGGCGCGGGCCTCGGCCGTCAGCAGCACGAGCTGCAACTGCCGTCCCACGGAGCTCTGTTCATTGCCGGTCAGCACGAAGCCCGCGCTTTCCAGCTGCTCCGTCAGGCTCTCCAGCGCAAAGCCGAGCCAGCGGTCCCCGTAGCGGCTGCGCATGGTCTCGTCGTTGTGGCGCAGGAAGTCCGCCACAAGCAGCCGCCCGCCGGGAGCAAGGATGCGGTGGGCCTCGGCCAGCGCGCCCGCCGGTTCGGAAAGATGGTGCAGGACGAGATTGATGCAGGCGAAGTCCGCCTCATGGTCGCGCAGCGGCAGATGATCCAGCTCGCCGATGCGCAGCGAATAGCGCGGCTCCGGCACGCCTTCCCCTTCCAGGCGGCGGCGGCAGATCTCCAGCATGCGCGCCGAACCGTCCACGCCGATGACGCTTTCCGTCCTCGGCAGGAGGCGGGCCAGCACGGCCCCGGTGCCGCAGCCCAGATCCACGGCGGTGCGGCATTGTTGCGGCACTGCGGCCGCCACACGGCCGGGAAGGTCGAAATCGCCCAGCACCTCATGGTTGAGCTCGTCCCAGTCTTCCGCAATGGCATTGAAAAACTGCCGGGTCTTGCGGGCCCGTTCCTCCAGGATATGGGCCGCCATGCCCATATCGGCCCGCATGGCGGCGTCCGCCGGCATGAAGGGCGTTATGGCCTGCAGGAAGTCATGGGCCTGTCCGTCGGGCGTAGCCGCATAGAACACCCAGAGCCCGTCCCGGCGCGAGCAGAGCAGGCCCGCCTCGGTCAGGATCTTGAGGTGGCGTGACACGCGGGACTGCCCCATATCCAGGATGCGCACAAGCTCGTTGACCGAGAGCTCGTAATGCAGCAGAATATGTACCAGCCTGAGGCGCGTCTCGTCGGAAAGCGCTTTGAAAAAAGCAAGGGACATGCGTTTTTGCCGGGGTTGGTGTCGTGTTTTCGTATCTGTATCAGGTTTGCCTGATGCAAATATCAATCTATCCGCATATAGTCAAGTAAGCAGTTCAGCATGAAAAGCAGCCCGCGCCGCCGCGAAGATCAGGCCGCAGTGCCGCCCCGCCGGAAAAACGGGCAAAATGCCCTGCCGGATGCCGCTCCCCGCCCTGCCGGCACGCGCCAGGGCCTGCGCCCGCCCGCTTCGCCGTGCGAGCACTCCGGCGGTCTATCCGGCCATGCCTATCCGCGCCGCTGGCGTGAACGTACAGCGGAAACGCCCTTTGACCGGCCGCCGCCCACGGCGCGCGGGGTCGGCGAACTTTTGCCCGACGTGCTGGCCGGGATGGGGGGCGACCCCGTACGCCTGCGGCTCGTGCAGCTCTGGCGGCACTGGGAGATGGTGCTCGGCCCGGATCTTGCCCCACTGGCCCGTCCGCTGGGGCACCGCAAGGACATCCTGCTCATCGGCGCGGAAGACGCCATGCTCATGCAGGAGCTGCACCTCCAGTCCGGCGAGATCCTGGAACGCGTCAACGCCTTCATGGAAGGCCCGTTCTTTGCGTCCGTGAAGGTGAGCCTCTGTTTCCAGCAAACGGAGCTGGACAACATCGCCCCGCCGCCTCCGCCGCCCCTCCCCGCCGTGGAACGCCCACGGCTCACCGGCAGCGCTCTGGACGGCATGCGGGCCGATTCGGCCGTGGCGCGCTGCTATGCCCGCTTCGTCGCCCTTTCCCGCTCCACGACCTGAAGCCCAGTCCTCCTCGAGGCCCCGCATGAAAGCCATTGCCTTCTACCTGCCGCAGTATCACGTCATCCCGGAAAATGAAGCCATTTACGGCAAAGGCTTCACGGAATGGGACAACGTGCGCGCCGCCCGGCCGCTCTTTGACGGGCATGAACAGCCGCAGTTCCCGCATCCTTCCGTCGGCTTCTACGATCTGCTGGACGAAAGCTTCCTGGTGCGCCAGCACGCGCTGGCCTATCAGTTCGGCGTCACGGGCTTCTGCTATTACTACTACAACATCGCGGGCAGGCGTCTGCTGGAAAAGCCGCTGGAACTCATCCTCCGCAACGAGGAGATCCGCAACGAGTTCTGCCTCTGCTGGGCGCATGTCAGCTGGTACAACAACCGGGAGGGCAGGCAGGCCGTCTTTTTGCCGCAGGTCTACGACGCCGAGCACGCCGCCCGGCTGGCGGAGGATCTGCTGCCCTATTTCGAGCATCCCCGCCACCTGACGGTGGAGGGCAAGCCGCTCTTCCTCTTCTGGGCCCCGGAGCGTCTGCCGCACGTGCGCATCTATGCCGATACGCTGCGCGAGGCCGCGCACAAGCGGGGCTTCCCCGGCCTGTTCCTGCTGGGAGTGGAAGCCTATGCGGCCTCACACCCCGAACAATGGGGACTGGACGGCATGCTGGAATTCGCGCCGGACTGGCGGCCCGAGAATCAGGTCTCCGGCCCGGATGAGCAGCCGCGCCGCATGGACTATGCCCGTACCCTGCAGTTCATGCGCAGCAAGCCCGTGCCGCCGTATCTGCGGCTGCGCTCCACCTTCCCCGGCTGGGACAACACCCCGCGCCGCGGCCGCAACGGGCTAGCCTGCGTGGGGGCTTCGCCGGAGCTCTTCCGGGACTCGCTGGCCTTCCTTGCCGCTTACACCCGCCACATCCTGCCGCCCGCCCTGCAATATGTCTTCATCAATGCCTGGAACGAATGGGGCGAGGGCTGCCATATCGAACCCGACGCCCGCCACGGCTTCGCCTGGCTGCGGGCGGTCATGTCCGCTCTGGCTCAGAGTCCGTCAACGCAAGCATAGTGCGTTTGAAGGGAGGGGTTTCCCTTCCCCCAAACAGGCCGTAAGAGGAGGCAGGCCGGTTCACAAGTGCCCGCCCTGGAGCAGCTCCTCCAGCGTGTCGGCGGAAGCTTCGGGCGCGTAACCGTCCTGCGCCCTGATCAGGGCGTCGAAGGCCTCCGTTTCCAGCGCATCAAGGCAGCAGAGCACCGCATTGCCCCCCGCGCAAGGCAGCTTCCTAACAGCCTCTTCCACCAGCGTATACGGTTCGTCCGCAACATGGAGGCCCAGATCGCCCCGAAAGGCCGCCCGCGCCCGCGCCATCACGCCACGGGCCGCGTCCGCCTTGCCGCTCGTCGCGTGCAGCCTGAAGCAGGAAGCCAGCGCGAATTTTTTCAGCTGGGCCCGTGCGGCTCGACGGGCTAGGTTCGCGCCACCCTCTCGCGGACAGACGCCGCCCTCCCCGTCCGCGCTTTCCGCCGGACGGACGGTCTCCCGGAACGCGGCGGGCGTCCCCGGTTCGTCCAGCAAGGACACCATGTCCAGATGTTCGACGGCGTTCAGGCAGCCGATGGCGGAACAGTTTTCGCCATCCTTGCAGGGCATGCGGTCGCTGACCCGCGCCGCCAAAAAGGCCCGGAGGCTTGCTGCCTGCACGTCAAACAGGGGCGTATCCCTGCCGTACAGGCTTTCGGCCGCCTCTGCGGCCAACGTGGAAAGCCGCCCCGCATGGGCATAGGAAGAAAGACAGTAGGCAAGCCCCCACTTCTTGAGGAGACGCTGCGCCTCACGCGTCACAGGAGGCTGTCCCGCTCCGTCCGCCGCCTGCGCCGGACCGCACCAGCAGCATAGCGCCAGTACGGCACAAAGCAGATGCCGTCTCATGCCCTGCCCCTTTTCCGCAGATCTGCCGTGAGCAAGAAGCTAGTCCGGCCTGCCGTCGCTCTCACGGCATCGTTTCGCGGCGGCAAGCGCGGCGCGGAACGTCTCAAACTGTGCGGCGGCTTTTTGCCGCCATTCCTCTTCGAGCCGCCGCGTGGCCTCTTCATCTTCAGGCCCCCGCGAGGTTTCTTCCTCGTCCTCTTTGGGGTCGGAAACGCGGAAAAGCGGAGGGATGGTCACGTTGTCGGGAGCGTAACGGTCCATCCAGCTCTTGAAAAATTTATGCAGGATTTCCTTTCGGCTACAATCAGAATTTACTTTTAATGCATACGGATTATAGTCAAAAACATTGGTTGCAAGATATGTCAGCTTCTCCAGCGGCGGATACAGCGAACGGAGTAGATCATGCACCTTGCCGTACTGGGGGAGGAAGTCGCCCTCGTCGCGATCGCCCAATTCCGGTTCGGGACCGGCCTGGATGATGTAGCCGCCGTCATAGCGGCGGAGGGGGTAGCCCTCGCCCAGGGCGCGCAGGCTCGCCTCCCCGCCGATGCGCTCCGCCAGTTCGTCGCAGAGGATGGTCAACCAGTTGATGCTGGCGATATTGCTTTCAAATCTATTTGTATCTTCAGGGAAAAAAGGGAGGGCCGGATAATCCAACCCGGGATAGCGCAGCAGCTCCCGTACGGGCAATCCGAGCGTGACAAAAGAATTCATCTCATTGCAGTGTGTACTAATCCCCCAGCCTGCGGCACCGCTGTGGGGGCGGAGGGCATCGCACCATTTGTGCACCAGGGCCGAGAACTCCTCAAAACCCCTGTCCAGCAGGAAAAAGGAAGGCGCAAAGACCGCGCTGAAGACGCTTGTCATGCGCTCCATAGGGAGACTAAAGATATATTTCTGATTGAGCTGCATATAGATATACAGCGCGAACGTGGGCGGCAGGCTGTCAAATTCCGCGCCGGAGGCATGGGAAAACACGCGGTACATGGCGGTCGGTCGCCCCTTTTCCTGCGCCTTGCGGAAGGTGGAAACCCTCGGGGGCGTGACTTTGCCGTTCTTTGCCAGATGAAAACGGGCGGGCGAGCCGCTGATGGCACTTTTTGCCTCCGGGCCGATGAGGGCAATGTATTCCTTGGCGCACTTGCAGACGGCCTCCTGCACTTCCGGCAGGTGCGCGTTCCTAAAATAGAGGGTGCAGGTCAGGGCGACCCGCCCTGAAGCAAGTTCATGGCCCGGAACTGCCAGAAGGAAGTTGTCCAGCGCCTCGCGCAGCTGTTCCTTGTCGTAGTCTCTATTCATAACGGTTGCTCCTTCAAGACGGGGACAGACCTGCTCCGGCAGATGACGGCGCAAAGGCATTGCCTATCCGCCATTACGGCGGTCGCCTGCACTCCCGCCGGGCAGCGCATTTTCACGACAAAAATACTCTATATCTTGATGTAGATGCGGCGGACGGGTTCCCCCAGTTCAGCGGCGAACTCGTCCATAAACTCCTGCGACAGATCGCCGACGGTATTCCAGAAGGCAAAGGCGATCTGGCTGAAGCCCCAGGGCATGTCCATCTTGTAGTCCCGGATCTCGGAAGCGGCCCCGCATTGGGGGCAGGGAACGGGCGGATAGCCTTCCGCCGAGTACCACGTCTCCACCATTTCCATAAAATGCTCGGCGACGTCGGCGCCGCATTTGGGACAGATCACTTCACCTGGTTCACCGCCGTCGCAGGGAAAGAGGCCCTTGCCTTCCGTGATCACCTCGACTGCAACGCCCCCGAAAACCCCCTGCTCTTCCAGCCAGGCTTCCACGGAAAACGGGCGGGATACGGCATCCGGCCCGCCCGTGCCGTACACCTTGGCCATACCTTTGGGCGTCAGCTGAGGACGGTCCGCAGGCCCAGTGAGTTCCCCCTGCGCCCGCATCCATTGGGCGTACCCGTCCACTTTCTCTTTGTGGTATGCCGGTGGATGCATATGGCGAGAGCCTCTGGCGGTCACGCTCCAGCCGCCCCCTTTACTGAGTATCTTGGGATGATCGCTTTCTTTCCCCAGCTTGAGCCAGCCGTTTTTCTGCATCCAGCCGATCATGCGCCGTTCCATGTCCTCCCGCTCGGGCGCGTCGATACGGTAACGTTCCGGCACCAGATAGTTGGCGTAATCTCCCATACGTCTCCCCCCTCACTTCGGGCTGATCCCCACAAAAGCCGTTAAAGCGCGACCTCGACGACACGCACCGGCTCGCCCAGCTCGGCGGCGAACTCATCCACAAAATCCTCCGTCAACTCCGCGTTAAGCCCCCAGAAGGCAAAGCCGATCTGACTGAAGCCCCAGGCTGGTTCGACCTGCCAGTCCGTTATGGCGGAAGCTTCGCCGCAGGCCGGACAGACTGCCCGCGTCCAGTCCTCGTCAGTGTTCCACGCTGCCACGACCTCAAAAAAGCCTTCCCCGATATCCTCTTCACAAATGGGGCAGCACGCGGATTCCACACCGCCCTCATAGTTGCAGAAAACGCCCTTTTCCTCGTATCTCTCCACCCCGAAACCGCAGGTGAGCCGTCCGACATCTTCAGTATCAGCTATGTGACGCATGCCTTCCGGCGTGAATCGCCAGCCGTTGCCGTCCCCGCCCAGCACGCAGTCGCTCTTTTCCCGCTCGATCCAGCCCTTTTCCTGAAGCCAGCCGACCATGCGCTGCGCCATCTTTTCCCGCTCCGGCGCGTCGACGCGGCAGCGCTCCGGCACCAGATAGGTCGCGTAATCTCCCATAACTATTTCTCCTTTTTCTTGAATTGTTTCGCGTGGAACGTGCCCTGGGGCCTTGTTGGCGCTCTTCCCTACGTGCTTGGGGGGGAAGATCCCCCACCAAAAGCAGCGGAGCGGGTACGAACAACATTCCTTATCTTATGGAGCTATAAAATGCGTCAACATATTGATATAAATAACAATAACAAAATCCCCCTCGGCAAGGCCGACTGCGGAGACAGAACGCCCCTGAGGGCCCATGCGGCGGCCGCACCGTGCATGGGACACCCAATAGAGGCTTTCATAGCAAAAAAGGCGGAAAGAATTCCGCCTTTTTCATGGTGTGATGACTTAGGCCAGTCCGGCCCTGAGCTGCCCTTCAAAGTAGGCAATGGTCTTTTTCAGCCCGTCTTCCAGCGCTATCCTGGGTTCCCAGCCCAGCAGCTCGCGGGCCCGGCTGATGTCGGGGCGGCGCTGTTTGGGATCGTCCCCCGGCAGCGGCTCGTAGGTGATCTTCGAAGCGCTGCCGGTGAGCTCCACCACCTTCTCGGCCAATTCACGGATGGTGAACTCTCCGGGGTTACCCATATTGATGGGGCCGGTCACCTCGTCCGGCGAGGCCATGAGACGGCACATGCACTCGATGAGGTCGTCCACATAGCAGAAGGAACGCGTCTGGCTGCCGTCACCGTAAATGGTGATGGGCTCATTCTTCAGGGCCTGCACGATGAAGTTGGAGACCACCCGCCCGTCGTTGGGGTGCATCTTGGGCCCATACGTATTGAAGATGCGGCCCACCTTGATCTTGAGGCCGCTCTGCCGCCAGTAGGAGAAAAAGAGCGACTCAGCGCAGCGCTTGCCCTCATCGTAGCAGGCGCGGATGCCGTTGGGGTTCACATGGCCCCAGTAGGTCTCCGGCTGGGGATGGACATCCGGGTCGCCGTACACCTCGCTGGTGGAGGCCTGGAAGATGCGGGCCTTCAGGCGCTTGGCCAGGCCCAGCATGTTGATGGCCCCGTGCACGCAGGTCTTGATGGTCTGCACCGGGTCATGCTGGTAGTGGATGGGCGAAGCGGGGCAGGCCAGATTGTAGATCTCGTCCACTTCCACGAACAGCGGGAAGGTCACGTCATGGCGCATCAGCTCAAAACGCCGGTTATCCATGAGCTCTTCCACATTGGCGCGGGCGCTGGAAAAAAAGTTGTCCACGCAGAGGACTTCATGCCCCTCATCCAGCAGACGCGCGCAAAGGTGCGAACCCAAAAAGCCCGAACCGCCCGTCACAAGAATCCTTTTTCGCAAATGCATGGCTTGCGCTGACCTCCGAAAAGCGTATCTCTATCCCTTACCCTGAATGGGAACAGGATGCAAACCCG
>DXFI01000134.1 GCA_019114565.1 Candidatus Desulfovibrio intestinigallinarum | reverse complement strand
AAAGGGGAGTACGGGGGTGCAGGGGGTGTAGAGGGGCAGCCGCCCCTCTCACCCCATGCCCCGCGCCGGGCAGGCGACCCGCCGCCCGCGCCGGGCAGCAGCCGCAATGCACAGAGCGACATCGGCTCACTACGACCAGAGCGTTTCAAACTTAGAGCAATTTCAGTTTGAAATGCTGTGTATTTCAAACCATACGGCCTGTCGTTTCGCGGAAAAAGTGCGGTTTTTCCGCTCACTCTGGGCCGGGCGGCGCTGTGCTGCCGCCTCGCGTTTCACCTTTTTCAAAGGTGAAACGTTCTAAAATGCTCCAGTTCGGAAACGCGTTTTCGGCCTTGTCTGATTCTCTTGCCTGCGTGCGTCCGCTGTGTCATATTCAAACACCGTATGGTGTTTTTACCCCCGGTGCGGCTTCCGCGTCCGCAAATCCTGCCCCGGTGCAGCCGGGGGACGTTTGCCGGATGGCGGACGTGAGCGGCCCCGTGCCGCGCATCCTCCCTGAAAAAGCGCGCTGGGGAAGGGATGGGGGGAGTTTGAGGGGGGAAGGGGAACACCTCCCGCGCTAGCGGAGGGGTTCCCCTTTCCCCCTCAAGAAAATAAAGAAAATCCAACGTCAACAAAACACTCTGGAGGACGTTATCGCTATGTGGGATATGGCATGGATTGCCGATCCTTCGGCCTGGGTTGGTCTGGGAACGCTGATAGTGCTGGAAGTTGTTCTCGGCATTGACAATCTTGTGTTTATTTCCGTGCTGGCGTCGCGCCTGCCGGGAGCGCAGAAGCGGCAGGCCTTTTTTACGGGCCTCGGGCTGGCGCTGCTGATTCGTCTGGCGCTGCTGGGGGCCGTGGCCTGGATTGTGGGCCTGACGGAACCGCTGTTCACCATCTGGGGCAGAAATTTTTCCTGGCGCGACATTATTCTGCTGCTTGGCGGCGTGTTCCTGCTGTTCAAGGGCACGATGGAACTGCACGAGCGGCTGGAAGGCGGCGTCATGGGCGGCGGCGAGGACGGCGGCAGCAAGGCCGTCTTCTGGCAGGTCATTGCCCAGATTCTTGTGCTGGACGCGGTCTTTTCGCTGGACTCCATCATCACGTCCGTAGGCATGGTGCCGCATGTGCCGGTCATGATGATTGCCGTGGTGGTGGCCATGATTGTCATGGTGGCCGCGGCCGGGCCGCTGACGGCCTTTGTGGAGCGGCATCCCACCGTCATCATTCTGTGCCTGGGCTTTCTGCTGATGATTGGCGTCAGTCTTGTGACCGACGGCATGGGCTTCCATATCCCCAAGGGGTATCTGTATGCGGCCATTGCCTTTTCCATCTTTGTGGAAGGGGCGAATCATCTTGCCCTGCGTAACCGGCGCAAGCGCATCAGTATGCGGGACATGCGCGAATCCACGGCCCGCGCCGTGCTGGGCCTGCTGGGCGGCGGCCGTGCCGTGGAAGAGGCGCGCAGAGACGCGCAGGCGCTGGCGGCTGATGAACACGAGGAAATCTTCGCGCCCGAGGAATGCGATATGGTGGCCCGCGTCATCCGGCTCAGCGGCCGCGCGGCGCGCTTCATCATGAAGCCCCGCCACCGTGTGCGCTGGCTGGACGCCGATGCCAGCCGGGAGGAAGCCCTGCGCTTTGTGGCGCTGCATCCCGCCGCCGTGGTTCCCGTGCTGGATCGCCATAACGACGAAGTGCTCGGCGTGGTGCCGGTGGCGCTGCTGGCGGAAGCCCCGGCAGACGGGAAGGAATGGTCCCTGCGCTCGCTGGTCTGCTCCGCGCCGACGGTTTTCGAGGAGGCTTCCCTGCCGGACGTGCTGGAAATGTTCCGCAAGGACCCCACGCCGCTGGCCTTTGTGCGGGATGAATACGGCGGCGTTGTGGGCGTGCTGAGCCCGGCCGAACTCCTGAGCGTGCTGGCCGGACAGATGGGCGACATGCCCTCCGGGCCGGAAGCCTGCCGTCAGGCGGATGGAAGCTGGATCATGCCCGGGCGTCTGGCCGTGGATGCCGTGGCCTCGTGGCTGGGCGTGTCCCTGCCGCAGCGCAGTTGCAGCGCGACGCTTGCGGGCCTGCTGCTGGAACTGATGGATCGCATTCCCTCGGAAGGCGACAGCGTTCACTGGCGCGGCTGGCGTTTTGAAGTCCGGCGCATGGACGGACACCGCATCGACGAAGTGCGCGTGACGCGGGAGTAGGGGAGAGCGTTTCAAACTGAAAAAGCTCTCGTGGCAACACGTCTTTTTCGGAAAAATATATGCGGGATGCTGCCCCGGGGCGGGATAAAAAGGAGGATCGCTCCCGGCTGCGGACGGGGGCGCGAGCCCCGGGGGAGCGGAAAACGGCCGGGAGACGCGGCGAAACTGCCGTCGCGGAGATGGATTCAGGTGTTGTCACCTATCTTTCCTCTTTTCTCCCGCTGCACTTGGCTTGAGGCTTGTGTAAAGCTGTCTGATACGCATCAGACAGCACGGCATGATCCGTCACAGCGCGACTGCGGGTGCGGGGCCCGCGCTTCCTGCTGTCGCGCGCGGTCGTGTTCTGTTTTCAGAGGGTGAAGCCATGTCGATATTGGGAAGGATGCTTTTCCTCCTCTGTCTCTTCCTTCTGGCCAGCATGTCCATTGTCGGCGGCTTTGCCTATTTCAATTATCGGGAAAACTGCCGTCTGGGGGAACTTGGCGTGCAGCGCGCGACCCTTGGCGTGGCCAATTATGCGCAGCTTTTTCTCCATACTGCGGAAAACAGCGTCAGGCAGCTTGCCCGCTCTCCTGAAATCATCAATGCCGTGGGGTCGTTGCCCAAAAATATGACGCGGGGCACGCCTCTGGTCTATATGGAGCCGCTGCCTCGGGAAGCGGCCGCTCTGCGTACTCTGCTGGACACGACTCTCTACGGAAGCCATCGCATTCAGCAGGCCGGTTTCCTTGATATTTACGGCGGCTTCATGGCCAGCCCCGCCCTCCGGGTGGTGCTGGTCAATGATCCCAGAACACGGCCCTGGTTCACCCGCGCCATGGACGCGCCCGCCGGGAGCGTCGTGCGCTCTTCCTACCTGTCCGCCCCCGGGAACGAGCCCGTCTGTACCTTCAGTCAGGCCATTTACAAGGACGAAAAGCCCGTGGGCGTCGTCTATATGGAAGTGTCGCTGCGTATTCTGTCGCAGTCTCTGGCGGTGCTGAGCCCCGGAAGCTCCGGGAAAATCTATGTGCTGGATAATACCGGCATGGCGCTTATTGCCCCGGACTCCTACGACGCATCGGCCCGGCATGTGCCGGTGGCCGTTCCGAGGGAGTTTCTGGAAGCGGGAGACGGCAGGTACTACACGACGGTCGGCGGCGTGCCCACCTTCTGGGCCGTGCATACCGACAAGCTGGGCTTTCGTTACATCGTCACGCTGGATGCTGAGGAGCTCCTGCACGACAGCAATATGCTCCTGCTGCGCAGCTGCATGGGCGCGGGGCTGGTGCTGCTGATTATCCTTGTCGTGGGCTATGCCATTGCCGGCAGCGCCGTCATGCCGCTGGCGCGACTGGAAACGGCCGCCAATGCCATTGCCGACGGCCGCCCGGACGCCGCCTTTCCCGAGCCTTCGGAATTTGCCGGAGAAATCCGCGCGCTGCGCAACGCCATAGTGCGCATGCTCGTGTCCCTGCGTTCCGCCGCCGCCGCGGCGCAGCGCACCACGCAGCGGGCAACGGCCAATGAACGCTACGCGCTGGCGGCCCTGCGCGACGCCGTGCAGCGTCAGCGGGACAGCCAGAACAAGCTGGAAGCCATGCGTCTGGCGGCGCGCGATCTTTCCGCCGCAATGGAAGGGCTTGCCGCAGCGAAAAATGAGGAAGAGCGCGCCGAATATCTGCGCAAGGGCCTCAAAGCCTCGGAACTCTTCATGCTTCTTACCGGAAACAGAATGCGGAAAAACGCCGGCGGCGCTTCCGCTCCCGTAAAAACAGATCCGAAATCATAGAGCGTTTCACCTTCGCGTTTCAAACTGAAAATGCTCTAGGGCCTGTTAACACTAATTTTACAAATAATTTCAATAGATAAAACAAACTGCCTGAACACACGCCACTTGTCTTTGGTTGCAGGACGCCTCGTATTCCTGACTTTTCCCCCGATAAAAGCGCGCTGGGGAAGGGATAGGGGGCTTGGGGGGAAGAATTACGGGAACGCCTTTCCTTCGGAAAGGCTGGGCCCTCTCGCGCCGGCAGCGACCGAAGGCGGCCGCAGGCCGTGCCCGTTGCGACGAAGGAAGCTACGGGCATCGACAGCAGAGATGAGGGGTTTCCCT
>DXFI01000133.1 GCA_019114565.1 Candidatus Desulfovibrio intestinigallinarum | reverse complement strand
AGCGCCGCAGCAGGCGCGGACATCACCCCGGCCACAGGCCGGGGAAGGTTCGCGCCGATGCCCCATGCGGCACGCGGCGGACGGGGGACAGCCCAACTCAAGAGACAAATTTCGCGTTCCCGCATAAAGGGGAGTACGGGGGTGCAGGGGGTGTAGAGGGGATTTTCCCCTCTCACCCCATGCCCCGCGCCGGGCAGGCGACCCGCCGCCCGCACCGGGCAGCAGCCGCGATTCCCAGAGCGACATCGGCTTACTATGACCAGGGCGTTTTTACCTTTTTCAAAGTTGAATTGCTCTGGAGCTTTTCACCTTTGAAAAAGGTGAAACGCGAGGCGGCGGCACAGGCCGAATGGGTTGAGCGCACGGCGTTTCAAACTGAAATTGCTCTAAGATTTGGCATCGGCGGTATCGATGCGCGTGATGACCGACATGCCCGCGCGGATTTCATCAAGGCGGCGCTGGCCGGGATCAAGCGAAATTCGCACCGGCACGCGCTGCACGACCTTGGTGAAGTTGCCCGAGGTCGTATCCCGGGGAAGGAGGGAAAAGGTCGCGCCCGTTGCGGGGGAGACGCTTTCCACCCGTCCCTTGAACACTTCGCCGGGAAAGGCGTCGATGACGATATCTACAGGCTGGCCGAAGCGGATATTGCTGATCTGCGTTTCCTTGTAGTTGGCGATGACATAGGGGGCCATGTCCGCAATAAGCGTTGCCAGCTGCATGCCTTCCTTGACCAGTTCGCCTTCATGAATCTTGCGCGCTCCCGTGCGCCCGTCGCGAGGGGCCGTGATCACCGTATAGCCCAGATCGATAAGGGCGCTTTGCAGGCTGGCTTCCGCGGCGTGGAGATCGGCTTCCCGGAGCGCGCGTTCCGCCTGCTGCAGGGCCAGACGGCGTTCCTGCACCGCCACTTCGGCCAGACTTTCCCGGTGACTGTTCCGCGCGGTCTTGAGATTGATTTCCGCCGTATCGGCTTCCCGGGCGGAGACGGCATTGCTCCTGAACAGCTTTTGCGTTCTGTCATTTTCGCGCGTGGCCAGATCCAGCCGCGCCGCGCCGCTGTCCGCTACGGCCTTTGCCTGCTGGATGCAGGCTTTCTGCAGATCTATTTCCAGATCAAGACGCGCAAGATCGGCCGCGGCGCGATCCCGGCTGGCTCTGGCCTGAGCAACGCGGGTCCTGAAATCCGCGTCATCCAGCCGGATGAGAATGTCGCCCGCCCGTATCTTCTGAAAGTCGGAAAAGCCGACCTCCCTGATATAGCCGCTGACCTTCGGTTCCAGCACGATTCTGTCAAAATGCGTATAGGCATTGTCCGTTTCCTGAATCCGTTTGCCGTTTTCATATTTGTTGAAATTCAGCAGAATCAGGATGAGGGCCGCAAGCAGCAGCGCCAGAATGAACCAGGGCGTAAAGCGAAAAAGATAGAGAAGGCGGTTGTAGAAGGCGAGCCGCAACAGCTCGTTTGCCAGTCCTGTTCCGGGTGTCGTCATGGCAGTCTCCGTCCGGGGGATTTTTTATCTAGAGCAATTTCAGTTTGAAATGCTGTGCGTTTCAAACCATACGGCCTGCCGTTTCGCGGAAAAGCACGGTTTTTCACCTCGCTTTTTACCCGGAGGCTCTGTCCGCCGCCTCGTTTTCCGCGCAGGCTGCGTTCAGCGCGAAGCCGCGGGATCGGGCAGCGTGCCGCCGACTGGCACGGGGCTGACCGGGGTCGGCTTCATGGCTTTGATGAAGACAAGCAGCGCCAGCGTGCCCAGCGCTATGGCGCAGCACAGTCCGAAAACGTCGTTGATGGCAAGTACGGTTGCCTGAGTTGTCGCGGCGGTGTGCAGATATTCCAGCGAACCGCCTGTTTCCAGAAAATGCCGTACGGCGGGCGTATTTCCCGTGAGGCGGCTGCCCAGCGACGTAAGGTGCAGATCCTCGCGCTGCCGCATGATGAGCAGAAGCGCTGCGCCGCCCGCCGCAGGGGTCGAGATGCGCAGAAACTGTATGTAGGCCAGCAGCCCCGGGGCGGTCTGTATGGTGAAGCTGGCAATGCAGAAGGCCATCAGGGAGAGAAAGACCAGCGGATGCCCGCAGGCAAAGAGTATGCCCATGGGGAAGAAGTCCGCCGCCACCCAGTCGGCGGTGATGCGCGTGCCCTGATAGCAGGCCAGCGCCATGAGGATAATGCCCGCGGCGCAGGTGAGGCGGGTGTCCACCTTCAGCACCAGATACACGCAGAAGGGCGTCAGCAGAACCTGCAGCAGGGCGATGACAAGAAGCGCGTTACCGCTCTGAATGGGCTTGAGCTCCTGTACCGTGCTGAGGAAGTGGGTGATCAGCAGGGAGTTTGCCGTCATAATGAAAATATAGATGGCCACCATGCCCACGGACATGACAATATTGAAACTGGCAAACAGCCTGGGAGAAGCCCAGGGGTTGCGGACGGTATACTCGTTGACGACGAACAGCAGAAAGAACAGGCCGCTGCCGCACAGGCAGACAACAATCAGGCGTGAATCAAACCAGCCGAAATGCTCTCCCAGATCCATGCCCGCAAAGAACAGCATGCACCCCAGACAGAAAAAGACCATCCCCGAGGCATCAAGATGCCGCAGCATTTCCGGCCTGGGAGTATCGCCGGGAAGAAATTTGTAAATAAGTATAAAGTAAATTGTCATGACAAGCGTTGATTGCCAGTAAATCCACTGCCATCCGATATGTTCAACGTAAAATCCGCCAAGAGATACGCCTGTATTGATGCCGAGAGATACTCTGAACGTAAAAAAAGCCAGTGTGACAATCTACCATTTGGGCGGAATATATTTCATCATTATCTGTATTGTGGACGTGACAAAATATCAAAGAATCAGTCCTGAAATAAAATGCGCTATGATAAGATTTGTAAAACCATGAATAAATGGAATAAAGAATGTTATTACGATAAATCATGCGGAAAGCGGCAGTAAAAAAATACGAATCCCCAATGCCGACATGAAAAAAGGCATGGTTGTGGCAAGAAGTAGCTGCGGTATGGATGTAAGAGTATTCAGAATTGCGCCTTCTTCTGAAGAAAGCCCCCATATGCCGCAAAGATCCGACAGAGAAGAAGAAAGAAGTCTGCCGTGAAATGTCGTCATGGCTGCGGCAAGTGAAATGGCGACAAGAATGCCTGCCTGCTGTACCGTCAGTTTTGGAAGAATATGTTTCTGTTCGGCAGTTTCCTGTGTCATGCCTGTATACCCGTTTCTGCGTGCAAAACAGTTCTGTCTCCGATGATACATCGGAAACATGCGCTGCGGAAAATGTCAAGAATATTTTTCGAGAAACGCGGGCATGTTAGAGCGTTTCACCTTTGAAAAGGTGAAACGCGAGACGGCGGCACAGCGCCGCCCGGCCCAAAGTGAGCGGAAAAACCGCGCTTTTTCCGCGAAATGACAGGCCGTATGGTTTGAAATGCGAAGCATTTCAAACTGAAAATGCTCTGGAGGAAAAGGCCGGTCGGGAATTTTTGCCTTTCCGGCCTTTGCGTGCTAGAATCTGAGTTCATTTTCGGACGGCGGCTCCCGAAGGAAGGCCCGCCATAACAGACTGAAAAGCAAAATATTCTTGCAGAGAGCCCCTGGCGGGAACTCCGCAGGGGCCTGCGGGAAAGACCGCCGCAGGGAAAGGGGAACCTTTATCCTGCCGGCACGAACATTTGGAAAGGGGAATCCCGATGAAAACGGCATTGCTGCTTGTCATGGCATTGTTTGTTGCCGCCCTGTTTCTGCTGGCGGGCTGCTCCTCCCAGCCGCTTCAGGGGATGACGACGGAACCGGAAACAGGGCTTTCGGTTGTGGTTTCCCGGGCCCGTCCGGCGGTCATGTTTGCGCCGGCGGAAGACATGCGCTTCATTTCCGCGGGCTGGCGCAGCCTGCGGCCCGCAACGCGTACGTCGCAGGAAGGGGACGCGCGGATCTGGTTTGCCCTGTACGGCAGAGGAGAGGGCACGCTGGTCACCGCGCTGGCGGAAGCCTCGGACCCCTGGCTGTGGGAAGCGGCGCATCATTCCGCCTTTCCGCCTCTGCGGGAACTGCAGTACGAGCAGAACGGCGAAATGCTGTATGAAAGCCTGCTGCGCCTGACGGCGGAGCAGGACCCGTTCTGTACGGAAGGCGGCGCTGCCTGTCTGGTTTATCGCGCAAAGTATCTGTTGAATTTCCGGAAGATGCTGGTCATCGTCGAATATCATGAACCGCTGGAGGCTTCCCGGGTGCGTGACATCGCCTTTCAGGAGGCCGCGCTGAACGCCTTCCAGGAACGGGGGCGGGCGGCCTGTGCCGTACATTTCCCGGACAAGGCGGCCATGAAGCGCGCGACGCAGGATTTTCAGCCGCTTTCTCAGGCTGACGAGCGTTTTTCCCGCACGGCGCTTTCCCGCTGGGTCGGGGAATTGCAGCGCACGGGCGGACGCCTGTAATGGCCTGTATCCCGGAGCCGGGGCTGTACGGCGCGGATCTGCGGGTCTGCGACAGTGCCCGTCTCATAGCCCTGATGCTGCGTCTGCTGCCGCAACCGGGACAGTTTGACGCCGGGATCGGGGGACTGACGCTGTTTCGTTATGATGCGCCGCAGGATGTCACCTGTTTTACGGAGCCTTCCGTGGGGCTGGTCGTGCAGGGCTGCAAGGAGTCGCTGCTCGGTACGGAGCTGCTGCGCTACGGCGTGGGCGACGCCGTTGTCATCGGTGTGCCCATGCCCGCTGCCAGCCGCATTCTTGCGGCCTCGCCGGAAGAACCGTTGTTGATTATTTCCGTCGGTATCGACAGGAATCTGGTGCGGGAGCTGGCTGTCGGAACGCCGGAGCATGCCTGCCCTGTCCGGCATCGTCATCTGGGGGCCTCCGTGGCTCCGGCAACGCAGGACATGCTGGACGCCTTTTTTCGTCTGACCATGCTGCTGGAGCAGCCGCAGCGTGCGCCCCTGATGGCGCCGCTGCTCCTGCGAGAGCTGATTTTCCATGTGCTTGCCGGGCCGCAGGGCGCGGATCTGCGGGCCATCTATGCCGAAGATTCCTGCGGCAACAAGGTGGCGCAGGCCATAGCCTGGCTTCAGGAACATTACAAAAGCCCCCTGAACGTGCCGGAGCTGGCGCGGCAGGTGGGCATGGCCGCTTCTTCCTTTCATCGTCATTTCAAACAGGTAACGTCCATCAGCCCCCTGCAGTTTCAGAAGCGCCTGCGCCTGCATGAGGCCCGGCGTCTCATGCGCGGGGAGCAGCTGGACGCCGGTTCCGCCGGGCGGGCTGTGGGCTATGAAAGCCCGTCGCAGTTCAGCCGCGAGTACAAGCGCCTTTTCGGGCAGCCCCCGGGACGGCACGGCAGGAGTCACGCGTGATATTCCGTCTGCCGGGCAGGCCGCGCGGCCTTTGGGGGCGGGCGGCGGGAGAGACGCGGCGAAGAATACAGGAAATCCCGAAACGTGATATTGAGCGATGATCCCCGCGCCTGTTTTTATGCGCGCCTGAAAGACATTCTGTTGTGCCATATGGCGGAAGCGGGCAGCCTGTCCACGGTTGTGCCCGGTCTGCGCCTGCACAGGCGGGATGTTCCCGGTATCCCGGAGCATTGTTTTTCCCGTCCTGCGCTGACCCTGATTGTACAGGGGGCCAAACGGACGCTTATCGGGCGGGAAGATTACCGCTATGGCGCGGGGCAATGCCTGGTGGCGGGCATTGCCATGCCCAATATGAGCTACTGCACGGAGGCTTCGGTGGAACAGCCCTGTCTGGGGCTTTCGCTGGAGCTGGACATCACGCTGATTGAGCGCTTTGCGGCGGGGCTTCCGGCCGGGCGGCAGGCCATGCCGCAGAAGTGCAGCGGCGTCTGGGAGGCGGACGGGGATTTGCTGGATACCCTGTGTCGTCTGACGGCGCTGCTGGATGCGCCGGAACGCATGGCGGGGCTTGCGCCCCTTCTGACACAGCAGGCGCATCTGCTGCTTCTGCTGGGGCCGCAGGGCGGGCTGCTGCGCACGCTCGGCACGCGGGGGAGCGGCAACCATCAGATGCAGCGCGGCATCAATCTGCTGATTGAGCGCATGGCGCAACCACTGGACGTCGAGGAGCTGGCGCGCCATACCCATATGGCGGCGTCCACCTTCCGGCGTCGGTTCAGGAGCGTGACGGGCATGAGTCCGACGCTTTACCACAAGCATTTGCAGCTGTACGAAGCCCAGCGCCTGATTCTGGAAGAACAGACCGACGTGGCCGAGGCGGCCCACAGAGTCGGCTACGAAAGCCTGAGCCAGTTCAACAGGGATTATCGCCGCATTCTGGGCAGCTCTCCGGCGCGGCATGCCCGTCTGCTGCGCGGAGGGGACGGGCAGGCGGGGTAGCCTGTCGTTTCGTGGAAAAAACAGGGTACACGTTCTATTTCAAATAAAGATTATCTCTCACATATCCCCGTATCCCTCTGAAAAAGCGCGCTGGGGAAGGGATGGGGGGCTCGGGGGGAAGGGAAACACCTCCCGCGCCAGCGGAGGGGGTTCCCTTCCCCCCGACAATCCCTCGCGCCAGCAGAGGGGGTTCCCCTCCCCCAACGCCAAATCCTACATATGCACCACGTTCCCGGATGCGGCGGGCTTCGGGGCGGCGGAGGGCCGGGCCTGCGCCTGATCCAGGGCGTACTCGCGGGCGGTGCTTTCCAGCGAGGCCTTACCGACCACGCGCCACTGATCGCCCTGCTTCTGCAAGGCCAGCCACGAGGTCATCCGGGCGGGCGTCACCACGCGCGCCACAGCGGCCGTAGGCGAGATTTCCCGGACTTCCGCGCCCTTCAGCGATTCCGGCACCCACGGGCAGCCGGGCGTGGAGGCCGTGCGGCATTCCGCCATCATGGAACCGGTGCTGACGCCCTTTTCGTAGTCCTTCACCAGCTCGCGTTCCACGTCAATGACCTGTCCCAGCAGGTCCTGCACACCGCCCAGCTTGAGGCGGTTGCCCAGAGAATCCAGCATGCTGAGCGCCCGATCCTCCTGGATCATATTCTGCATTTCGCACTGGGCCATCCGCTTGCTGTCCACCAGCGACAGAAAGCCCCCGGCATCGTTTTTGTTCAGCGCATCCGCCAGAGAGGTCAGCGTCTTCTGCGGCCCGGTCTCAAAACAGCCGGAAAACAACAGCGCCGACGCCGCCAGCAGGGGCAGACCCGCCCGGCGCATCCATGAATTCTTTCGCATTGCCTTCTCCTTCGGAGAATAGTCTTTCACAACGGCAGCCGCGGCCCGGCGTAGAGGCGGCCCGCCTCCCGGAGCATCCGGGAAATGAGCGGAAATCCGCGAGCCGCGTTCGCGTCGGCGGAACCGGGGAAGCCCCCGCGTTCTGCCCGACGAAAGCGCAAAAGCCGACAAAAGCTGCCGGGACAGAAAACCATCATGGCGCAAAGACTCCCGCGGATCAACCGCCGACAGTCGCGCGTCCGGGTCCGACGCGGCTCTTTTTTTCCGGAGAGGCTTTTGCTATGGTCGGGCAACGGCATGCCCGAAAGCGGCATCCACGGAGGAAGCATGAACGTGATCATCATGTGCGGCGGCAAAGGCACGCGCTTGCGCGAAGAAACCGTCATCAAGCCCAAGCCGATGGTGGAAATCGGCGGTCGGCCGGTGCTGTGGCACATCATGTCCATCTATGCCCGGTATGGCCACAAGGACTTTATTCTGCCTCTGGGCTACAAGGGCGAATACATCAAGCAGTATTTCCATGACTACTACATGCGCAACACCGATTTCACGGTGGACCTGCAAAGCGGCGCGGTCACGCCCCACGGCGGCCTGTGCGAAGACTGGCGCGTCACCATGTGCGACACCGGGCAGGAAACCCAGAAAGGCGGCCGCCTGAAGCGCGTGGCCCGGCATATCAAGGGCGACCGCTTCATGGTCACCTATGGCGACGGCGTTGCGGATATTGACATCAACAAGCTCCTTGCCTTCCATGAGCAGGCCGGCACCATCGGCACCTTTACCGGCGTGCGCATGCCCTCGCGCTTCGGCACGGTGCGTACCGACGCCGACGGCAAGATTCTGTCATGGGAAGAAAAACCCGTGCTGGACGAATACATCAACTGTGGCTTCTTTGTCTTTGAACGCGCCTTCCTCGACTACCTCACCGAAGACGAGGAATGCGATCTGGAAAAGGAACCCCTGCAACGTCTGGCCGCCGAGGGGCAGCTCTCCATGTACCCCCACCCCGGCCAGTGGCAGTGCATGGACACCCTGCGCGACTCCATCAAGCTGAACGAACTCTGGAGCAGCGGCAAGGCCTTCTGGGTCTAGAGGCGTTCGTAATTTATTTTTTTTGGGGGGAAGGAAACCCCCTTGGCTGGCGCACAAGGGTGTTTCCTTCCCCCCAGGCCCCCCATCCTTCCCCCAACGCGCTTTTTCAGGGGAATGCAGCGTTTGCGGGCACGCCGTCGCTTTCCTTACGGCAACCGTCCCCCGGGAATATGAACGACGGGAAAACGGGGACATATTTGCCGACAGACTGTTTCCCGTCTGCCGTAAGGCCGCCTTTTCCGGGCGGCTCTCCCTTCCCGATCTGGCGCATCTCTGATCCGGGGGCGCATGTCCTTTTGCGGGCCCTCTCTCCGGCAACGCCGGTCATCAGCTTTCAACTCCACAAGGAAAATCCATGTTTGCAGACTGCTACAAAGGAAAACGTGTTTTTCTGACCGGCCATACCGGTTTCAAGGGTTCGTGGCTGTCGGCATGGCTGACGAGCCTCGGCGCGACCGTCTGCGGCTTTGCGGATACCGTGCCCACCGAACCTTCGCACTTCAAGGCAATGGGTCTTGACGGGCACATGCGCGATCTGCGCGGCGATATCCGCGACCGGGACGCCGTTGTGCGCGCCATGTGCGAATTCCGCCCCGACGTGGTCTTCCATCTGGCCGCGCAGGCGCTCGTCCGCAAATCCTACGAAGTGCCCGCCGCCACCTTCGAGGCCAATGTCATGGGCACGCTCAACGTGCTGGAAGCCATGCGCGCCTGCCCCTCGGTACAGGCCGGCGTCTTCATCACGTCCGATAAGTGCTATCGCAACGACGAATGGGTCTGGGGCTATCGGGAAACCGATCACCTCGGCGGCTCCGATCCCTATTCCGCCTCCAAGGGCTGCGCGGAAATCGTGGCGCATTCCTATTTTGACAGCTTTTTCCAGAGCGGCCCGGCCTGCGCCACCACGCGCGCGGGCAACGTCATCGGCGGCGGCGACTGGGCGCTGGATCGCATCGTGCCCGACTGCGCCCGCGCCTGGGCCGCGGGGCAGGCCGTGCAGATTCGCAGCCCCTGGGCCACGCGCCCGTGGCAGCTCGTGCTTGAGCCCCTGTCCGGTTATCTCTGGCTCGGCGCGCACCTCATGGGCGCGCAGTCCAGCCCCTTCCCCGTGCGCGGCGAAGCCTACAACTTCGGGCCTGCCGCCGACGTGGACAATACCGTTGCCGAAGTGGTCGAGGCGCTGGCCGCCTACTGGCCCGGCTTCCGCAGCGAGATGGACAAGAGCGGCCACGCGGGCATGAAGGAATGCACCCTGCTCAAGCTCTGCTGCGACAAGGCCCTTGCCCATCTGCACTGGAAGGCCACGCTCACCTTTGCCGAAACCATCCGCTACACCGCCGAATGGTACCGCGAATTCTACACCGGCAACGGTTCCCCCGCCGCCATCCTTGCGCTGACCCTCAGTCAGATTGCGGATTATACGGCCACCGCCCGCGAACGGGGGCACGCATGGGCGCGCTAACCGCCCCCATCCCCCCCGTGCCCGAGGGCTGCACGCCGCTGCCCGTGGCCGGAGCCTGCCTCCAGCCGCTGGCCGTCCGCGAGGCCGCGGGCGGCCCTGTGCTGCACTTTCTGCGGCCGGGCAATCCCCTGCGCCCCGACGCCGTGAGCGGCCCCTGCACGGAGCCCGCCCTGCGCGTGGGAGAAGTCTATTTCTCCGAAGTCGCCGCCGATACCGTCAAGGGCTGGAAATGCCACACCCGGCAGACGCAGTTCTTTGCCGTGCCCGCCGGGCGCATGCGCCTTGCCCTCTACGACGCCCGGCCGGACTCCCCGACGCACGGCGTGGGCTGCCGCGTCACGCTCGGCAGGCCGGACAACTACGCCCTGCTGCGCGTGCCCGTCGGCGTCTGGTATGCCTTCGGCAGTCTTGATCACGCGCCCGCCCTGCTCTGCAACGGCGCCGACCTCCCCCATGATCCCGAGGAAGGGCGGCGTCTCCCGCTCGATTCCCCGGAAATTCCCTACAGCTGGGAATAAACAAGCCCCGGCACCCAAAGGGGGAGACGGCCCTTCCGCGCAGGCGGAGGCCCTCCCCCTTCTTCTCCGAAGGCCGGGCCCCCTCCACACAACCATCATTGACAAGGAAATATCATGGCTCAACAGGATTGGCAGCATCGTCTGAAAGACATTGCGGTACAGGCGAAAGAACACCCCGCAGGGGCGGAAATGGCCCTGCGGGACCTGCTGCGCCGCGAAGAAGGAAACGATCTCTGCGCGGCGCTGGCGCATGACATGCTCGGGCGCGTCCTCTTTGCGCTGAAACGCGTCAAGGAGGCGCTGGAAGCTCTGGAACTTTCGGTAACGCTCATGCGCCGGGCCAAGGGCGACGGTTCGCCCATGACCTGCCTTGCCATGCAGAATCTGGCGCACATCTATATGGCGCTGGGCAATCTCGACAAGAGCATCGCCCTGGGCCGGCAGGCGCTGGACGGCCTTGTCGCCACCTGCGGCGAGGGACACGGCCTTGTTGCCGGGGCCATGCTCCACCTTTCGGCGGCCTACTATTCGCGCCGCGACTTTGACGAGGCAGAGCGGCTGCTGCGCGGCGCAAAGGAAATCTGGGAAGCCGTGACTCCCGTGCCGCCGGAGCTGGGGACCTGCCTGAACAACCTTGGCCGCATCGAGGAAGAACGCGGGAACTTTGCCGAAGGCATCGCCCTGCACCGGCAGGCCGTGGCACTGCGTACCAGCCTGCTGGGCGACCACGAGGACACGGCCTTTTCCCTCGGCAATCTGGGCGTTGCGCTGGCCTCCAACGGCGACTGGCAGGAAGCCGCCGAAACGCTGGAAAAAGCCGTGGCCATGTATGAAAAACTGGGCCTCGGACAGTCCGAACTGGCCGAAGGCTACCGGGGCAACCTTGAGGTCTGCCGGAAAAAGCTGGCGGAAACCGGCGCTTAGAGCCTGCCGCCTTTGAAAGGCAATATGCGAACCACTCGGAAAAAATACGTTTTTCCCGAAAAATGACAGACCGTATGGTTTGAAATGCGAGGCATTTCAAACTGAAAATGCTCTGAAAATACTCTGGTCTCGTCCCGTTTCGGGCATCGCGGACGATATCCCCGCCGCTCTCCCGCGACAGCGCACAAAAGGGAGCTCCCAGGCTCCCTTTTTTCATTTTCAGCAACATTGCCCATACAGGGCGCAAGAAAGCTGCCGATAACAAGAAAAGGAATTGCAAGGAGAGCATCATGCCGGACACCGCCAGGCCCCCGCAGCGAAAAAAGACGCCCCGCCGCTATGATTCGCCCCTGCGGGCCGAGCAGGCGCGTCAGACGCGTCTGCGCATTCTCGACGCCGCCCGGGAAGTCCTCAAAAGAGAGGGCTTTGCCCGCGTCACGCTCGACACCATCGCCCGTGCCGCAGGCGTTTCCGTGCAAACCGTTCTGGCAAACTTCGGCAACAAGGCCGGTCTGTTTGAAGCCCTGATGCACCGCGACATGGAAAGCGACTTCAGCGGCATTGTCGAGGCCGTGCGCGCCGAAGACGATATCTGCCGCAAGCTGCGCCTTACCGCCGACTTCTTTACCCGCATCCACGAAGAACACGCCCCGCGCGGCAGCGGCGCTCTCCTGCCCGAACCTCTGGGCGGCTCCGTGGAACTGCGCCGCCTGCTTCAGGAACGGGCCGGCTACCTCCGCGCGCTGGCCGAAGAACTCTTTTCCGGCGTTCCCCTGCGCGACGACCTGACGCTCGACAAGGTCGTCGCCCTGCTTGAGGTCTACTCCGGCCCGCCCCTCTACATGATTCTCGTGCGCTACTACGGCTGGACCAACGACGAGTTCCGCCGCTGGCTGGGTTCAGCCCTGATCGACGCCCTGCTCCCCCCGGAAGCACGCCGGTATTGAATTGAAGGACTCGGGAAGTTTCTGGGGGAAGGGGTACCCCCTCTGCTAGCGCGAGAGGGGGTGCCCCTTCCCCCAGACCCCCAACGCCTCCCCCAGCGCGCTTTAGAGCGTTTCACCTTTGAAAAAGGTGAAACGCCCTGGTTGTAGCGAGCCGGTGTCCCTCTGTACATCGCGGCTGCTGCCCGGAGCGGGCGGCGGGTCGCCTGCCGGGCGACAGTGGTGAGTGCTCCCGCCCCAAAACGTGCAAAAAGGCCGTTCCTCGATGTTGAGGAATGGCCTTTTGTTTTCCTGTTTTTTGGACGGTATTCTCTACCGCCTCGCGTTCTGTCTTTTTCACAGGGAAAAAACTCATTATGCCGCCGGGGGACGGTCGCCGCAGGAAATGCGACAATATTCCCGTAACGCCTCATCCTCCTGAATAAAGCGCGTTGGGGGAAGGATGGGGGGCCTGGGGGGAAGGAAACACCCTTGCGCGCCAGCCAAGGGGGTTTCCTTCCCCCCAACCATCTATTGCTTCTTAGCCCGCCAGCTGCCGAGCCGGGGTCCGAGCATGACGACGAGCACGGACAGGCAGATAAGGCACATGCCGATCCACAGGCTTGCGGAGCTGGGTTCATCAAAGACGAGGATGCCCACGCAGACGGCGGTGGGGGGTTCCATGACGCCGAGCACGGAGGCCATGGTGGAGCCGATGCGCTGAATGGCCAGCACCAGCGTCAGATTTGACAGAGCGGCGGTAACGGCGGCGAGCAGGAAGGCGATGCCCAGCTCCTTCAGATCTGCGGGCAGGCTGAAGGAACCCATGGCCAGCGCGTTGCCAAGACAGATAAGGGAACCGAAGGCCAGCACCCAGAAGGTCACGCCGAGACCGGTCATATGGCGGGGCTTCACCACGTGCAGCCCCACGATATAGAGGGAGTTGCTCAGGGCGGAAAGGAGCAGCAGCAGAACGCCCATGGGCTGCACTGCCTTGTTGTCTCCCATGCCGCCGCCCAGCAGGAACACGCCGCCAAGGGCAAGAACAATGGCGCACACCACGCTGAGACGCAGCTTTTCATGGAAGAACAGCACCATGATCAGCATCACGAGCACGGGATAGAGGAATTGCAGCGTGGCGGCAACGCCGCTGGGCAGGTAGGCAAAGCCCCAGATCATGAGCAGGGCGGCCAGCATGTAAAGGGCGCTCATGCCCAGCAGCGCGCCCAGCTCGGACACGGGCCCGGCAAGGGCATCGCGCCGCACCAGCACAATGCCGCCCATGAGCAGCGCGGCAAAAAAGAAACGATAGAACAGCACGGACTCCGCCGACATGCCCGCATGCAGCAGCGGCAGGGAAAACAGCGGAATCATGCCGAAGGACGCCGACGAAAGCAGCGCGAGAATGTACCCCATGACGACCTCGTCTCCTCTTCTGTTGCTCCTGGAGCATTTTCAGCCCGAAACACTGTGCGTTTCAGACTCTGCGGCCTGTCGTTTCACGGAAAAAAACACATTTTTCCGCTCACTTTTGGCCGGGCGGCAAGGCCGCCCGGCAGGGGAAAGGTAGCCGAGGAAGCGAATTCCGGCAAGAGGGGGGAATTTTTGGCGGGGACGGAAGGGCAAAAGAGATAAAAAAAGAGCGCCTTGCGGCGCCCTGTCGGAATGTGCGAAGACCCGGTTTATTCGTTGGCCGAGCCGAGAACGACCTCGGCTTCCGGGTGTGCCTGCCGCATGGCTTCGTGCATGGTGGCGGCATCGGCAAAGGCACGGAAAGGACCTATTGTCTGGCGGCCGGTGCCCGAGGCATAGCGCACGTAATAGGCCTGATCGGCATTGAGGGGCGTGCCGTTTTCGTCGCTGATGACTTCGAGGTCAACATTGCCGACGCCCCGGCCGTTGAGATTGATCTGCCGCGCTGCGGCATAGGAAAGATCGATGATGCGCCCGCGGACAAAGGGACCGCGATCCGTCACGCAGACCATAACGCTTTTGCCGTTGCTGTGGTCGGTGACGCGCACAACCGTGCCCATGGGCAGGGTGCGATGCGCTGCGGTAAAGGTGTACATGTCGTACCGGTAACCGCTGGCCGTGTTGCTGTTGTGCAGGTTCTTGCTGTAGAGAGATGCCTTGCCGCTCATGATTTCGCTGTTGTTGCGGGTGCGCTCGAGCCAGAGCTCGCGGTCGGCATCGGCCTGCTTTTTTCTGTCTGTGTTTTTTCGGGCCTGAGTTTCACCTTTGGAATCGTGTTTACGTGCGTCGGCGTCCGCGGGGGCGGTCAGCAGGGCCATACAGGCCAGCAGAACCGTCAGCGCGGAAAGCCAGCGTAAAGGCTTCATAATGTCTCCTTGGTTGCGGGGCAAGGCAAGCGTCCCGAAACCGCGGGACGCAGGAGGCCGAACGTCGGCCCGCCCCCCGTCCATATGACGGGGAAGCGCCTGAATGCCGAAAAGGCCCGCGGCATGGCGAGCCCGAGAAACCAATGGCGGCAGTATATGCTTTAACTGTCTTCAAGTCAAACTGACAACTTCAAATAAAACAACACATTACAACAAAAAGAGGAGAGAGTCGTCACAAAAGGGCCGTTTTTTCGGCACGTTGGCGACACAGATAAACCGGGTCTCACGCCGCCGCAACGCCCCTGCGTCTCAGGCATCCGCCCCTTCCCGCCCGTCGCCGTCGGGGCTCTGCCGTGCCGCTGCCACCACCCGCATGAGCAGCTCCTGCAGAGTGCGCTTTTCGTCTTCCGTCAGCGAATCCGTTACCGAGGCATCCCAGCCCGTGATGATCTCGCGGATGCGCGGAAAGACGTCCTGCGCCTTCGGCGTGGGAAACAGGGCCGCCGTGCGCTTGTCCCGCATGTTGACCTCACGGCGGATAAAGCCGCTGCGCTCAAGCTGGGCCAGCGCCCGGGTCACGTTGCTTTTGTTGATATGGAGAATATCCGGCAGCTTGTCCTGCGTTATGCCCGGCTGGCGGCAGACATTGAGAACAAGCAGGTACTGACTGCCGCTCAGACCGTAGGGCGCAAGCCGGCGGTTCAGATATCTCTGATACTGCCGCCCGGCCAGCGCAATCCATTTATATGTCAGTTCCACAATCGCTCCCGCACAAGAACGCCACGCCGCCGCAGGGAGACGCCGCCAGACAGACGGCGCGCGGCCTTCCGGCGGGCATTGTCGCGTCAGGCATTCCTTTTTCAGATTCAAGGCATTTTAGAGCGTGTTACCTTTGAAAGCGGTAACACGCGAAACGACAGGCCGTATATTTTGAAACGCTTCGCACTTCAAACCGTATGATACGTCCCCGGGCACTGCGGCTCTGCCGCGCCGCGCGGGGAGCTTTTCCCGCAGACTGCGGCGCTGCCCGCCCTTTCCCGGTTCCGGGGCAACTCTTCGGCGACCACAAAAAACTAGTCGCAACAGGGGCGCGTGGCAAGAGGGGCGGCGTATTTCGCTTGACAGGGGCGGGCCGTGAGCCTAATACCGTTGCACACGCAACGATTATTCCCAAACAGAGGAAAAAAGGCCATGCCCAGAAGCCATCATGCCGTATCAAGAACCGCCCCCCGGCACGCAGGCAGCACACGCGAAGCCCTGCGGGCCATTTTCAACCGCAATTTCACCGTCGTGTCCGTCATCAATCTGCTGGTCATGACGGCCTACTATCTGATGTTCGTCACCAGCACCACCTATGCCCGGACAACCTACAACGCCGATCTGAGCACAGCCGGGCTGACGGCGGGCATCATGGTCATCGGCTGTCTTGCCGGGCGCTTTGCCACGGGGAATCTGCTTTCCCTGTGCGGCTGCCGTGCGATTCTGCTGACGGGGCTGCTGCTCTACTCCCTGAGCATTGCGGCCTTCTTCTGGGTTCCCAGTCTCTTTCTGCTCTTTGTGCAGCGCCTGTTCATGGGCGTGGCCGTGGGCGTCATCGGCACGGCCACGGGAACCATCGTGGCCTATGTGGTGCCGCACGAGCATCACGGGCTGGGCATCAGCCTGTTCAGCATGAGCACGGCCTTTGCGCTGGCGCTGGGGCCCTTTCTGGGCATTCTCATTTCCAGCTATTCCACCTATACGGTGCTGGCGCAGACCTGTCTGGCCATCGGCATTGCCTGCATCGTCATCTTCTTCGGGCTGCACAACCTGCCGGAAATGCGTCACCGTCACCGCCCCTTTCTGGCCCTGTACAGCTACATCGACCCCCGTGTGGTCCGCTTCTCGCTGGTGGCGCTCATTACCTGCCTGAGCTACGGCTGCATTCAGGCCTTCATGACCTCCTTTGCCGCCGAGCGCAATCTGACGCCCGCCGCCAGTCTCTTCTTTCTGCTCTATGCCCTCATGGCGCTGGTAACGCGCCCCCTGACCGGGCGGCTCTTTGACCTGCGCGGTGAAAACATCATCTTCTATCCGGCGCTGCTCCTGACGGCCCTGTCCCTGACCCTGATCGCCCACGCCGACAGCAGCTGGATGCTCCTGCTGGCCGGGCTGGTTCTCGGCGCGGGCTTCGGCAACTTCCAGTCCGCCGGGCAGGCCGTTTCCCTGTCGCTCGTCTCCCGCTCCCGCTTCGCTCAGGCCACCACCACCTTCTTCATCTTCTTCGATCTCGGCATCGGCCTCGGCCCCTATATCTTCGGCTTCCTCGTGCCCTCCCTCGGCTACGGCGGCATGTACCAGACGCTGGCCGTCGTCGTGCTGACCGCCCTGGTCGCCTACTACCTCCTGCACGGCCG
>DXFI01000132.1 GCA_019114565.1 Candidatus Desulfovibrio intestinigallinarum | reverse complement strand
CTCGTTGTTGAGGTTTATTGTGTGCAAAACAACTGTCATGGGGCTTTCTTTTTTGAGCAAGCCCTCTGTTAACTTTCTGAGTACAATCTGCCGGGAACCCCTTTTCCAAAAGGGGTTCCCCCTTCCCCCCGGAGACTCCGCCCCTTTATTCCAGTCCGTACTTACGGAGCTTGTTGTGCAGCGTAGCGCGGGTGATGCCGAGGCGGCGGGCGGCTTCGCTTTTGTTGTCGCTGGTCTGCTGGAGTGTCTCGAGGATGGCGCGGCGTTCCAGTTCGTCGAGGGAGAGGCCGGCCAGCGAGCCCGTGCCCGCATCGGAGGCCGGGGGCGCGGGCGGTTCCTCTTCGGCGGAGGCGATGCTCAGCGGGAGTTCCCGCCCGGTGACAAGATCGCCGGTGCAGAGGATGACGGCCCGTTCCACGGCGTTTTCCAGTTCGCGCACATTGCCGGGCCACGGATAGCGCAGCATGGCGTCGAGGGCCTGCGGGGCAAAGCCCTTGATGGCCTTGCGGTTGCGCTCGGCGTAGCGCTGGAGAAAGTGGGCGGCCAGCAGGGGGATGTCTTCCGCGCGGGCGCGCAAGGGCGGCACTTCGATGGTGATGACATTGAGCCGGAAGTAGAGATCCTCGCGGAATCGGCGCTGATCCACTTCCTCGCGCAGATTGCGGTTGGTGGCGGCGATGACGCGCACGCTGACGTGAATGGGCGTATCAGAGCCCACGCGCTGGACTTCGCCCTGCTGCAGAGCGCGCAGGAGTTTTGCCTGAAGGGGGAGGGGCATTTCCCCGATTTCATCCAGAAAGAGCGTGCCGCCGTCGGCCTGCACGAAGCGCCCGTCCCGGCGCTTGTCCGCGCCGGTGAACGAGCCGCGTTCGTGTCCGAAAAGCTCGGATTCAAGCAGGTTTTCGGCCAGCGCGGCGCAGTTGACCACCACCAGCGGCTTCTGGGCGCGATCGCTGCCTTCGTGAATGGCGCGGGCCACGAGTTCCTTGCCTGTGCCGCTCTCGCCCGTGATAAGGACGGTTGCCTCGGTGGGGGCCACGGTGGCGATGAAGCCGCGCATGTCGTCAATGGCCTTGCTGCGGCCGAGAATGGCGGGCCCTGCGGCGGCTTCGGAAAGCTGGCGGCGCAGTTCCCTGTTTTCCACACTGAGGCGGGAATGCTCGACGGCCTGTTGCAGCGTATGGCGCAGGGCTTCAAAGTCCAGCGGCTTGATCAGGTAGTCGTACGCGCCGAGACGCAGGGCTTCCACGGCTGTTTCCACAGAGGAATAGGCCGTCATCAGAATGACAGGCAGGGCCGGATTATAGGCAAGAATGCCCTTGAGCGCGTCAATGCCGCTGGTGCGCGCCATGCGCACATCCGTCAGCACGACGTCATAGGCCTTGTCATGAACGGCGGTGACGGCATCGGCGCCGTCCACGGCTTCATCGACGGTATAGCCCCAGGATTGCAGCATCATCCGCAGCATGCCGCGGTGGGCGTCGTCGTCATCGACCACGAGAATGGAGGTGTTCACGCGGGATTCCTTTCGGTTGTGGGAGTGGCGTTTTTCGGGGGAGAGGGCAGCCAGAGCGTAAAGCAGGTACCGGAAACGCCGGGGGCATTGGCGTCGGCCGGAGTGGACACCACGTCAATGTCGCCGCCCAGAGCTTCCATGATCTTGTGGGCCGTGGCAAGGCCAAGGCCGGTTCCGTGCCCCTTGGTGGTAAAATAGGGATCGAAGATGTGGCGCAGATGCTCGGGGCTGATGCCCTTGCCGTTGTCTTCCACGGCCAGAGCCAGCCAGAAGGGCGTGGCGCTGCCGGCGGGCGGCGCCTGTTCCGAACCGGCGGGAATGACGCGGGCGGAGAGATGGAGCTCTCCGCCGTCGGGCATGGCATCCAGCGCATTGAGGCAGATATTGAGCAGGGCCTGCCCGAGGCGGTCGGGATCTATCCACGCGGGCGGCAGACTGCGGGGAACGTCGCAGGCAACATGCACCTTGCGTTTTTCGGCGTCCTGCCTGATCAGACGCAGCACATGGTCTGTGACATCGGCCAGCGCGGCGGCGCGGGGGCGCACGTCGCTGGGACGGGAAAGACCGATGAGATCGGTGATGACCCGGTTGAGACGCTCCACCTCGCAGACCATGACTTCGGCGGCCTTGCGATCCTCGCTGCCCTCGGCAAATCGCTGCCCGAAGTAGGTGGCGTAGCCCTTGATGGAGCTGAGGGGATTGCGAATCTCGTGGGCCACGCCCGCGGCCAGAGTGCCTACGGCCGCCAGTTTTTCCTTGCGGCGCACTTCCTCTTCCAGCATGCGCACCTGTCCTTCGGCGCGGCGCTGACGCAGGCGGGACTGATGCGCGCGCTGGGCGTAGTAGAGGGCCACAAGGATGGCCAGCCCCACCAGCAGCATGACGCCGGCCAGCATGACGACATAGTCGCGATCCTGCCGCCGGGTGATGTCGAAGGGCGAGATGTCGAGCCCGAGGAAGATGGTCGGCGCAGGCAGACCCGAGGCCGTGAGGCTGGGGCTGGGCATGAAGACCCGGTAGACTACGAAGGCGCGACGCCCTTCCATGGCCATGATGCCCCACTGGGCGTGCATGCCCGGAGCCATGACGCGCAGACGTTCCGGGCTGATTTCCTCGCCGTCGAGCATGAGAATTTCACCAAGGCGATCCGGGTTGCTGTGGGCCACGATGGTGCCGTCGGGCATGGTGACGGCGATGAACTGAATATCGCGGCTGACGGTCATTTCCTCCAGCAGGGCCTGGAGCCGGACGCCGGCTTCGCTGCGCATGGTGGTGCGCAGGATGCTTTCAAAGGCCATGATGAGGGAGCTGCCCTTTTCCGCCAGCAGGCGGGCCATGGCCGTATCGTTGCGTTCAATGGAAAAGATGGCAAGGGCCGTGACCATGAAAATCAGGACAAAGGCCGCGCCTCCGAGCAGCAGTCCCACGGGGGCGGAGGATATTTCGGCCGGGGGGCGGCGCGTTGCCGACGATGCGGAAGACGGAGCGCCGACGCGGCGGCGCAGACGGGAAAAGACGGACATGAGAACAGCATATCCTGCTTTGGCGTTTCTGTCATCGTGTTGACGTGACGGCATATTTTTTGCTTTAACATTTTGAAACAGCCTTGCCGCGTCTGCCGGCATCGGGGCTGTTTCCTGTTCCCGCTCCTTCGGGAGCGAAAAAATTCTGGATACGCCCATGATGAGAGCCTATAAAATCATCGCCTTCATGCTTGCCCTGTGCTTTGCCGCCGTTTCGCTGGCGCATGCGGGCGGGCACAGGGGGCGCATGGCCCTGGAAGGACCGCGCACGGAGCGCTGGCTGGCCGGGCTGCCGCCCGAACAACAGCAGAAAGCCCGTGTCATTCTTGAAGAGGAACGGCCCGGCATACAGGACCTGCATTATCGGATTCATTGCAAAATGCAGGAGTTGGAAGGGCTTAACTATGATAATGATATCAGCCCGGACGCGCTTTCCCGTCTGGGCTGGGAGTTGCAGAAACTGCGGGACCAGCTGCACGCGGCCTATCAGCATGTGTATGAGCGCATGCGACAGGAACTCGGCGTGGAGTTCGTCCGCCCGGGCCGCCGGGGGTGCCGCAGTATTTCCCAGTTTAATCATATGTAGAGAAAGGGCAGCCGCCCCGACAAAAAAGACCGCCGCAAGGCGGTCTTTTTTGTCGGGGCGGCGCGTGTGTAAAAACTATGCGCCTGTCCAAAAAATAGACAGGGGTGTTCTCCGGGTGTCCAAAAATTTTTCACATGCCGCCGCGTCCCGGGATGTTTGGCGGCATTTCGGGATGGAAAATTGTTTTAATGCGTTGTTATTTAATGGTATTTTAGTTGTGGCACGCAAGATGCTATAAGTCGGGCATGGAACGACAAGAGGCGTTCCGCTTCGCAGGCACGGAACAGGTTTGCCGGGCCGTCAGAGCGAAAATATATATGTCAAATGAAAAGGAGTTTTCACATGAAGCCTTCCCGCATTATTCTGCCTGTCCTGTTTGCCGCAACCCTCGTGGGTGGAACGTTCGCCGCTACCGCCGAAGCCCGTCCGCATCACGGCATGGGATACGGTTATGGCTGCAACGGCTACGACGATGACGGCGGTTACGGTTGTTACGGCGGCGGTTACCGCGGGCACTGGGGCGGCTATGGTTACGGCCGCGGGCTGACCCCCGAGCAGCGTGCCAAGTACAGCGCCCTGATTGACGAATACGCTCCCAAGATGCGGCCCATCCGCGACCAGATTTTTGTGAAGCGTCAGGAGCTGTCCGCCCTGCGCAACGCTGCCAATCCCGATGTGAAGGCTGTGCGCAGCACGGCGGAAGAGCTGGTGAAGCTGCAGGATCAGATGGCTGACCTGCACAACGAACTGAGCGACCGTCTTGAAAAGGAAGTGGGCGCGCCGCAGTGGCGCGACGGGGACCGTCCCTGCCCCCCCGACGGCCGTCCCATGCCGCAGCAGCGCCGTCATTACTAATTCTTCCCGGTGAGAAAAGTCCTGCTTCCGGGTAAAGGGCGCGGACCGCGCGCCGGCAGGATTTTTCTCCCCCGCACTGGCCCCGCTGCGGGCGGGGCGGAGTTTTCAGAAATTTTTTCCGGGTGACGCCGTAGTGCTGCCGGCAGATGCCGCGCACAGGCGAACCGTTTCCTGCCGCGCCGGGACGGCTGTTCCGGCGCAGGCGCAAGAACGCCTCTTCACGGCGAAATTGTCCGCCGTTCTTTCGGCGGATTATATATAAGTTTCGGCGTCTGTGCTTGTCCCTCGACAGGTGCCGAAGTTTCTCCGAATCTCCTCCTGTTTCTCCAACCTCCAACCCAGAACCTCCTCCTTCTCCAGAGACGGCTGCCGGCTCCCCCCGGCAGCCGTCTCGCTTTTTGGGCGACAGGAATCTTCACGTTCGCAAAAGCCCGGGAGAGAAAGGCTGGCGGGCAGGCGCGTGCGCTCCCCGGGGGAGAATTGGGGGCGGCAAAGGAGTTTTTTTAACTATCCTGCGCTTTTTTATTGCAAAAACGCGGCGCATGACATAAAATATGTTTATGTTTTTTCGCGCCCCTGTGTCGGAATTGCGGTTGCGGACCCGGCGACGGCCTCGATGCGCAGGCGGGGTTCCGCGATCCAGCGGGGCGGCGTGGCAAGGCCCAGTCCGGCCCATGCTGCGCGCAGCTCGCTGCGGGCTCCCCAGAAGAAGCCCTGGCAGTGTCGCGGCGCTTCCAGCCGGATCAGCCTGTGCAGACCCCGCGTTTTGAGTTCCCGGCGCACATGCCGGAACAGCGCCCGCGCCATGACGCGGGTGCCGAGGGCCGGGTCCCAGGGGCCGGCGAGCAGCGCCGCTGCCAGATCGTTTTCAGGCGCAAGACCCATGCGGATGACGGGCAGACGGGCATGCAGGGTCATGAGCCAGGCGTCGGCGAGCGCGTCAAGGGTCGTTTCCAGCGTCCAGGGCGCATAGCGCCCTTCGCGCCAGAGGCGGGCCAGTTCTGTTCCTTCCATGACTACGCAGGGATAGAAACGGACGGCATGGACCGCAACAGCGGCGGGGCGCTCACAGAGACGCGCAACATCGCGCAGGAATATTTCGGGCGTCACGCCCGGCATACCCGGCATGAGCTGAACGCCAAGGCGCAGGCCGGCGGCGGCGACAGCCTGACAGGCCGCGTGCGCGCATGCGCCGTCGTAGCCCCGGCCGGCTGCGGCAAGCGCGGCGTCGTTGAAACTTTGAATGCCCAGCTCCACCATGGAACAGCCGGCATCCCGCAGGAGGGCAAGGCGCGGGGTGGCGACAGCGTCCGGGCGGGTGGAGCAGCGGAAGGTGGAGGCAAGGCCCTGACGGCATGCCGTTTCAAAAAGATTCAGGCATGCCCGCAGCGCCGCGGGGGGCTGGGCCGTGAAGGTCCCCCCGTAAAAGGCCAGTTCTGCCGGTGGCAGACCCCGATCCCTGCGTTGTCGCAGGCAGGCAAGTGCCGTCTTGAGGGTGGCGGCAAGGGGAGCCGGAGCCTGTCCGGTCTGGATGTGCTGCGCGCAGAAGACGCAGCGTACGGGACATCCGGCGTAGGGCAGGAAGACGGGGACTATCGGCTGTCGCGTTGCGCGCGCCGGCAGGGGCCAGGGCAGGCTGAAAAGAATATTCGTCATGGATAGGGAATGTGCCGCTTCGCAGGAAGGGCACGGCTGTGCAGCCTTGGTGGCTCCGAAAGGGAAATGCCTTGCCCCGCCGATAGGCTGCATGGTAATGGGTCTGTACGGTCTGACCGTGGGGAGCGACGGTCTGCAAGCGAGTGTAAGGAATGGTCGCCATGAAGAAAACCCTCACCAAGGCCGACATTGTCGAACGTATTTACGAAAGCACGGACAAAAACCGTGTGGACGTGAAAAATACGGTCGAGAAACTGCTGGAAATCATGAAGGACGCCATCAAAAAAGATTGCGCCCTGCTGATCAGCGGTTTCGGCAAGTTCGAGTCCTACGATAAAAAATCCCGCAAGGGGCGCAATCCGCAGACGGATGAAGCCATCACCCTGCCTCCCCGCAAGGTGGTTGTGTTCCGTCTGTCGCGCAAGTTCCGTTCCGAACTCAATCCGTAGTCCTACGGAGTCCGCTTTCGGTAGAGCATTTTGCCTTTGAACAAGGCGGATGCGAGGCGGCGGCACAGCGCCGCCCGGCCCGGAGCGAGCGGGGAAAACCGCGTTTTTCCCGCGAAACGACAGGCCGTATGGTTTGCAGCGCAACGCGTTGCAAACGGAAAATGCTCCAGAAGGGGAGCCGGCCCGCGTCTGTCCGGCGGCTCCCTTTTCCCGAAAGGCGGAATCTTCTGACGAAGAACGGGGTGCGTCCGGCGTGCCGTCGCAGATCGTGCGGCGGGAACGGCGGCGCACCTCTTGTTCTGTCGAAGAAACAAAAGGGACGGCGTACAGCGCGGGAGCGTACCCGCGGGCGTGCCGGGAAGATGTATGCTGTTCACGTCCTATTCGTTCCTTTTCCTTTTTCTGCCTCTGCTCCTGCTGGTATGGCGTCTGGCCGCCACGGGAGCGCCCTCGTTTCTGCACCTTGTGCTGCTGCTGTTCTCGGCCGTTTTCTATGTGCTGTGGGGGCCGGCCTTCTTTCTGCTGCTGGCGGCGCTGGTGGCTGTCAACTACGCCTTCGGCCTTGCGCTGGCCCAGCCCGGGGAGCGCAGCGGCCGTCCCGGACGGCGCGGTCTGCTGGCGCTGGCGCTGTGCGTCAATATCGCGCCGCTGATCTGGTTCAAGTATTCGGGCTTTCTGGCTCAGGTATTCATGCAGGTTTCGGGCTGGGAGTTCTCCTTTACGCCGCCGCCGCTGCCGGTGGGCATTTCCTTTTACACCTTCATTCAGATCGCCTGGCTGGTAGGGGTCTACAGACGGCAGATCGCCCCTGAAGGGGCGCTGCGGCATGCTCTGTTCGTCTCCTGCTTCCCCTATGTCATGTCGGGGCCCATTGTCCGTTACGAGCAGATCGGGCCGCAGTTCGACGCGCTGGGTATGGCAACGTCCCGCCAGCTGGGCATGGGCGTCGCGCTCTTTGTCATGGGCATGGCCAAGAAGGTGCTGCTGGCCGATTCGCTGGCGCCCTATGCCAATGCGGTCTTCAATGCGGCCGAACGGGGCTTTCCGCTGAGCGGGGCCGAAGCCTGGGCCGGTTCGTTCTGCTATACGTTCCAGCTGTATTTCGATTTTTCCGGCTATACGGACATGGCGCTGGGCATCGGCCTCATGCTGGGCCTGAATCTGCCGGAAAACTTCAATTCTCCGTACAAGTCCACGGGCATCGTGGATTTCTGGCGGCGCTGGCATATCAGCCTCGGCGCATGGCTGCGGGACTTCCTCTATATTCCGCTGGGCGGCAGTCGCGCCGGGCGTCTGCGTCAGTACCGCAATCTTTTTCTGACCATGCTGATCGGCGGGGCCTGGCACGGCGCGGGCTGGACCTTCATTCTCTGGGGGGCCCTGCACGGCTTCATGCTTACCGTCAACCACTGGTTCCGCGCGCTGGTCAAGGGCAGCGCCGGGGAAATGTTCATGAACAGCGCGCCCATGCGTTTTCTGTGCGCGACGCTGACCTTTTTCTGCATCAACTGGTGCTGGGTCATCTTCCGGGCCCAGACGCTGGACGGTGCGCGCCGGGTTTTTGAAGCCATGTTCGGCCTGCCTGATGCCGCAGGGGCTGTGGACGGCGGGCCGCTGAACGGCGCCGTGGGCATGGCCCGGATTATGCCCAACGGCTATGTGGCAGGCTGGGAGCCCGTGGCTCTGCTGCTGATTGGCGCGTTTGTGGTCTGGTGTCTGCCCAACTGCCGGCAGCTGATGCAGGATTGCCGGGAGGAGGGCGCGGGTGAATCCCGTCTTCCCCTGTCCTTCGGCTTTGTCGGCGTGCGGGGGCTGCTGTGGGCGCTTTTCCTGGCCGTACTGGCAGGTCTGTCCCTGCTGATGCTGAGCCGCAAGGCCGTTTTCCTCTATTTTCAGTTCTAGGCGGGGCACATCATGGCAAAACAGAACGAAATTTCTCTTTCCGCGCTGAATCGTGCCCGCCTGCGCCGGCAGCGTTCCGCTGCTGAATCTTCCGACGCGACTCCGGAAGAGCCGGGCGAGGATGTCATGGTTCCTTCCTTTTTGTGGGAACCGACGCAGGAAGCTCCCTCCGGGACTGCATCCTGGAAGGAAGACCCCCTGCCCGTGCGACGTCGGCGGCCGGCATCCCGGGAGGTTCAGGATGCTGCTCCGGATGCACCGCCGCTGCTCCGTGACCGGGAGGTATCCGGACGGGATGCGGAGGCGGCTATGCCGCATGAAGGGCGCGCCTATGTGTTTTCGCCCCGTTCCGGGCGGGAAATGGTGGAACAGCCGGACGCTGACGTACCCTCTGCTTCGCCGGAGGTTTTCCCGCCGTTTGCTGCGGAGGACGAACTCCGGCGGCATGACGACGGGGGGCTCCGGGATGACGTGCCGTATTCGCAGGAAAACGGTCCGGCTGGTGGCGACGGCGATCCTGTCCGGACGCAGGCTCCGGCCGGAGACAGCGTTGCCGTCCCTGCGGACGACCGGGCCGGAGAGGGGAACATGCTGCCGGACGAGGAGGCCGCCGCGGCCAGCGGAGAGGAAGATCGCCGGGAGCTGGAAGAGGCTCTGGCCGCGCGGGGCATTGCCATGCCGCAGCCGCAGCCGGAAGAGAGCAGGAAAGGCCCTGCCCGGACGCTGTCGGAAGACATGGAACTGCCCGCGGCATGGTCGCCTCGCGACGAGGACGAAGACGGTCCCTCGGAGGCTGCGCTGGCCAGCGGCGAAGAGGATTTGCGGGAACTGCGGGCCGCGCTGGCCGCGCAGGGGATACCTCTGCGCCGGGAACGGCAGCCGGAAGCGGCTGTCAGGGAAACTGCGGCGGCGATGCGCGCCGACGAACCTGAAGCGGAGAATTTTGCCCGGCCGGCAGGGGCGGCGTCGAAAGTTCCGTGTGCCCCCGCTGACGAAGCTCCCGAGGCTGTGCCGTCGCCCGCGGATTTTGCCGTGACGCCGGATGCCTTTCTGACGGCCTTTGCCGCGAACGAGGAACCCGCGCCGCGCCCGGCGGAGGATACGGCGGACGGAGAGGGCGGGAGCGTCCCGCCCCGGCCGGAGGAGGGGCAGGGAGAACCGCCTGCGCCGCCGCGCCTGCCGGAGCCGCCCGAGGCCGGCCGGAACTGGCTGCGCCGCTTTTTCCTGACGCTGGGCCTGCTGACTGTGGTGGCCGTGGGTCTGCTGCTGCCGTATTCCTTCTGGTGGGTGCATGCCAGCGGCGATGTGGCCGTGGAGCGGGCTGTGGCTTCGCAGGCCGGCGGTAATTTTGCCATTTTCGGCTCCGGCGTGTCTCAGGACTTTGTTGATTACAAGCTGCAGCTGTACGCGGCCGTCAAGCCGGAGATCGCCGTTGTGGGTTCGTCGCGCGTCATGCAGTTTCGCGGCAGCTATTTCCGGCGGCCCTTCGTCAACGTGGGCGGCACGGCGGGCAACCTTTCCGTCCTGCGCTCCACCATTGACGCCATGCTGCGGATTCACCGCCCGCAGGCGGTCATTATCGGTCTGGATTTCTGGTGGTTTTCCGCGGGCTGGCAGAAGAACCCCTTTGCGCCGGAGCCTCCCACCAGCGGCAGCTATGTTTATGATCTGGAGACGCTCAAGGCGCCGTGGAAGTGGCTGCTGGAAGGCAAGATCGGCTGGCGGGAATTCTTTGCGCCTCTGACGGGCGCATTCCGGGATGATCGTTTCGGCATCATGGCCCAGCGCAGCAGCGACGGCTTTGCTTCGGACGGCTCCTGGCACTACACGGCGGACGTTACAGGGCAGCAGCGGCCCTTTGACTATCAGTTCGGCGACACGCTCAAGCAGGTGCGCTACGGCATCAAGGCCTTTGCTCCCGCGCCCGTGCTGAGCGAGGAGCATCTGGACGCCTTTGCCGAGATTTACTGTCGCCTGAAGTCCCGGGGCATTCAGACCTATGTGTTCATTGCGCCCCTGTCGGCAACCGTTCTGGACGCCATGCGCGAGCGGCAGGCCGGGTATCCGCACCTGTTTTCGCTTTATACGGCGCTGATGGAGCGCGGCATCGACGTCATGGACTTTACCGATCCGCGCAAGTTCGGTTCCTCGGACTGCGAATTCGTGGACGGTTTTCATGGCGGCGAGGTGACCTATACGCGGATTCTGCGGGATCTCGTGGATCGGTATCATGCGCTGGTGGCCTATGTGGACGTTGAGCGCATCAACCGTGTGCTGAAGGAATGGAAGGGGCACGCCACCGTGTACGACGAACGGGTGACGACGCTGCCGGAGGTCGATTTCATGAATCTGTCCTGCCCGAAGAAGCAGCGTTAGGGCGTTTCAACAGGCCGCCGGATATCCGGGGGAAGGGGAAGCCCCTGCCGTCGCGCCGCGCGTCCCGCCCGGGAGCGATCCTCGCCGCAGGGCGGGGCGGAATGCGAAATAAGCATGCAACGCTGCGGATTCCCTCTTGCTCTTGGTTGCAGGTAAGGGTAGTTTCCACCTATGAAAAACAAAGCTGTTCATCGTTGTCGGCGTGCCGTTTTGGCCTGCGGAGGCTGTCTGCTGCTGATGCTGATGCCGTTGCGCGCGGCTTTCGGCGCGGCCCCTGTTTCGGCGGACGAGGCCGCCGGGTCTCTCCATAGCGTGCGCGGGCTGCCGCCGCCAAAAGCGGACGACAGCGGCGTGGTGCCTGCCGGTACCGTTCTGACGGCGCCGCCTCTGGAAGCGCCCGCGACTCCGGGGGCTCTGGCGTCGCCGCCCGAAGGCGTGGCGACGGCGACCGGGCAGGAAAAGCTGACCTCGGAAGAACGCCAGGCTCTGGAAACCGCCTGCGAAACGGCGCGCAAGAACGGCGATATGACCGGGATGCGCGAGGCTCTGGAGCAGCTGGTGCGCAAGGGCGACGCGCGCGCCATGAACAGGCTGGGGCTGCTTTTTGACAGGGGCCTCGGCGTGGAGCCCGACGCGGGACGCGCCGTGTACTGGTTTGCCCGCGCGGCTGCTGCCGGAGATCCTGCCGGCATGGCCAATTACGGCCGTATGCTGCAGCAGGGCAAGGGCGTGTCGCCCGATGCGCGCGAAGCCGCCCGCTGGCTGTATCTGGCCGCCAAGCAGGGGCAGCGCGAAGCCCAGTACAATCTGGGGCTTATGTATGAGCGCGGGCACGGGGTGCCCCGGGACGACAAGGCCGCCGCCGCGTGGTACAGCCGTGCGGCAGCGCAGGATCAGCCCGAAGCGCTGGCGCGGCTGGGACATTTTTTTCGTACCGGCACAGGGGTTGCCAAAAACATTCCCCGCGCTACATTATTGCTTCATGGGGCCGCCATGTGCGGCAATGAAGACGCCATACGCGAGCTGAAGGAACTGGCGGAGGAAAAACCCGCCAGGACGCAGGCGGTCATGTTCGGGCAGCGTCTCGACGCCACGGATCGCGCCGCCATGCGCAAGGCCCTGCGGACCGCGGGGCTGCGCCCCACACGCGAGTCCGACGATTTTGTGTGCGACGTCTATGATCCGGCGGGCAAGGTCCCCGGCGCGGCGCAGGTAGCTGCCTGCTACGGGCCGGCCCGGGGCGAAGCGCCCGCCAGACTGGGCTTTCTGAAAATAGATTACCCCGCTTCGGGGCCGGAATTCGTGCAGCGCCTCAATACCATGATGGCGGAGCGCTTCGGGCCTGCGGCTGCCGGGGAAGCCGACGACGCAAAACTCTGGAATCTGGGGGACATTGTCATCGCGACACAGTACATGCCCGATCACCGGCAGGTCGGACTCATGTACATGGTTCCCGAAGTATATCATTTGACGCAGGCCAGATAGCTTGCCGCATTGTTTCGGCACAGGCGCTTCCTGTTGCCGGGTGTACGGAGGATACATGCAAGACAAAGCCAAAGCGGGTTTGGCGCAGCGCATGGCGTTGCGTCAGGTCGAAAGGAGCATGGGCAAGGAGCAGGGCGAGCAGGCTATGCAGCAGCATGGCGAGGCCGTCAAGAACTACTTGAACGACAACGGTCATATCATCTGCATCTGCGAGGATGTGCGGTTGCACAATCTGCTGCGATCCACGCTGTGTCAGTCTCTGGGCCTGCCTCAGACGGTTCTGAGTCTGGCGCAGGATGCGGACAAGCTCGTGCGGCTGGTGCGCAACAAGTGCGTGGACAACGCCGCGCCGCTGCTGCTCTGCGATCTCAATGTCAACGGGCACGACATGAGCTATGTGGTCCGCCTGCTGAAAAACGGCTTTCCGGAGCTGCGCATTGCCCTGCTGAGCGCGGAAACCAACGAAGGCCGCATTGCCATGCTGCAGGAGGCCGGCGCCGGGCAGTGTTTCCCGCGCCCGACGGAAAGTCAGGAACTGCTGGAACGGATCGCATCCTGCATCTACACCTACGGCAAAATCGATCGCATGCTGGACTGGGCGCGCACGCTGCTTGATCAGGGCGAACATCTCAGCGCCCTGCAGGTCTGCAAGAAGGCGCTTGACGCCAAGGGCAATTCCACGGCCGTGCTTCTGACCATCGGCGACGTGTTCCGCGCCATGGGCCAGATGGAAAAGGCCTGCGAAGCCTACGAAAATGCCAGCCGCGGTTCGAGCACCAATCTGGAGCCCCTGCGTCGTCTGGCGGACATTTACAAGGATTTGAACAATCCCCGCAAGCGTCTTGCCTATCTGGAGCGTCTTGATCAGCTGGCGCCCTTCAGCGTGGAGCGCAAGCTGGCCATCGGCAGCATCTATGTGGCGCTCAACAACATGGAGCAGGCGCGCAAGAGCTTCAATCAGGGGATGGAGCTGGCCGGACGCGAAGCCATGGCTCAGGTGGGCGAAGTGGCGTTCCGCGTGGCCGACGCCGTGGCGGAAAACGATGCGGAAATGGCCATTGCCTACTGGCGCAAGGGCCTCGACGCCAAGGGCGGCATGCTCAACCCCGACGACATGCAGGCGCTCAACCGTCTGGGCATGAGCCTGCGCCGGGAAGGCCGCTGGCAGGAAGCCTGCGAGGAGTACCGCAAGGCTCTGAAGACCATGCCCGACAACGGCACGCTTTATTACAACATGGCCATGGCCTTTGTGGACGGCAAGGACTTCGAGTCCGCCCGCACGGCCGTGCTCAAGGCCCTGAGCCTGAGCCCCAGCCTGCCGCGCAAGTCCGCCGGAGCGGCCTACAACATGGCCGTGATCTTTGCGGAACTGAAGGACAATGTGCATGCGCTGCCGCTGCTGCGGGTGGCTCTGGAGCTGGATCCCGCCAATACGCAGGCCCAGGCGCTGCTGGACAAGCTTTCGGCGGACGGCGCTCCGGCCGCTCCCGAGGGAGAAGCCGAAGCCTGATGCGTTTTCCGGGAAGGCGGAACACCTCTGTTCCGCCTTCCTTTGCTGCGGAAGAAATGGGCGGGAGGCACGGCCGTCCCTCTTGACGGGGCGTGGCGCGGCGTGTATCCTGCGGCCTCTTGGAATATTTCCGTTTGAAATGTCCGCATTTCAGACGAGCGGCTGTCCGCTTCCGCGGAAGGATTTGTCGCGCATGCGGCGCAGGCAGACTTGCCGGATCGGAGCAGCTCTTTGCATCCAGAGTCCTGCGGACTCTGTACGTTTCAACAAAAACCCATTGCGCGCATCGTGAACGCCGGGGGGCGTGTTGCGAGGGAGTCAATGGGCTCATCAAGGAGTGTATCATGAAAAGAACTTATCAGCCCAGTAAGGTCAGACGGGCCCGCACTCACGGTTTTCGCGCGCGTATGGCGACCCCCAGCGGTCGCGCCGTGCTGCGCCGTCGTCGCGCCAAGGGCCGCAAGCGTCTGAGCGCCTAATTGTGGAAAAGGGGCAAGCCCCGGCTCCCGATGCGGGCGGAAACGTTCAACGCCGGACATGGCCGCGAGAGCGCCGCATTATCAGACGTGCCGAGTATACGGCATGCTATGAATCGGGCCGGCGTTTCCACACGGAACATTTTCTTGTTTTCGTCCGCTATGGGCGGGGCGACAGCCCCGCCCCGGCGCGTCTGGGATCAGCCGTTTCCCGCAAGGTCGGCAAGGCCGTCCTGCGCAACAGGATCAAACGGCTGCTGCGAGAATTTTTTCGGCATCACGTCCGTCATATCCCTGACGGGACGGATATTGTCGTCGTCGCCAAAAGGCAGGCCGGAGAGGTCGCGCTGCGTCAGTCCGATGTGGATCGACAGCTGGGCGCGGTGCTGCGGCGTCTGAGTAAGAACCTTCCGGTATGACGACGGTACACTTTTGTTCTCAGCGAAGGCTTTCGCCGGAGAACGCATTCCGGCGTGTCCCGTTCGCGGCCCCTGCGGCCGCGGCGGGGCACGCCGTGCCTTTTGCGCCCCCTGCGGGGCTGCGGCAACGGGCTTGAGGCATGAATATCGTACGTCGTATCGCCATTGCGCCCATTCGCTTTTATCAGCGTTTCATTTCGCCGGTCCTGCCGCCGGCCTGCCGCTATCTTCCTACCTGTTCAGCGTATGCCGCCGAAGCCATCGCCGTTCATGGCGTCGTGCGCGGCGGCTGGCTTGCGCTCAAGCGTCTGGCCCGATGTCACCCGTGGGGGGGATCGGGCTATGATCCCGTTCCGCCGCCAGCGCGGCGCAGCTCGTCCACGTCCGAGGAGTAACCGCCCCCATGCAAGACAGTAAAAATCTCGTTATTGCCATCGTCCTCTGCCTGCTGATTCTGGTCGGCTGGAGCGCCCTTTCGGAGCGCATGGGCTGGATTTCCAAGCCCGATCCGGCTGTGATTGCGCAGCAGCAGGAGCAGGCCCGCAAGGAAGCCGAGGCCGAAAAAGCCCGGAAGATGGCCTCCGCCACCACGCCCGACGGCAAGCCCCTGCCTGCCTTTACCCCTGCGCCGGGCAAGGAAGTCACCATCAAAACGCCCCTGTACACGGCGGTATTCCATACCGGCGGCGGCATTGTGCGTTCCTTCTCGCTGAACCACTACCGTTCCGGCGTGGCGGCCGATTCTCCGGCCATCAACATGGTGGACGCCACCACGGCGAATTTTTCTCCCCTGGGGCTGGTGGTCAACAAGCAGCCTTCGTGGAGCAACGGCGTCTGGTCCTATGAGGGCGCCGACAGCTATGATGTGGCCGAAGGCAAATCCGTGACGCTGAAGTTCACGGGCGAGGTGGACAAGATTCGTCTGGTGCGCGAGCTGACCTTCAGCGGCGACAGCTATCTCGTCAAGGAGCGCGTGCGTCTGGCGACGCCGGAAGAAACCTCCCGCAGCGTGCGTCTTGAATTCACCGTGGCTTCCGACAGCCGCTTTGCCGCGGGCGGCAACTACGACGCCATGCGCGTGGCCTGGGACAACGACGGTTCGCTGGCGGAAGAATCCTCCGTGGAAAAGCTCGCCGCCGTGGTGACGCAGCGCGGCCGCATCTACTGGGCCGGTCCCACCAGCACGTATTTCCTCATGGCCATCATGCCTGCCGTGAGCGACAACGTGGGCCTGCGCGCCTGGACGCAGGAAGCCGTCTTCCGCGCTTCTCTTGAGCCGCAGGAAGTCGTTGTGGAGCCCGGGAAGGAATCCGTGTGCGACGTGTCGTACTGGATCGGCCCCAAGGAACGCGCCCGTCTGCTGGCCGTCAGCGAAGAGCTGGCCAAGAGCGTGGACCTCGGCATGTTCAGTCTGATCGGCAAGGGCCTGCTCTGGCTGCTGGCCAAGTTCTACAGCTTTGTCGGCAACTGGGGCGTCGCCATCATCCTTCTGACCGTTCTGATTAAGGCTGTCTTCTGGCCGCTGACTGCCAAGAGCTACGCGTCCATGGAGCAGATGCGCCGTCTCAAGCCGCAGATGGATGAAATCCGCGAGCGCTGCAAGGACGACAAGCAGGCCATGAACAAGGAAGTCATGGCGCTCTACAAGACCTACGGCGTCAACCCTGCCAGCGGCTGCATTCCGCTGCTGATTCAGCTGCCTGTCTTCTTCGGTCTCTATCAGGCGCTGCTGACGTCCATTGAACTGCGGCATGCCAGCTTCATTACCTACCTGCCCGGTACGGACATGCTCTGGCTGGCCGACCTGTCCTCCAAGGACCCCTACTACATTACGCCGATCATCATGGGCGTGACCATGTTCATCCAGCAGCGTTTCAATCCGCCCGCTTCGGACCCGACGCAGCAGAAGATCATGATGGCGCTGCCCTTTGTCTTCACCATTCTTTTCCTGGGATTCCCCTCCGGCCTCGTCATTTACTGGCTGGTGAACAATATCCTGTCCATCCTGCAGCAGTGGATGATGTCGCGCAAGCAGCGACTCGACAAGTAATGCCGGAACCGCGTTCGTCATGCGGACGCGGTTTTCCGCACACTACTCTTGGAGAATCTTATGCGAAGCCGTCCGGTTCCCGGGCGGCTTCTTGGAGTGTTCGGGTCCGATACCCGTGATTCCGCTCAAACAGCCGGGCGCGGAAGCGCTTCTGGCGAGAGGGTTTGCGCATGGAAGGTTTCAAGGAATTTGAAGGGAAAAGCCTCGATATGGCCATTCGGGAGGCTTGCGAATATTACAATGCCGTCCGTGAAAAGCTGGAAATCGAGATTATACAGGATGCCAAATCCGGTATTTTCGGACTGGTAGGCGCGCGCAAGGCCAAGATCCGGGCGCGTCGCGCCGCTCTGCGCGAGGCTGTGGCGTCGGCGCTGGGCAAGACCGGACGCCGCGCGGAAGCGGCCGAGTCTGCCGCCGAGGGCGGCGAGGCATCCCGCCCGGCCAGAGGCGAACGGAACCGTCCGCCGCGCCGTGCCGAAGGCGAAGCGGCGGAAAACCGGCGGCAGCGCGCGCCGCGCAGGACCGGCGCACGTCCGGCCGCCGCTGAAGCGGAGGCCCGGCCTGCCGCGCCGCAGGCGGAAGAGAAGACCCCGCTGCCTGCGGAACCCGCCCGGCCCGCAGCGCCGCAGGAAAAGCCCGAACCGGTCGTCACGTCGCCCGTGCCTGCCGCCCGCGCGGCCGGAGACCTGTCCGATCCCGCGGATGACGGCGATGACATGGGCATGCAGCAGACCGCGGCGGATATTGATCCCGAACGTCTGGCGGCGCTGGCCGGGGAGACTGTGGAGCGGCTTGTCCGGCCCATTGCGGGCGAGGGCATCGTCCTGAAGGCCGAGGTGCTGGACGGGCGCGTGCGCGTTTGCGTGGAAGGCGCGGAAGATTCCGGGCTGCTCATCGGCCGGGAAGGGCAGACCCTGGCGGCCCTGCAGTATCTGGCCTCCCGCATTGTCTCGCGTTCCGTGAACGCCGCCGTGCGCGTGCAGCTTGACGCGGGCCGCTACCGGCAGCGTCAGGACGAAAAGCTGCGGGAAATTGCGCTTGCTCTTGCCGAACGCGTCCGCCAGACGGGCCGTTCCTTCTCCACGCGTCCCCTGAGTTCCTATCATCGCCGTATTGTTCATCTGACCTTGCAGGATGCGCCGGATGTGCAGACGCGCAGCACGGGCGACGGTCCGCTCAAGCGCGTGGTCATCTGCCGCCGCCGTCCCGAACGGGGGCAGGCCTGATGGATACCATCGCGGCCATAGCCACGCCGCGCGGCGCAGGCGGCGTGGGAGTTATCCGCATTTCCGGGCCGGAAGCCCGGGACGTGCTGGCGGCCGTATTCCGGCCGTCGGCCCCCATTGCGGATTTTCGTCCCTGGGTGCTGCATCACGGTGTGGTTCTGGATGATGACGGGCCGCTGGACGATGTGCTGGCCGTGTTCATGCCGGGGCCGCGCACCTTCACCGGCGAGGATGTGGCGGAAATTCAGTGTCACGGCGGCGTCTATCTGGTGCAGGCCGTTCTGGAGGCCGTCCTGCGCAGGGGCGCGCGGGCTGCCGAACGCGGCGAGTTCAGCCGCCGGGCCTATGTCAACGGCCGCATGGATCTCAGTCAGGCCGAAGCCGTGGCCGAACTGATTGCTGCGCCGTCGCGCGAGGCCGTGCGCTATGGGCTCCAGCGTCTGGAAGGCGAACTGGGGCGGCGTGTGGCGGACCTGCGGGCCAGACTGGATCATGTGCGCATGCAGATGTGCCTTGCCGTGGATTTTCCCGATGACGAGGTGGAGTGTCTGCCGCCGGAAGAATTTTCGCTGGTGGTGCAGGATGTGGCGGACGGTATCGAATCGCTGCTGTCCGGCTGCCGTCGCGCCGCTGTGATGCAGGAAGGCGCGCCCGTTGTGCTGGCGGGGGGCGTCAATGCGGGCAAGTCCAGTCTGATGAACGCTCTGCTGGGGCGCAGCCGGGCGCTGGTGACCGATATCCCCGGCACGACGCGGGATTTTCTGGAAGAATGCGTCAATGTGGACGGCCTGCCCGTGCGGCTCGTGGATACGGCGGGCCTGCGCGAAAGCGGCGAGGTTGTGGAGCGTCTCGGTATTGAACGCAGCCGGGAAAAACTGACGCAGGCTGACGCCGTGCTGCTCCTGCTGGACGGGGGCAGACTGGGAGAAGCCGGCGCGGCATCGCCGGTCTGTCCTGACCCTGCCGCTGCGGAGGCGCTGGAACTGGCGGGCGATCTGCCGGTGCTGCTGGTCTGGAACAAAATGGATTTGTGCCGTCCCGCCTGCTTTCCTCCCGCCTGGGCGCAGGGACGTCCCTGCGTCATGATCAGCGCGCGCACGGGCGAGGGCGTGGATGATCTGGCTGCGGCGCTGCGCGGGATGCTGCTGCGGGATGCCGCGGCGCGGCCGCCGGAAGACGGACTTGCCCCCAATGCCCGGCAGGCGCTGGCGCTGGAGCGGGCACTTGAAGAAATAAAGGCTCTGCGGGGTGACATTCGGGCAGGCAGGAGTTATGATTGCTTGTCCGTTCGTCTGGATACGGCGTTGGCACATCTGGCGGACGTGACGGGCGTGGATACGCCCGAAGAAGTCTTGAATAAGGTTTTCGCGTCGTTCTGTATCGGAAAATAACGTCTGCCGCCATCTCCGGCGGAGACGGCCGCCGTGCAGTGACGCCTCTTTTCCTTCTCCGGCGGCCAGAGGCCGCCTCCAGTGCCGGATTACTGTATGTCGGATTTGGACGTCTTGCGTCGTCGCCTGAGCAGTGACGAGATCAACGCCATGCCCCTTTATCATTATGAAGGGCAGGTTCATCTTGTACGAACGCCGGAGGAACTGGCGGCCGTCATGCCCATGCTGGAACGGGAACGCGTTATCGGCTTTGATACGGAAACACGCCCCTCCTTTCGCAAGGGGCGCGTCAATGCGCCCTCGCTGGTGCAGCTGGCGACAGAGGAGGCCGTTATTCTCGTGCAGTTGTCCTGGCTGCCGCTGGATGAACGGCTGGCAGCCCTGCTGAGCGACCCTCTTCATGTCAAAACCGGCGTGGCCATCGGCGACGACATGCGGGAGCTGAGCAAACTGCACCCCTTCACCCCGGCCGGTCTGGCCGATGTGGGCGCGTTTGCGCGGGCCCAGCAGATTCCCAGTCAGGGGCTGCGCACGCTGGCAGCCAATCTTTTCGGCCTGCGTATTTCCAAAGGGCCGCAGTGCTCCAACTGGAGCGTCAAGGTTCTGAGCCAGCGTCAGATTCTCTACGCGGCGACAGATGCCTGGATCAGCCGCGCCATCTATTTGCGCATGCTGGAGCTGGGGCTTGTGCCGGGGAGCGTCGCCGCATGAACCGGCCCCCTCTGCGGGACACGCCTGCCGCGCCGCTGGTCTTCTTCACGGGCGGAACCGCGCTGCGGGCCCTGAGCCGTCATCTTGCCGCCCATGCCGTTCCCGCCGTCCATATCGTCACCACCTTTGATTCCGGCGGCAGCACTGCCGTGCTGCGGCGGGCCTTTGCCATGCCCGCCGTGGGCGATATCCGTCACAGGCTCGGGGCGCTGGCCGATCCCGCGGTGGTGCCGCCGCGCGTTCTGGATATCTGGGAATGGCGTATGCCGCAGGAAGGCGACCCCGGACAGCTGCGGGACGAATTGCGTGCCCTGGGGGAAGCCTGGCATGCGTTCTGGCTGGATGTTCCCGAGCGCTTCGCCGCCCCGCTGCGGCGGTATTACTGCGATTTTCTGGCGCACATGCCCGCCGATTTCGATCCCTACGGGGCCTGCTTCGGCAATCTGGTGATTGCGGGCGGCTTTTTGCGTCACGATCGCCGCCTTGATCCCATTCTGGCCGCCTGTGCCCGTCTCTTTGCCGTTCGCGGCTCCGTGCTGCCTGTGGTGGAGGGAAGTTTTCATCTTGCGGCGGAACTCTCCAACGGCGCCATTCGCGTCGGACAGCATCTTTTCGCCGCTCCGGCGCAGCCCGTGCGCCGTCTGTTCCTGACTGTGCACGATCCCGATCACGGCGTGTGCGAACCTACGCCCTGCCGCCCCCGCATCGTGACGCGCGCCGCTGCCGCCATTGGCGCTGCGGGCCTGTTGTGCTATCCTATGGGCAGCTTCTATTCCAGCGTTCTGGCGAATCTGCTGCCGGAGGGCGTCGGCCGGTGCGTGGCTGCCGCCGGCTGTCCGAAAGTCTTTATTCCCAACAGCGGCGGGGACAAGGAATGCCCCTCCTGCACCATTATCGGGCAGGTGGAGGAGCTCCTGCAGGCACTGCAGGCCGATGCCCCTGACGCGGACGTCTCCCGGCTGTTGACGCATGTGCTCGTGGACAGCCGTCAGGGGCGCTATGGCGGGCAGGACGATCCGGCGCGTCTGCGAGAACTGGGCATAGAAGTCATTGATGCCGCCATCGTCATGCCCGACGAGCCGCAACGCCATGATCCGCAGGCCGTCAGTGCGCAGCTCCTGCGCCTGCGGGATGCAAACCGTCAGGAGTCGGCTGTTCATGCCTGAAACGCCTGCCTCTTCCGCCGCCCTGAAGATTGACGGCAGCCTTGCCGGAAGGCGTCTGGATGCCGCGCTGGGCGAACTTGTGCCGGACATGGGCGTGCGGGCCCGTCGTCGTCTGATAGAGCGCGGCGGCGTGCTGCACAACGGGCGTCGGGCGCATGCGCCCGGGCAGACCGTGCGGCAGGGCGATGTGCTGGAGCTCGTTGCTCCTTGCGCTGCCGGGACGCTTCCTTCCTCTCCCTGGGGGTACCCCCTGCAACGTCCGCATGTTCTGGCGGATCATGCTCCCTATGTTTTCCTGTTCAAGCCTGCCGGGCTGCATACGGTTGCCTTGCGTGGCAGTGCCGCCCCCAGCCTGGAGGCCCTGCTGCCCGAAATGCTGCCCGGGACGCGGCTCCGGCTGTTGCAGCGCCTGGATTTTGAAACTTCGGGGCTGGTATGCGCTGCCGTATCGCCGGAGGCTGAAGAAGCCTTTCGCCGGGCGGAACGGCAGGACGAAATCCTCAAGGACTACCTTGCGCTGCTGCTGGGCGGGCTGGAAAAGCCCGTAACAGCGCGCGCAGCCATCGACATGGACGGCGGCGCAACCGTACGCGTCCGGGATTCGGAGGGCGAGACCGGCCGTCATACCCGCTTTGTCCCGCTGGTCCGCTGGCAGGCGCGGGAGGCCGCCGTTGTGGCGCAGGCTCTGGGGATGCCCGATCCGAAGGCTGAACTGACGCTGGCCGCCTGCCGGATCGGACGGGGAGCCCGGCATCAGATCCGTGCCCATGCCGCATGGCTGGGACTGCCTCTCTGGGGTGATGCCCGCTATGGCGGCGGCAGCGGCCCCGCCTTCTTTCTGCATCACGGAAGATTTCACATGGCCGCCGCCGAATGCCGCTGTCTGCCGCCGTGGCTGCCGGCGCTGGCCGAAACGCCGGGCGGCGCGTCTGCGGCGGCGCGTCGCTGGCTGGATGCGTCTGTTTCCGCCGATATTTTTTGAGGGAGGGAACGAAAGAAAATCTTTTCAGAGGCAAATTGCCCTATGGCGCGCGCGACGCCGCGCTGCGTTGCGCCCGGCTCGGGAGAATCCGTCCCTTCAACCGTTTACGCCGAGGAATCGCATGTTCGCATCTCTGTTGCCCAAATCCGCTCCCTTTTTTGAAATGTTGCAGGAGCAAAACCGCATACTGTGCGACATGGGCGCCCTTCTGGGGCGCATGTTTGACGCAGGCGCGGACAAGGACGCCATCCACAAGGAGATTTCGCTTCTGGAAGAAGAAGCGGACAGGCTTCATGTGCGCATTGTGCGGGCCCTTTCGCAGACCTTTATTACTCCCATTGATCGTGAGGATATTCTGCGTATCAATCAGGCGCAGGAAGATGTCATGGACTGCGTGCAGAGTCTGAGCACGCGTCTGCATATCTTTGAATTCTCGCGGGTGCGCTTTCCGGCCGTCAAGCTGGTTCAGACCATGGGAGGGCTGCTGGATCTTTCCCGCCTCATGCTGGACGGTCTGACGCGCAGGGAAGACTGCCACAAGACGCGCGCTTTTCACGAGCTGCGCGGCGACTGCGACATGATGCTGGCCGTTGGTGTGGCCGAACTCATGGACGAGGATACCTCGTCGCCGCAGGCCCTTCTTGTGCTGTTCAAGTGGAGCCAGATTTACGACCGCATCGAAATCATGCTGGGCGCGGTGAACAATCTCGCGGAAACCCTTGAAGAAGCGGTGCTGAAAAATGTTTGATGTGCCTGTGCTGCTGGCCCTGATCGTTCTGGTCGCTCTTGTCTTCGATTTTACCAACGGCGCGCACGACTGCGCCAATGCCATTGCCACGGTCGTCTCCACCAAGGTTGTGACGCCCCGTTTTGCCGTGGCCGCCGCTGCCGCGCTCAATCTGGGCGGCGCACTGCTGGGCACGGAGGTGGCAAAGACACTCGGCGGCGGTATCGTCCTGCCCGAAGTCGTGCAGGGCAGTCATGTGCTTGTGCTTGCGGCCCTGGTGGGCGCCATTGCATGGAACTGCATCACCTGGTATTTCGGCATTCCCTCTTCCTCCTCCCATGCCCTGATCGGCGGGCTCATCGGCGCTGCCGTGGGGCAGGGCGGTCTTGCCACGCTCAATATGGGGGGCATCGTCAACAAGGTTCTGCTGCCGCTGGTGCTGTCGCCGCTGTCCGGTTTTGCCGCAGGCTTTCTTATCATGTGGCTCATTTACTGGATTTGCGCCCGTATTGCGCGCGGTAAGGTCAATGCCGCCTTCCGTCGCCTTCAGCTGCTTTCGGCGGGCTTCATGGCCACCAGTCACGGCCTGAACGACGCGCAGAAGACCATGGGCATCGTCACGCTGGCTTTGCTGATTTTCGGCAAGGTGGACAGCGTGGAAGTGCCCCTCTGGGTCAAGCTGAGTTGCGCTCTGGCTATGGCCCTCGGCACGGCCGTGGGCGGCTGGAAGATCGTCAAGACCATGGGGCACCGCATCTTCAAGCTGGAGCCCGTGCACGGCTTTGCAGCCGAAGGCGCGGCATCGCTGGTCATCAGCGGCGCATCCATGCTCGGCGCTCCCGTGAGCACCACCCACACCATTTCCGCCTGCATCTTCGGCGTGGGCAGCAGCAAGCGCCTCTCGGCCGTGCGCTGGGGCGTCGCCGGACAGCTCGTGACCGCCTGGGTGCTGACCCTGCCCGCGTCGGCTCTGGTGGGCTTCATCTCCTACTGGCTGCTGCACTTTATCTGGAACTAGATTTTTTAGTTTTTTGATCTGGGGGGAAGGGAAACCCCTCTGCTCGCGCGAGAGGGGTTTCCCT
>DXFI01000131.1 GCA_019114565.1 Candidatus Desulfovibrio intestinigallinarum | reverse complement strand
CAGAGGGGTTTCCCTTCCCCCCAATAAAAAGAATCTCTAGCTGTCGGCGGAAGGCGTATCGTCCCCGCTCTTTTCTTTTGGAGGAGCGGCGGCCGGTTCGGGCTGCACGACCCAGCCGCGCCGCGTATACCAGCTTTCAAAGAAGGCGCACAATTCCCGGGCCGCATCGTCCGGCAGGTGGCGCAGAACGGCTTTCCGCCCGCGCAGCGCAAGTTCCCGGCGCAGGGGGGCTTCATGCATGAGCGTAATCATGGCTTCGGCCAGCGCCTGCGGATTGCCTTCGTCAAAAAACAGGACGGCGTCTTCGCAACCCCGCAAGCGCTCCTCATGGAGCGGCCCGCGGCTGACAATGGCGGGCAACCCGGCGGCCGGGCCAGCCCAGAGCGTCACCGGCGCTTCTTCCGGCGAGCTGCCGGGCACAAGAAAGGCATGCGCCTGCCCCAGCGCCGTCTTCATGACATCGCAATCCTGATCGCCCAGCAACGACAGACGAGACGTGACGCCAAGGGCGCGCGCCTCCTCGAAGACTTCGGTGAATCTGTCGCCGCCGCCATACAGGCGCACTTCCCAGGGCGGCAAATCCGTACGCTGCCACAGGGCGGCCATGGCCCGCGTCACCAGCGTTGCGCCGGAACGAGGCAGCAGACTTTCCCGCATGCAGAAGATAAAACGCTCTCCGGCCCCGGCAGCGGCGGGCGTCACATCCAGCAGACGCGCGCTTTCGCCGTCCACGCAGGGCGGCAGCAGGCGCAGACGACGCTCCGAAGGCCCCTGCGGCGTCTGGACATCGATCTGATGTTCCGCAAGACGATCACGCACATGACCGGAACCGCAAAGAATGCAGTCCCCGGCGGCAAGGGTGCGCAGCCAGCGCCCCTGGAGCAGATTGCGCGAAGGGGGCGACATGAGAAAGGCATGCGCCAGCAGGGTCGTTCCCTTCGGGCGCAGACGGCGCACTGTATTCCCGAGCGAGACGGACGCCTGCCCGAAGGTCTGAATCAGCAGCCCCCGCCAGTGACGGCAGTACCAGCGCAGCCGCAGAGCGGCCAGCGCCTCGGCCGAAAATCCTGTTCCGGCGGCAAGATGCGGCATTTTCTGAGCGCGCAGAGCATCTTCCAGCATGCCGCCGCGCGAGCATACCACAAAGGGCGCCATACGGCCGCCGTCGCGCATGACGCACGCCACGGTCAGCACCATACGCGCTTCCATGCGACGTTCCAGAAGACTTGCGCCCGTGTTTTCCAGGGCCAGCAGCAGGCAGCGCATCAGAAGGACATCCCCTCGCTGAGCATGATGCGCAGAACGTCTTCCCGCAGCCGGGAGGCCACGGGGCCCGGCCTGCCGTCGCCCACGGGCGCGCCGTCAAAAGATGTCAGGGAAAGACAGAGACTGGCGCTGGTAAAGAGCAGCATTTCCCGCGCATGCGCAATGTCGTTGCGCGTGATGTCGCGCCGCAGGACGGTCATGCCGCGGGCCTGCGCCGCCGCAAGGGCCGCCCGCATGGAAGTCCCCGCAAGGATGCGCTCCGGCGGCGGGCAGACAAGCGAGCCTCCAGCATCGACAATGCCGACGCTGGCAATGGCGGCCTCGCACATGCGGCCCTGCTCGTCAAAGGCCACGGCCACATCCAGACCGCGTTCCGCCGCCTCCCTCGCCATAAGCACATTGGGCAGATAGTTGTTGCTCTTGATGCGCGCCAGATAGGGCTGCTTGGGAGGAATGGCGCTGGCAAAGGCGGAAAGCCCCTTTTCAAGAACTTCCGGCCGCGTGGGGCTGCTTTCCAGCGCAATGATGTACAGGCTGGAAACCGGGCATTCGGACGGCGCAATGCCGAAGCCTCCGGGGCCGCGCCCCAGCAGCACGCGCATGCCGCAGTCATCCCGCCCGGCAGCGCGGGCCACATCCACAATCCGGGCCCGCAGTTCATCCCAGGAGCAGGGGGGCTCCAGACACAGGGCCTCCGCGCCCTCGCGCAGACGCGCCAGATGATCGTCCAGGGCAAAGATGACACGTTCCCGGCAGGCCAGACTTTCAAACAGACCGTCGCCGCGCAGACAGAGATGATCGTCCAGCGGGAGAAAAAGCAGACGCTGATCCGTGCAAATCCTGCGGACGCGGTGATCGTAGAAGGCAAGAGCGCCCGTACGGGGACGGGGCGCATGCAGCAGCGCCGCCAGATACTCTTCGAAACCCACGGCTTCCATGAACGGCTCACCTCATGCTGGAAAGGAAGAAAAACCGGGCAGGGCCCGGCAGGGACGGACGCCCGCAACGGCGGAAGAGAGCGTTTTAGCTTTGAAAAAGGTAAAACGCGAGGCGGCGGCACGGGGCTCTCGCGGAAAAGCCCCGTGCCGCAGAGATCTTACATGAAGACGTTGCGATCCTTCACGCCCAGCAGATCGCGGCGAATCAGTTCTTCCGCAATCTGAACGGCATTGAGGGCCGCGCCCTTGCGGATATTGTCGGCCACAATCCAGAGATTCAGACCGTTTTCAATGCTTTCGTCCTCGCGGATGCGGCCCACAAAGGCGTCGTCGGTGCCGGCCGCATACAGGGGCATGGGGTACATCTTTTCCCGGGGATTGTCGAAAACCTTCACGCCGGGAGCCTGCGACAGCAGCACGCGGCATTCCTTGGCGGTCATCTTGCGCTCGGTTTCCACGTTCACCGATTCGGCATGTCCGTAGAATACGGGCACGCGGGCGCAGGTAGCCGTCACGCGCACGCTGTCGTCGCCAAGAATCTTCTTGGTTTCATTGACCATCTTCATTTCTTCCTTGGTGTAGTCGTTTTCAAGGAAGACATCGATATGGGGCAGGATGTTGAAGGCGATCTGATAAGGATAGGTCTTGCATTCCGGATCGCGCAGATTGAAGACGTCGCGGGTCTGGCGCTCCAGCTCCTCAATGCCCTTCTGCCCGGTGCCCGAAACGGCCTGATAGGTGGAAACCACAATGCGTTTGATGCCCACGGCATCGTAAATGGGCTTGAGAGCCACAATCATCTGGATGGTGGAGCAGTTGGGATTGGCAATGATGCCGTTATGTTCCGCCAGAGCCTGCGGATTGACTTCCGGAACGACCAGCGGGCAGCGCTCGTCCATGCGCCAGGCCGCGGAATTGTCCACCACCACGCAGCCGGCATGGGCCGCATGCGGGGCGAACTGCAGCGAAGTGCTGCCCCCGGCGGAAAAAATGGCAATGTCGATGCCGTCAAAAACATCTTCTTTCAGTTCCTGCACCACAAGTTCGCCGTCGCCATACGGCACCTTGCTGCCGGCGGAACGGGCGGACGCAAAGGCCCGTACTTCCGTGGCCGGGAAATTCCGTTCGTGCAGGGTCTTCAACATTTCGCGGCCCACGGCCCCGGTGGCGCCCACGACGGCGACGGTCAACGATTTGCTCATCTTAGTTTCTCCTGAATCTTTGCGCGCCGGGCTATGCCGACGGAAACATCGTCCATTCTGCACCCTGCCGGCATGGCGCGGCAAGCAACTATATCCGGGCTTTTTCCAAAAGGGAAGGCGCAAAAATGGGGAGCAGCGGGCATATGCTGTTGACCCACGGGGAAAGTGTCTTTATACCTCTGTATTATGTCTACGCCTCCCTCTTCTTCGCTGTTGACGGTTCTGGATCTTGTGCCGTTCGGTCAGACCGGCGGCGAATCCCGCTATTTTGCCCTGCGCATATCCAGACCCGACTGGGAAAACTGGCGTCCCGGCCAGTTTGTCATGCTGCGCCCCCTGTCCTTCGGGCTGGAAATGCCCTGGGCCCGTCCCTTCGGCATCTGCCACATGACGACCCGTCACATGATCTGCTTCTTTCAGGTCGTGGGGCGCGGCACCCGCCGCATGGCCGAACTCAAGGCCGGCGACAAGATCCGCGTCTGGGGGCCGCTGGGCAACGGCTTTGCGGTGGAACCGGAAACCCCCACGCTCCTGCTGGCGGGCGGCATGGGCATTGTCCCCTTTGTGGGCTATGTGGCGCGCCACCCCAATCCCTGGAACGTCTCCATGCTCTTCGGGCACCGCGATCCCCTGAGCTGCTATCCCGTGGACAGCATCAACGAGCATGTGACGCTGGACACCCTGCAGGAAACCGTTCCCGGCGATCTGGACAATTTTATCTACACCCTGCAGGAACGCATCCGCGAATACGCGGAACAGAAGGGACTGGTTCTGGCCTGCGGGCCCCTGCCCTTCCTGAAAACCGTGCGTTCCTTTGCGCTGCAGTACGGCGCGCGCGCACAGCTCTCGCTGGAAAACCGCATGGCCTGCGGCGTAGGGGCCTGCCTTGGCTGCGTGACCCGCACCACGAAGGAATGGCCCGTAAGCGAAAAGCGCGAAGGTCTCGTCCAGGTCTGCAATCACGGTCCCGTATTCTGGGCCGAGCAGATTGAGCTCTAGAATATTTGCAGGTTGAAACGCGTTGCGTTTCATCCCATACGGCCTGCCGTAAGCGAAAAAAACGCTTTTTCCGCTTGCTTCGGGCAGGGCGGCACTACACCTGCCGCCCCTGAGAAGGCCGCCGCGCTTTTGCCATTCTTCCGGCCGCAGCGGCCCGCGGCCTCCGGCGCGGGCACAGGCTGCGCCGCGAGTCTGTGCCGCACAGAAAATGCCGGGCGGAACGCCGTCGCGTACCGCCCTTTCATCCGCAATGCCCGACGCGCCTGCATGGCGCGCCATATACTTTTTTCAGGAAACGTCATGAACTCTTCGATGGATTTGTCGGTTGTGCTTGCCGGGCCGCACCATACCCTGCGCCTCAAGAATCCCGTCATGACAGCGTCCGGCACCTTCGGTTACGGTGCGGAATTTGCGCCCTACGGCGATCTGACCCAGCTCGGCGGCATTGTCGTCAAGGGGCTCTCGCTGCAGCCCCGCGAAGGCAATCCCTGCCCCCGCATTGCGGAAACAACCGGCGGCATGCTCAATGCCGTAGGTCTGCAGAATGACGGCGTGGAAACCTTCTGCAAGCGCAAGCTGCCGCATCTGCCCTGGCGCGAACTGCCCGTGGTGGCAAATCTCTATGCCACCTCGCCCGAAGAATTCGGCGATCTGGCCGCGCGTCTGGATGAAGAGGAAGGCATTGCCGCGCTGGAAGTCAATGTTTCCTGCCCCAACGTCAAGGAAGGCGGCATCCTCTTCGGGCAGGACCCCGATCTTGCCGCCGCCGTCACCCGCGCCGTCCGCGACAAGGCCCCTCACAAGCCCGTCATCGTCAAGCTCTCCCCCAATGTCACGGACATTACCCGCATGGCAAAGGCCGTGGAAGCCGCGGGGGCGGACATGCTTTCCTGCATCAATACCCTTTCCGGCATGGCCGTTGATGTGGCTACCCGCCGTCCGCGGCTCGCCAATGTCATCGGCGGCCTGTCCGGCCCGGCCATCAAGCCCGTGGCCCTGCGCTGCGTCTGGCAGACGGCCCGCGCCGTTTCCATTCCGGTCATCGGCATCGGCGGCATCGTCTGCGCCGAGGACGTGCTGGAATTCATTCTCGTCGGCGCGCATGCCGTACAGATCGGAACCGGTAACTTCCTGAGCCCCGACTGCGCTTTCAGCATCGTCAGCGAACTTCCCGCCGCCTGCGCCCGTCTCGGCGTCTCCAGCCTGGAGGAACTGCGCGGCTCCCTGCGTCTGAAGGACTAGATTGCCCATGGACGACAGACGGAATGTCGCAACCGTCAGCGCGGACGACGCATTGCGCATTGTTGCGGTTCGCGACGAAGCCTCGCTGGACAACTTTGTGGCCCTTCCCTGGGCCATCCACGCCCGCCATCCTCTCTGGGTTCCCCCGCTGCGTTCCCAGGACAAGGCCCTGCTCACGCCCGGAAAGCACCCCTTCTGGAACGCCGCCCGGCGCGAGCTCTTTCTTGCCATGCGCGGCAACGAGATTACGGGCCGCATTGCGGCCATTGTGGACGACAACCACAATGCCTATGCCCGCGAGCGCTGCGGCGTTTTCGGCTTCTTTGAATGCCGCAACGATCGCCCCGCGGCGCACGCGCTCTTTGGCGCGGCCCGCGACTGGCTTGCCGGGCAGGGCATGGACTTCATGCGCGGGCCCATCAATCCTTCCACAAACTACACCTGCGGCATGCTGGTGGACGGTTTCGACTGCCCTCCGGCCATCATGATGCCCTGGAATCCCCCCTACTATGCGGAACTGGCGGAAAGCTGGCATCTGCGCAAGGAACAGGACCTCTTCGCCTATCTTATTGAGCGCGAACGCCTTAATCTGCCGCAGTGGCTGCGCGATGAAGTGGCCCGCATCAAGGCCGAGGGACGCTTTACGCGCCGCAGTTCCAGCCGGGCAACCCTGGCCGAAGATATCCGCATCATGCTCGATCTGTACCGCGAATCCTGGGCCCAGAACTGGGGCTTCACGCCTCTGTCTCCGGCAGAGGCCGACGAACTGGTCAGCGAGCTGAAGACCTATCTGCAGCCGGATTTCTTTGTTCTCTTCTTCCACCGGGGCATCCCGGCGGCCGGAATGGTGGCCCTGCCCGACTTCAATCCGCTGCTCAAGCGCCTCAACGGCCGCATCGGCATTACCGCCCCCTGGCATTTCTGGAAGGCCCGCAAGGAAATGCGCGGGAGCTATCGCATTATTCTTTTCGGCATCAGACCGGAGTTCCGCCTCATGGGGCTGCCCCTGCTCCTGCTGGACTACATGCTGGAACAGGCGGCCGCGCATCCCGACTTCAAGAGCGTCGAGGGCTCCTGGGTGCTGGAAGACAACACCGCCATTGACGACCTGATCGAAGATTTCTCTGGTCGCATTACCAAGCGCTACCGCCTCTATCGCCGCGATATTACGGGACAAGCCTAGCGCAAAACAAGGAGTGGCCCATGGCGACGGCGACTTTTCTCCCCAACGAGTTTCTGGATACTCTCACAACCCGCATGGCCCATCTCCGCGATGCCTCCATTCTTGTCACCGGCGGCACGGGCTTTGTCGGACGCCATCTTGTCCCCCTGCTGCTGCGGGCCGGGGCTCATGTGAGCTGTTTTGTACGCCCGAACTCCGATACCAGCCGCCTCCCGGAACAGGTAACCCTCATCCGCGGCGACATCATGAGCAGCAACGGGCTTGCGCAGGCCATGAGCGACCGCGACATTGTCATTCACATGGCTGCGGTTCTGTTCAGCGGCGACTGGCGGGACTATCTGCGTGGCAATGCCGGGGCCGCCGAATCCATTGCCGGAGCCTGGCGGCTGCTGGACAAGGCCAGCCATGCCCCTAAAAAACTGATTTTTGTTTCCAGCCTTTCCGCTTCCGGCCCCAGCGCCCTGGCGCCGGGCAAGACGGACGTCGATGCCGAGGACGGTCTGGATCGCCCTGTTTCGGCCTATGGCTGGTCCAAGCTCTTTGCCGAGCATATTCTTTACCGCGCCGCCGGGGAGCGCCTTGTCGTTCTGCGTCCCCCCATCATCTACGGCAGCGGCGACCACGGGCTGCTCCCTCTCTTCAGGAGCATCTCCCGGGGTTTTGCGGTGCTGCCCGGCCGTAATCGCGCCTTTCCCGTGTCTGCCGTTCATGTGGTGGACGCGGCGCAGGCCATCATGCTCTGCTGCCGTCCCGATGCCGGGGGCTGGTATCATCTCAGCGACGGCCATGTATATTCCATTGAGCAGTTCTGCCGCGCCATGGGCAAGGCTCTGGGCCGTACCGGCGACAACCTGCGCGTCATCAACGTGCCTCTCTGGATGGCCGGACTCAGCGCGCGACTGTGCAGCGCGGGCGCGCGCCTGATCCGCGCCCTTCCCGGCTGCTGCGGCAAGCGGCATATGACTGTTCCCAAGTGGAATGACGACAAGTTCCGCGAAGCCCGCGAGGACGGCTGGCTGTGCGACGACAGCCGCATCAAGGGAGAACTGGAATTCTTCCCGGTGGTCAACGAGCTGTCCGTCGGCATGGACGAGGCCGTCAAGGGCTATCGCGCCGAGGGTCTTTTATGAAAATAACGATTCAGGAGCTCTCCAAATCGTTTGGAGGGCACGATATCTTCAACAATTTTTCCCTGGAAGTCGATTCCGGCGTCCGGCTCTGCGTCTGCGGCCCCAACGGCACGGGCAAATCCACGCTCCTGCGTCTGCTGGCCGGCGTGGACGCCCCGGACGGCGGACGCGTCATCCTGCCGCGCGGCTGCCGCCTGGGCTATGTGGAACAGGAACTTTCCGAAGAAGCCCTGGAAACGCCGCTGCTGACCTATGTGCTGGATGTGCTGCACGACTGGAGCGACTTCTGGGCGCAGTGGGAGGAGGCCGCCTCCTCCGGCGATCAGGCCCGTCTCGGGCAGCTCATGCAGCGCCAGACGGAACTGGAAAGCGCTTACGGCTACAACCCGGAACACCGGGCCAAGGCGGTTCTGTCCGGTCTGGGTTTCTCGGAAGAAAAATGGTACCGCAAGCTCGGCCAGCTCTCCGGCGGCTGGCGCGAACGCGCCAAGCTGGCCCGCGTCCTCACGGCCGGGGCCGACGTACTGCTGCTTGACGAACCCACCAACCACCTTGATGTGGAAGCCGTGGAATGGCTGGAATCCTTCCTGCTTGACTTCAAGGGCGCGCTGGTCTTTGTGGCCCACGACCGCGTGTTCATGGATACCGTGGGCACGCATGTGCTCTATCTCGGCCTGTCCCGTCCTGTCTTCCGCAAGGCCACCTACAGCCAGTTTCTTGAGCTGCAGGAAGAATACAATGCGCAACGCGAACGGGAAGCCAAAGCCCTTCAGGACGAACTGAACCGCAAAATGGCCTTTGTGGAACGCTTTCGCGCCAAGGCCACCAAAGCCCGTCAGGCCGGTTCCCGCCAGAAGATGGCAAAAAAGCTGGAAAAGGAGCTGGAAGATTACCGGCCGGAGCCGAAGCGCAAGGAACTCAACTTCACCTGGCCCGAAGCGCCGCACTCCGAAAAGGTCGTGCTGGCCGCCGCGGATCTGGCCTTTCACTTTCCCGACGGCAAGACCATGTGGCCGCCGCTGACCTTTACCCTCTATCGCGGGCAGCGTGTGGCTCTGGTCGGGCACAACGGTTGCGGCAAGTCAACGCTGCTCAAGCTGCTTGCGGGCACGCTGGAGCGCTGCGGCGGCAATATTGTGGGCGGCTCGCAGGTCCGCATGGGCTACTATACCCAGCATCAGATGGACACCCTGCGCGCGGACACCACCGTTCTTGGAGAAATCCGCCGCCTTTCCGATCCCCGCACCACCGAAGAAGAGCTGATGAGCGTCCTCGGTCTCTTTCTTCTTGGTCAGGAATATTTTGATCGTCAGGTATCCAAACTTTCCGGCGGCGAAAAGGCCCGTCTTGTTCTGGCCAGTCTCTTTCTCAAGCGATGCAATTTTCTGCTGCTGGACGAACCTACCAACCATCTTGACCTCGAAAGCCGCGAGGCTCTTGCCGCAGCGCTGGAAAAGTTTGACGGCACCCTGCTCATGGTGACTCACGACCGCTGGCTGCTCTCGCAGGTGGGCGCCGAAGCCTGGGCCCTGGACAGCGGCGGCATCACCGTCTACCCCGATTTCCAGCGTTACGACGAGGCGCGGCGGGCCGCTCTGGAAAAGGACAACAGCCACGAAGGCGCTCCCCGGCAGGCTGCGACAGCCGACAATGCGCGTTCCGGCCTGTCCCGCGAGGAACAGAAACGCATCAAGCGCGAGCAGGCCGAGCGCCGCAATGCGCTGTACAAGGAACTGAAGCCCTTGCAGCAGCGTTATGCCGCTCTGGAAAAAAAGCTGGAAACGACCATGACCGAACAGGCCGATGTGGAACAGCAGCTGGCGGATCCCGCCGTCTATGCCGACGGCGCGCGCTCCACGGAGCTGCTCAAGTCCTTTTCCGCATTGCGGGATGCCTGCGAGCGCATCATGGAAGACATGGCCGCCCTTGAGGAACAGATGGCCGCCATCGAGGCCAAACGGGCCGAGTGCGCAGGAGACTAGCATGAAAAATATAGAGGTTGCCGTGGGTCTGCTCTGGCGTCGGGGGCGCGTCCTTGCCGCCCAGCGCCCGGAAGGCAAGGCGCACGAAGGCTACTGGGAATTCCCCGGCGGCAAGCTGGAAGAAGGCGAAAGCCCGCAGGAAGCCCTGACGCGCGAGCTGGCGGAAGAGCTGGGCATCGGCGTGCGCGCCTGCCGGTTCTGGAAGGAAACCAGCCACGTCTATGAAAAATACGGTATCCGCGTCCGTCTGCATTTCTTCCATGTCACCGCGTTTGCAGGCGAACCCTGCGCCCGCGAAGGGCAGAACATGCGCTGGGTGACGCCTGCCGAAGCGGCGGAACTCCCCCTGCTCCCGGCCGATATCGAACTGGTGGCAAGCCTGCCCCCCAACGGCCCCGAGGAGGAAGTCGCATGAACGCCGAAACCTGCGCGCGTCGCCGCGAAGCACTGCGGGCCGCTCTTCGCCGTCGCGGTCTGGACGCGCTGCTCGTCAGCGCCGCTCCCAACCGCTATTATCTTTCCGGTTTCGAACTGCACGATCCCCAGTTCAACGAAAGCGCCGGCCGTCTTGTCATCTGCGCCGACGGCCGGGACTGGCTGGCTACCGACGCCCGCTATACCGATGCCGCCGCCCGTATCTGGGACAAGGATCGCATCTTCCTCTATCGCGGCGACGGCGTTGCGGATCTGGCCCGCCTGCTGCGCTCCTGCGGTCTGCGCATCGGCTTCGAAGCCGCAAGCGTCAGCCATGCCTTTGCCCGCGCTCTGAGCCATGCCGCGCCCGGTCTGGCTCTGGAAGCCGCCGACGGGCTGGTGGAAGAATTGCGCGTCATCAAGGATGCGGACGAAATCGCCGCTCTCCGGGCGTCCTTCCGGCTCAATCATGCCATGCTCGACTGGGTGCGCGATGTGCTTGTTCCCGGCCGCACCGAGCTGGAAGTCAGCTGGGACATCGAACGCTATTTCCGCGAGCACGGCGCCTCGGAGCTGGCATTCGCCAATATCGTTGCTGTCGGCCCCAATGCCGCGCTGCCGCATGCCATTCCCGGTTCCGACCGCATCGGGGAAAACTGCCCTGTGCTGCTCGACATCGGCTGTCGCGTGCAGGACTACTGCTCGGATCAGACCCGCACTTTCTGGATAGGCGACGCGCCGACGGACGAGTTCCGCCGGACGCTGGATCAGGTGCAGGCCGCGCAAAAGGCCGCGCTTGCCGTCTTGCGGCCCGGTCTGCCCATGTGCGACGCCTATGCCGCCGCGCATCGCGTCTTTGAAAAGGCGGGCGTTGCGGAGTTTTTCACCCACGGTCTGGGACATGGCGTAGGCCTTGAAACCCACGAAGCCCCCAGCCTCAATCCTCGCCGCAGCGATCCTCTGCGCGCCGGTATGGTCGTCACCGTGGAACCCGGGCTGTACTATCCCCAGTGGGGCGGCGTGCGCTGGGAGCACACGGCCCTCATTACGGAAGACGGCGCAACGCTGTTCTAGGGCCTGTTAACACTACGCGTAAGTTGTTTTTGGGGGAAGGGAAACCCCTCTGCTGACGCGAGAGGTGTTTCCCTTCCCCCCAAGCCCCTCATCCCTTCCCCAGCGCGCTTTTGCGGAGGAAGAGTCCGAGACGCGAGGCGAGGCGACCCCGCCCCAAAGACAAGTAAAGTGTGGGAAGTTTTTCCTTATCAAGTTGA
>DXFI01000130.1 GCA_019114565.1 Candidatus Desulfovibrio intestinigallinarum | reverse complement strand
GAGAAAGGGTGACGTTGTATTCGCGGCAGACGTCAAGCAGACGATCAAAGTATTCCAGCAGGGGGTTTTCCCGGTTGTTTTCCAGCATCCAGCGGGCCAGCATGGAACCGCCGCGCGAGACGATGCCCATGACGCGCTTCTGCTTCACGGCCATTTCCGCGCCGCGCAGGGACAGACCGCAATGCACGGTCATGAAGTCCACGCCCTGACGGGCCTGCCGGGCGATTTCCTCAAAAAGTTCGTCCGGCTGCATGGATGCCACGTCGCGATCGGCGTCCAGCAGACGCTGGCCCACGGCATACATGGGCACGGTGCCGAGCGGCAGGGGGCAGGCCTTGAGCATACCCTGACGGATGGCGTCGAGGTCTCCGGCAATGGACAGATCCATGACGGTGTCCGCGCCGCTGTCAATGGCGGCCTGAATCTTGCGCAGCTCGGTAGCCACACAGTTGCAGAGCGGGGACGTGCCGATATTGGCGTTGACCTTGACGCGCGAGGGCTGGCCCACGAGCAGCGGCCGCAGACCGGCGTGCGCGGGATTGCCCAGCAGAACCATGCTGCCTGCCTCGAGGGCATCGAGAATGAGGGAAGGGGAGAGCTGCTCTTCCTCGGCAAGGGAAGAAAGGTGTGCGTCCAGAAGAGAATTCAGGGCGGCATTCTGAGAACGGAGTGACATGAAGACGAGCCTCGCGGCCGTGCGCCCCGGGGCGCGCGGCAGGTTGCGACGCGTGCCCGTGACCGTGGGGGAGGGGATGCGAAGGCCCCGGCAAGCTTCCCTACGGCAGTACGAACTGCGTCAGGTTCTTGGGGTCTGGGCACGCTGCCCACTCTCAGCCGTCCCGCCGGAGTGCGTTCCTGAAATTGAAACGGCTCCGGGCCCGGCTCCCCCAGCTTTGCATGCGTCGCCCGCGCAGTAGACGCTTTGCGGGCGTATCGCGTTCAGAGGTAAAAAGCGTAGCAACCCTTTCCCCTCCTGTAAAGCCCGCAGGATTTGCATTCCCCGGCGTATTGGCCTACAGCATGGGCCATGCAACAGCACCGCATTTTCAGCCCTCTTACCTGGCCCGTCTATTCCTTCCTTGTCGTCATCCTGCTGGGCGCGTGCGCCCTGCGGCTGCCCGCAAGCATCATGCCGGGGCAGAACCTGCCCTGGATAGACGCTTTTTTTATCGCCACGTCCGCCGTCTGCGTGACGGGACTTTCCACCGTTGACGTCAGCAGCGTCCTTTCGCCGCTGGGGCAGGGGATTCTGCTGAGTCTGATCCAGACCGGCGGGCTGGGCGTCATGACGTATACCAGTCTGATTTTTCTGCTCTGGCGTCGGGCTGTGCCCTTTACCAGCCGGGAGGCGGTCAGTCAGGCCCTGCTGGGCGATACCTTCGACCTGCGCCGCTTCATCCGCGAGGTCGTTGCCATTACCGCGGGCATCGAACTGCTGACCGCCGTGCTGCTGTATTGCTGCGATCCGGCCTTCTTTACGCCCTTCAAGGCGCTGTTTCACGCCGTATCGGCCTTCTGCAACGCGGGCTTTGCCCTGAAGCCGGATAATCTCATGAGCTACCGGGAACACGCGGGCGTCAATGCCGTTATCTGCATGGCGGTCATTCTGGGGGGGCTGGGCTTTACGGTGCTGCGGGAAACGCTGGGGATTCTGACCCGCGGCCGTGTCGGCGCGGAAACCGCCCGCTACAGCCGGTTCAGCAGGCTGGTGCTCAAAACGTCCTTCATGCTGATTGTGGCGGGGGCCGTACTGCTTTTTCTCATCGAGTGGCGCAGGCCGGGCAACGAGCTGACCGTGGGCGACGGCATGACGCTGGGCATGGCGGCTGTTTTTCACTCCGTCATTGCCCGCACGGCGGGTTTCAACACCATTGATATGACGGCGTGCAGCGAAGCCAGCCTGTTGATTCTCTGCGTGCTGATGTTCATCGGCGGCAGTTCCGGGTCCTGCGCCGGCGGCATCAAGGTCGTCACGTTCCGCGTGCTGGTGGGCTATATCGTGGCCCAGTGCCGCAATGAGCGGCAGGTTGTCCTTGAGGGGCGCGGCGTTCCCCCGGAAAACCTGACACGTGCCCTGACGATCTTCTTTCTTTACTGCCTGCTGATTATGACGTCCACGTTGCTGCTCAGCCTCAGCGAGGGCGGTATCCTCGACCGCAGCGGCGGCGGGGATGTGCCCCTGCTGCGGCTTTTGTTCGAGGTGGTTTCCGCGCTGGGAACCGTGGGACTGTCCCTCAATTTCACCAGTGAGCTGACCGATTTCGGCAAGGGGATCATCATCGTCAATATGTTTGCCGGTCGCGTGGGTTTGCTGGCGCTGATCATGGCCGTGCGCAGCCTCCAGCGATCCCGCCGCTACGACTACGCCGAGGCGCAGCTGCCTATAGGCTAGAGCGTTTCACCTTTGAAAAAAGGAGAAACGCGAGGCGGCGGCACAGCGCCGCCCGGCCCGGAGTGAGCGGGAAAGCCGCGTTTTTTCCGCGAAACGACAGGTCGTATGGATTGAAACGCACAGCGTTTCAAACTGAAAATGCTCTAAATTCTGCCGGTGCCGTCCCGGGCGGTCGTATTTTTACGCTTGTACTTCGTCACGCCTTCTGCTACTTTTTACCACCACCCCTTACCGGGGCAGATTATTTGGAGGCATGGCAGCATGGCAGACAATGCAACCGGGCACGAGAACGAAATTTCTTTCGAAAGTGCCCTTGAAAACTACCTCAACCCCGACTTTGGCGACCTCGAAGAAGGCTCCATCGTCAAAGGTGAAATCGTCCGCGTCAATGACGACAATGTCCTGGTGGACGTGAACTTCAAGTCCGAAGGGCAGATTCCCGCCGCCGAATTCCGCGACGCCGCCGGCAACATCAATGTGAAGGTGGGCGACAAGGTTGACGTGTACGTGGTGCGCAAGAACGAAAACGAGGGCACCATCACTCTCTCCTTTGAAAAAGCCAAGCGCATGCAGGTCTTCGATCAGCTGGAAGACGTGCAGGAGAACAATCGGGTCATCAAGGGCCACATCGTGCGCCGCATCAAGGGCGGCTACACGGTGGACATCGGCGGCGTCGAGGCGTTTTTGCCCGGTTCGCACGTGGATCTGCGTCCCGTGCCGGATATGGACGCCCTGGTCAATCAGGAATTCGAATTCCGCGTGCTCAAGATCAACCGCCGTCGCAGCAACGTCATCGTGTCGCGCCGCGTGCTGCTTGAAGAGGAACGCGATTCCAAGCGTCAGGATCTGCTGCGCACCCTCGAAGAGGGCCAGATCGTGCACGGCAAGGCCAAGAACATCACCGAATACGGCGTGTTCGTGGACCTCGGCGGCCTCGACGGTCTCCTGCACATTACCGACATGAGCTGGAAGCGCATCCGTCATCCCAAGGAAATGATCACCATGGGTCAGGACCTGACCCTGAAGGTGCTTTCCTTCGACCGCGAAAACAACAAGGTTTCTCTCGGCCTGAAGCAGCTCGTGCCCGATCCGTGGCAGGATATTTCCGCCCGCTTCCCCGAAGGCAAGAAGGTGACCGGCAAGGTGACCAACCTTGTGGATTACGGCGCCTTTGTGGAACTGGAGCCCGGCGTGGAAGGTCTGGTGCACATTTCTGAAATGTCCTGGACCCGCAAGCTGCGTCATCCTTCCCAGATGGTGCACACCGGCGACGAGGTTGAAGTGGTCATCCTCGGCGTGGACGGCGAAAAGAAGCGCATCAGCCTCGGCATGAAGCAGGTGCGTCCCAATCCCTGGGAACTTGTGGCCGAAAAGTATCCTGAAGGCACCGTGCTTGAAGGCGTCATCAAGAACATCACCGAATTCGGTATGTTCATCGGTATCGAAGACGGTATCGACGGCCTCATTCACGTGTCCGACATTTCCTGGACCAAGAAGGTTCGTCATCCCAACGAAATTTACAAGGTCGGCGACACCGTGCAGGCCAAGGTGCTGACCGTGGATCAGGAAAACGAAAAGTTCACCCTCGGCATCAAGCAGCTGGTGGACGATCCGTGGGGCCATGTGCCCGCCACCTATCCCGTGGGCTGCACCGTCAAGGGTATCGTGACCAACATCACGGACTTCGGTCTGTTTGTTGAAGTGGAAGAAGGCATCGAAGGCCTCGTGCATGTGTCCGAACTTTCCAGCAAGAAGGTCAAGACGCCTGCCGAAATGTACAAGGAGGGCCAGGAAATCGAAGCCAAGGTCATCCACGTCAGCGCCGAAGAACGCCGCCTTGGTCTTTCCATCAAGCAGATCAAGAGCGAAGACGACGACCGCCGCAAGCCGAAGGAATTCCATGCCGGTCCTCAGGAAGCCGGTCAGAGCCTCGGCGATCTGCTGAAGCAGAAGTTTGAAGAAAGCGAAAACGCCTAACGCACTGCCGCAGGCGAGATGAAGGACGGGACGCTCTCCGGGGCGTCCCGTTTTTCATTTGCGTCACAGGCCCGCGCCCCGCCTTGACGCAATGACATCCGCCGTCTAGAACAAGAAACGCCGTGCACATGCGGCAAGAAACGCTTTAGAGCGTTTTGCCTGTGAAAAAGGCGGAACGCGAGGCGGCGGCACAGAGCCGCCCGGCCCGCATTGTGCGAAAAAAAACGCGTTTTTTCGCGCGCGTATGGTTTGAAACGCCCAGCCTTTCAAACTGAAAATGTTTTAGCGGCTCCGTCGGATCTGCCGCACGGCGCGCCGCGCCTCCCGGAACATGCAAGAAAACAAGGAGTGCACGCCATGTCCAAGGATATTCTGATTATCGGCGCGGGCGGCGTCGGTAGCGTCGTGGCCCACAAGATGGCGCAGGCCGCCAGAGATGAAGGGGCTTTCGGCAAAATTACCCTTGCCAGCCGCACCCTGAAACGCTGCGAAGACATCGCCGCGAGCGTGAAGAGCCGCTACGGCGTGGAGATTGCCACGGCGCAGGTGGATGCCGACAATGTGCCCGAGCTGTGCGAGCTTATCCGCAATGTCAAACCCGCCATGGTGGCCAACATTGCTCTGCCCTATCAGGATTTGCACATCATGGACGCCTGCCTCGAGTGCGGCGTGCATTATCTTGATACGGCCAACTACGAGCCGCTGGATACCGCCAAGTTTGAATACAAATGGCAGTGGGCCTATCAGGACCGCTTCCGCGAGGCCGGTCTGACCGCGCTGCTTGGTTCCGGTTTCGATCCCGGCGTGACGAATGTTTTTGCTGCGTGGGTTCTCAAGCACGAGCTGGACGAAGTGCATGTGCTGGATATCATCGACTGCAACGCGGGTGATCACGGCCAGCCCTTTGCCACAAATTTTAACCCGGAAATCAATATCCGCGAAGTGACCGCTCGCGGCCGCTACTGGGAACGCGGCGAATGGGTGGAAACCGATCCGCTGTCGTGGTCCATGAATTATTCTTTCCCCGACGGCATCGGCGAAAAGAAATGCTTCCTCATGTATCATGAGGAGCTGGAGTCGCTGGTGCGCAATCTCAAGGGTATCCGGCGCGCGCGCTTCTGGATGACCTTCTCCGAGAACTATCTCAATCACCTGAAAGTGCTCGGCAACGTGGGCATGACCCGCATTGATCCCGTGGACTATCAGGGCCAGAAGATTGTGCCCATCCAGTTCCTCAGGGCTCTGCTGCCCGATCCCGCCTCCCTCGGTCCCCTGACCAAGGGCAAGACCTGCATCGGCAACGTCATGCAGGGCGTCAAGGACGGCAAGGAAAAGACCGTCTATATTTATAATGTCTGCGATCACGAAGCGTGCTATGCCGAAGTGGGGTCACAGGCCATTTCCTATACCACCGGCGTCCCGGCCATGATCGGCGCCAAAATGATGCTTTCCGGCCAGTGGCTGCAGGCGGGCGTCTGGAACATGGAACAGATGGACCCCGATCCCTTCATGGCCGATCTCAACCGCTACGGCCTGCCCTGGCAGTGCGTGTACTCTCCCAAAAAGCCGTAGAGTCTGTTTCCGACAGCAGCGGGGGAGGGCTTCCTCCCCCGTCTCCGCCCCTTTTCCCGCGCGCTTTGTTCCCGCGAATGAAGCGGAACTTTGGCGGACGTTTCCGTTTCGCTTTCGGGGGACGGCTGCCGCAGGGAAAATTTTTGCGTCTCCGCATTGTTCATTTTCCCGATAAAAGCGCGTTGGGGAAGGATGGGGGCCTGGGGGAAGGAAACCCCTTGCGCGCTAGCCAAGGGAGTTTCCTTCCCCCAGAAATCCGCCTTTTCAAACTGCCCGCGGCGCAGCTTCGGGCACAACCGTATGGATCTATGGACTATCTGCAACTGCTTCAGGACGCCGCGCGCGTTCCCTCGCCCTGTTTTGTCATTGACGCGCCGCGTCTTGCCGCCAATGCCGCCATTCTGCGGGATGTGCAGGAGCGCAGCGGCGCGCGTATTCTGCTGGCCCTCAAGGGCTTTGCCGCCTGGGGAGTCTTTCCCCGGCTGACGCGGGACCCTGCTCACGGCGGGCAGGGGCCGCTGTACGGCACCTGCGCCAGCTCCGTGGATGAAGCCCGCCTCGGCCGCGAATGCTTCGGGGGCGAGGTGCACGCCTTTGCCGCGGCGTGGAGCGACGAGGAAATGTCCGAACTGCTGCAGCTGGCGGATCATATCACCTTCAACTCCATCGCCCAGTGGCGGCACTTTGCGCCGACCATTGCGGCCCACAACGCCGCCGCGCAGGCCGCCGGGACACCCGAAAAAATGCTGACCTGCGGGCTGCGCATCAATCCCGAACATTCGGAAGGGGCCGTTGCCATTTACAATCCCTGTTCGCCGGGCTCGCGTCTGGGCATTCGTCTGCGTCATATGCCCGAGCGGCTGCCCGAGGGGATTACGGGGCTGCACTGGCATACGTTGTGCGAGCAGAACGCCGACGCCGCAGCCCGCACCGTGGAGGCCGTGGAACGGAATTTTGCGCCGTACCTGCGGGACTGCCGCTGGCTGAATCTGGGTGGCGGACATCATATCACCAGACCCGACTACGACATAGACCTGCTGTGCAGCACCGTTTCCCGCCTGCGCAGCACCTGGGCCGATCGTCTCTATCTGGAGCCCGGCGAAGCCGTGGCTCTCAATGCGGGCTGGCTTGTGGCGACCGTGCTGGATGTGGTGGAAGCCGACATGCCCATTGCCATTCTGGACACTTCCGCAGCCTGCCATATGCCGGATGTGCTGGAAATGCCTTACCGCCCCAACGTGATGGCACAGGAAAACGGCGGCTGGCGGACAGCCGGACAGCCCGGAGAAAAGGCGTGGACCTGCCGCCTTGCCGGGAAGTCCTGCCTTGCGGGGGACGTTATCGGGGAATACGCCTTTGCCGCGCCGCTGCAACCCGGACAGCGCCTTGTCTTTGCCGACATGGCCATTTACAGCATGGTCAAGACAACGACGTTCAACGGCCTGCGCCTGCCTTCCATCGGCGTGCTGGATGCCGTGGCCGACGCCGACGACCCCTTGTCCACGGCCTCGTTCCAGCTCCTGAAGCGCTTCGGCTACGAAGACTTCAAGTGTCGTCTTTCCTAGGCTCAGGACTTATTATATTTCTTGAGGGGGAAGGGACCCCTTTTGCTTGCGGCAAAAAGGGGTCCCTTCC
>DXFI01000015.1 GCA_019114565.1 Candidatus Desulfovibrio intestinigallinarum | reverse complement strand
CCCTTCCCCAGCGCGCTTTTTCAGTTTTTCCAATCCCTTTGGGCCGGGCGGCGCAGTGCTGCCCCCGCGTTTTACCTTTTTCAAAAGTAAAACGTTCTCGCGAGGTTCTTTCATGCACCATTACGGAATGGCCCATGTGGCCCTTAAATCTCCCGACTGGCAGCGCAGCCTTGATTTCTACACGGCCGTCTGCGGCTTTGAAATCCGCCATCGCTGGCGCATGCCCAACGGCGCGCAGGCCGCCATGCTGATCATGCCCGGCAGCGAAACCATGCTGGAGATTTTCGACGATACCGCCGACGTACCCGCGCAGGGGCGCAAAGCCGCCGCCGGAGAAGAACCCGTACAGGGGGCGCTGCTGCATCTGGCCTTCCGCGTCGATGACGTGGATGCCGCCTACGCCGCCGCCCTGAACTGGGGGGCGACCTCCTTCCGGGCCCCGGTAACCGTCCCCCTTGGCGATGACGCCCATGCCGTGCGCAACGCCATGCTCTGCGGCCCCGGCGGCGAAATTGTGGAGTTCATCAACGACGAGGCGCTCCGCCGCTGACAATTCACCTTCCTCTGTCCCGACGTCTCCCGCGTGCGGAAGCAGGTACGTATGTCCTGTTTCCGCACGCTTTTTGTTGCGCTTTTTTGTTGGGGAGAGGGGCCCCCTCTGCTCGCGCGAGAGGCCCAGCCTTTCCGCAGCAAAGCAAGGAAAGGTGCTTCCGTAATCGTCCCCCGGTAGTACGTGAAGAAAAGAAATGTCCGAGGGGCCGCTTCATTGCCGTGATACACAGACGCCCGCCGCTTTCAGACGAAAAATACCGGGGAGAGCTTTACCTTTTTAACCAATTAAGATAATTGATGGAATGTTTTATAATTTGCCATGCGGCGTCCTGCTTTTTGAGGGATGAAGGCAACGCTTCTTTAAGAATATGAAAATTGTTTTCATTTTCGTTGACAGAAGCTCGCTCTTTTGAGAAAGTTTGTCTGCACACGCTCACATCTGCCAAGGAGACGACCTTTCATGAGCGCGACCATCCAGAGCGGAAAGTTGCCCTATCGCATCAGTGCCAACAACATGCACGTGACGCTGGAAGGCAGGCTCTCGTCCGATCTTGCCGCCGAACTGGGCGGCCTTGTAGCCACGCACGAGCGCGACTGCGCCACTTTCTTTATTGACGTCCGCCGTATGGAAGATGCGGACCCTGAAGCTGCCGAACGCCTGAAAACGGCTCTGCGGCACAGTGCCGTTTCTCCCAGCCGTATTGCGTACAAGGGACAGCGCGGCTTTGCGCTGGCCGTCAACGGCAACAAGGTCCTTGTTCCCTCGCCGCATCATCACCATGAGCCGGGCCACGTCTGCAAGGGGAATTGCCCCAACTGCCGCTGCGGTCACAATAAAGCCCGTGCGGCCTCGCGCAAGGCTCTCGCCGCGTCCTCGAAATAACGGAAGCAGACGCACGGCGCGTTCTGCTTCCCTGGCGTTTCACCTTTGAAACAAGGGAAACGCGAGGCGGCGACACAGCGCCGCCCGGCCCGAAGCGAGCGGAAAAACCGCGTTTTTTCCGCGAGACGACAAGGCCGTATGGTTTGAAACGCTGCGCGTTTCAAACTGAAAATGTTCTTGTGACCGCGCATGCCGGGAAAACCGGATGGGGAAAACCGGTTTCTGCCGCAGGCGCGGTCCTTGCCGAAACCTTTAAACATTGTCGCAGAGAGAGGAACTCATGAAACGCATTCTCACGTTGATGCTGGCTGCCGCCATGACGCTGGGCGCAACCTCCGGCGCTCAGGCCATTGATTTCAAGGCTTCGGGCGAATGGCTCATGGGCCTTGCCGCGGGCGATGCCAGTCTTGTGCAAAAGGACGGCGGCAAGCATACCGACACCAACGACGTTTTCGGCGCGGGGCAGCGCGTCCGTCTGCAACTGGATGCGGTAGCCTCCGAGGCGCTTTCGGGCACGGTCTTCTTTGAAATCGGCGATCAGCTGTGGGGCAACGGCGAAAGCGGCGCCGCTATGGGCGCCGACGGGCAGGTGGTCAAGGTCAAGAATGCCTACCTCGACTGGATTGTGCCCAATACTGATTTGCAGATCCGCATGGGTCTTCAGGCCATCGCCATGCCCGACGCCGCAGGCGGCAGCGCCGTCATGGACGGCGACGTGGCCGGCATTGTGGCCAGCTACAAATTCAACGACAACGTCGCCCTGACGGCCACCTGGATGCGTCCCTTCAACGACAACTACACCGCCGATGATACCGATCCGGAAAGACGCGTAAACTTCCTCGACAACATTGATCTTTTCGCTCTGTCGCTGCCTCTGAGCTTCGACGGAGTTGAAGTGACGCCGTGGGTCATGTACGGCATACAGGGCAGGAACGCCCGCTACAACCTGCACGGCTGGGATCAGGCCGACGGCGACTTTGCCCAGACGCTGGGCAATACCTACAGCGGTTTTCGTATGAGAAACTTCGGCAGCACGTCCAAGGGCTACGGCTCCATGTTCTGGGCCGGCCTGCCCATCAAGGTGACGGCCCTCGATCCGTGGAACATCGAATTTGACGTGAACTACGGCTATGTGGAAAAAATGGGCCGATTCGATGTACAAAAATACGGCGATAGAGGTCCGACCGTCCGGGCCTCCACCGGCCGCGAAGGCTGGGCCGTCAAGGCGCTTGTGGAATACAAGATGGACTGGGGCACGCCCGGCATCTTCGGCTGGTATGCCTCCGGCGACGACGGCAACATCAAGAACGGTTCCGAGCGTCTGCCCAGCCTCAACGGCAATGCGGGCTTTACCAGCTTCATGGGTACTGCCGACGCCGACTGGTCCGGACGCGGCAATCTCTATGAAAAGACGCTGACTATCGACGGCACCTGGGGCATCGGCGTGCAGGTGGCCGATATGTCCTTTGTGGAAAATCTGAACCACACCTTCCGCGTGGCCTATTGGGGCGGCACCAACAGCCCCTCCATGGTCAAATACATGAATTCCCCCCGTGCCTTTGACATGGACGGCGACGCCTGCTCCACCGAAGGCCCCTACCTCACCACCAATGACGGTCTGCTGGAATTCAACCTCACCAACGTCTGGCAGGTGTACGAAAACCTGACCGCCAGCCTCGAACTCGGCTACATCGTCAACATGATCGATAAGAACACCTGGGATCGCAGCTTCTTTGACAGCAGCTTCTCCAGACAGGACGCCTGGAAGGCTTCGCTCGTGCTGGCCTATACCTTCTAGGCTCAGAACGCATTACTCTTGAGGGGGAAGGAACCCCTTTTGCTCGCGGCAAAAAGGGGTTCCTTCCCCCTCAAACTCCCCCATCTTCCCCAAAACCCGCACA
>DXFI01000129.1 GCA_019114565.1 Candidatus Desulfovibrio intestinigallinarum | reverse complement strand
AAAAGCGCGGTTTTTCCGCTCACTTTGGGCCGGGCGGCGCTGTGCCGCCGCCTCGCGTTTCACCTTTTTCAAAGTTGAAACGCTCTAACCAGGGCCTGTTAACACTATTCGTAAGTTGTTTTTGGGGGGAAGGGAAACCCCTCATCTCTGCTGCCGATGCCCATTCCTTCGTCGCAACGGGCACGGCCTGCGGCCGCCATCCGGTCGCTGCCGGCGCGAGAGGGCCCAGCCTTTCCGAAGGAAAGGCGTTCTTGTAGTCCTTCCCCCCAAGCCCCCCATCCCTTCCCCAGCGCGCTTTTTCAAAGGGGACACAGGCCATGTGGCCAAGGCCCATACGGCCCGAAGAAAGCGGAAAAAGCGCGTTTTTTCCGCCTTCTTCGGGCCGGGCGGCGGCGCTGTGCCTCGGCGACCTTCTTCGAGAGGATGATCCGCTGTGATAGTCTCCCCCGACAGCACAAAATGAAAATCTCCCGAAACCTTCCAGAAGCGCCGCGCTTCCCGCACGCGTTCTTTTTGTTGCCGAAAAAATCTCGACCGCGCCTCCGGGAACGCGGCGGAGATTTTTTTCAGGAAAAAATTTTCTCCTGTTTCGCACAGTTCTCGGTAAGGCCCTTTTGCATGATACGGACAGCACAACAGCGCATTTTACAGTTATTATACATTTTCACTATAGTAGTTGTGTCATTTTATAGAAAAATTTTAGATAAATTAAAAAGTGTTGACGTTTGCGCTCGCGCTTTTTCTGCGTTAGGGTTTCTCCAATCTCTCTCACCCATCAGTCGCACGTCCGCCTTTCGAGTCCTGCGTCGCAGGTCTCTGCAAGCGCGTGCGGCGTAACGTCATTGCAAGCGAACGCCATGAGCAAGAACGACGAATCCTCCAAGGCCGGAAAGCAGGGCCCGACTCTGAGCAAGCGTCTGGCGCCTCCTCTCCTGTTCATCGTGGGGCTCTGTTTGCTGGTGATGTGCTGCTACGACGCCGGTTACAGCGCCCTTCCTCCCACGGAAAAACGCTACGCCGCGGCCAAGGAAAGCGCAGAACGTCTTAAAATGGACGAAAAGCGCGCCGGTCTGCGCGAGCCCTGGGAGAACATCGCCAAGGAATTTCAGTCCATCTACCAGAATGACCCCAAGTGGCCGAACAGACCGGCCGCGCTCTTCCGTGCCGCCGAAACGCTGGAAGAACTGGCGCGCCGTTCCTTTGCGCGGGAAGACATGCTCAACGCCGTTGCCTGCTATGAGCAGGTGGCGCAGCGTCATGCCGACAGCCGCCTTGCCGACGACGCCCTCTACTGCGCCGCCCGTCTGCGCGCGGCCTGGCTCAAGGACGACAAGGGCGCGCTGGAGCTCATCGCCCGCATGAAACGGCAGTACCCCGACGGCGACATGCTGCCGCAGGCTCTGGATATGGAAAAGGGACTGCGAGCCTCCGCCGACGGCAAGACCTCGCCCGAGGCCCGCAAGGTGGCGCAGCCCGTCCAGAGCAAGATTGACGACGCGCCGCCTCCCGCGCCGACACCGGCCCTTTCCGCCGAGGAGCTGCTGCAACGCTACCGCGCCGCCAAGGATCGCATGGCCGCCCTGCGCAAGGACAAGGTGCGCTCCTGCCAGCGCCAGCCCTGGGAAGATTTGCGCGACGAGTTCCTGACCCTGCAAAAGGCCCGCAAGCATCCCGTGCTCGGTCCGGCTTCGGCTTTTCGCGCGGCCGTCAGTCAGGAAGAACTGGCCCGCTGCTCCCACCTTTCCGGCGAATTTCGCCGGGCGGTGGAGCTTTATCTTGCCGTGCCCGACGACTACGCCAAAAGCGCGCTTGCCGACGACGCCCTGCTGGCCGCGGCCCGCATTCAGGCCGAAAATCTCGGCAACAAAAATGCCGCCCGGGCCCTGCTGGATCGTCAGCTCAAGGACTATCCCACCGGGGACATGAAGGAAAAGGCCGTTGCCCTGCGCAAGGAACTTGCGCCGCCTACGGCCGTAGCCTCACTGCAAAAGGGGCTGCCCGCTCCGCGGATCGAGAAAACGCCCGCCCGCAGCCCGGCCCCCCGGGATGTCCGGCCCGAAGTGCAGACCCTTTCCTGGGATTCGCCGGGGAAAAACAGCGTGGAGATCGTGCTGGAGCTAAGCGGCCCCACCACCTATGGCGCGCGGCTCGTCAAGGGCAAGAAAAACGCTCCCGACAAGGTGCTGCTCGAAATTGACGACGCTTCCGTGGTCAAGGACGTGCGCCGCGGCGTCACCGTGCGCGGCAGCCTCCTTCAGGCCGTGCGCGTGCGCGACGGCAAGAAAGGGCCCAACCTGCAGTTTGAATTCCGCGACGTGCGCCGCTACGACATCCGCACCCTGCGAGATCCCTTCCGCATCGTGCTTTCCGTGGCCTCGGGCAACACGCCCCTGCCGCGCAAGGCCGAAGGGCCCGCCTATGCCGAAAGCGAAACCGTGCCGCCCCGGCACAAGCTCGTTCGCGCCGGGCGCACCAATCTTGTCAGCCAGCTGGGCCTTTCCGTGGGCCGCGTCGTCATCGACGCCGGGCACGGCGGCCGCGATCCCGGCACGCAGCATAATGATCTGACGGAACGGGTCATCACGCTTGATGTCGCCATGACGCTCGGCCGCCTGCTGGAAGACAACGGTCTTGAGGTGGTCTATACCCGCACCAAGGACGCGACCCTCAGCCTCAGCAGCCGTACCGAAAAGGCCAACGCGGCCCGGGGCGACATCTTCGTGTCCATTCACATCAACGCCAGCCCGTCGGCTTCGGCCAACGGTTTTGAAACCTACTTCCTCGACATGGCCAGCAACCCGCAGGCCGCCCGCGTCGCCGCACTGGAAAACGCCCGCAGCGACCGGCGTATCGGCGACCTTCAGGACATCCTCGCCGACGTCATGCTCTCGGCCCGTCAGGAAGAAAGCCGCAGACTGGCAGGCGACATTCAGCGCCTTTCCATCTTCCGGCTCAAAAAACGCGGTTTTGTGGTCAAGAATAACGGCGCGCGCTCCGCTCCCTTCCATGTGCTGCTTGGGGCCAACATGCCCGCCGTCCTTGTGGAACTGGGCTACTGCACCAACCCCGCCGAGGCAAAACGGCTGCTTCAGGCCAAGTATCGCCTGGCACTGGCTGAAGGCATCGCGGAAGGCATTCTTGCCTACAAGAACCGCCTGCTGAAACGCCGGACCGCCGAGAACGCCTTGACGGGCAAGGGCGCTGATGCTATGTGAAGCATGTTCGCCCAGTGCGTCCGCAAGCGCCGCAACTGCATCCCGCATGCCGCTCCCGGCAAGGGTTTTCAACAGTGCGTGCGATACCGCAAGGACGATATAACGTCAGTGAAAGAAGAGGGAGTTACAAATGCGTAAAGTATTGCTCATGACCCTTGCCCTTTGCGTCATGATGGCCGGCGTCGCCTTTGCCGACGAAGCCGCCACCACCGCCCCCGCCGCCAAGATCGGCGTGGTGGACATGCAGGCCGTCGCCACCCAGAGCGACCCCGCCAAAGCCGCCAAGAAGCAGATGGAAAGCAAGTACGGCAAGGAGCGTGAAGCTCTGGAAAAGCAGGGTGAAACCCTGAAGAAGAAGGCCGAGGCCCTCAAGGACCCCAAGGCCAGCGAAGAAAAGAAGCTGGAATTCATCCGCCTGAAGCAGGAACTGGATCAGAAGACCCGCAACTTCCTCCGCAAGGTTGAGCAGGAAGAAATCAAGCTGCGTCAGGATATGGTGACCCTCGTGTTCAACGCCACCTATGAAGTGGCTCAGCGCAAGGGCTTCAACTTCGTGGTCGATATCACGGCCGGCGGCGTTCTCTACGCCGACAAGAGCATGGACCTCACGCAGGACGTGCTCCTCGAAGTGAACAAGCTCTACAAGAACAAGAGCAAGTAACCGGATCATCCCTCGTTATTCCGCGCCCTCCGGCTCCGCCGGAGGGCGCTTTTTTGTTTTCAGCACGTCCCCGGAAAACAGCCTTGCCCTTCCCTCCCAAGGCCGCTACCATGCGCTAAAGCAATTTCAGTTTGAAATGCTTTGCATTTCAAACCATACGGCCTGTCGTTTCGCGGAAAAAACGCGGTTTTTCCGCTCACTTTTGGCCGGGCGGCGCTGTGCCGCCGCCTCGCGTTTCACCTTTTTCAAAGTTGA
>DXFI01000128.1 GCA_019114565.1 Candidatus Desulfovibrio intestinigallinarum | reverse complement strand
CGCCAAAGCTCCGCCCCTCGTCGCCGTCCCCCGGCAGCTGCATGAAATAATGCCGCCGAGCACAAGACGGATGCATTCCTGCAATCTGCAACCAGAGCGATCCAAAAGTCCCGCAACATCTGACCGTGCTTGATTCTTGCGTTTTTTAGAGTTTTATGACAAAAATTTTATTCAGTTTTTTAGCAGGATCTCTCTGAAGAGACATCTTCGCAGACACTGCCGCAAGATTTCGGAAAGCCCCGCAAGGGGCTTCCGCTTTTTCTGCCGACTGTGTCCCGAGAGCTGCAACCTCTTAGAGCATTTTCAGTTTGAAACGCTGGACGCTTCAAACCATAGGGCCTGTCGTTTCACGGAAAAACGCGGTTTTTCCGCTCACTTTTGGCCGGGCGGCAGTACAGCGCCGCCACGCCCAAGCCTTCTACATCAGATCGCAATGCCCGCACAGAACATTGACAAACGACGCCTCATCGTCGGCATCAGCGGCGCCAGCGGCATGCCGCTGGCTCTCTGTCTGCTCCAGACACTGCAACGGCCCGAGATTGAGCTGCATCTCATCATTTCTTCCGGCGCGATGCGCGTCATGCAGGAAGAAGGCGGCGTTTCAGCGGCGGAACTGGCCCTCTATGCCCATACCGTACACCCCGCGGACGACGTGGCCGCGGGCCCGGCCAGCGGCTCCTGGCGCAACGACGGCATGATCATCTGCCCCTGTTCCATGAGCAGCCTTGCGGCCATCGCCTGCGGCGCGGGCGTCAACCTCCTGCACAGGGCCGCCGACGTGACCCTCAAGGAACGCCGCCCCCTCGTCATCGTCCCCCGGGAAACGCCCCTGAATCTTATTCATCTGGACAATATGCGCCGCCTTGCCGCCGCCGGGGCCGTCATCATGCCCTTTATGCCCGCCTTTTACACCCGCCCCGACAGCATAGACGATCTGCTGCGCCAGTTCTGCGGGCGTCTGCTCGATCAGTTCGGCCTGCACGGCCCTGTCCGCCGCTGGCGCGACGAGGCATAAGCCCCCATCCTCTGCATCGGCCCCTCAGCCCGAAAAAGGAATATCCATGATCCGTCGTATTCAGACCCTGATCTGCGCTCTTCTGCTGTTTGGCGTCGCGCCTGCCGCGCAGGCGCAGGACGTGTCGTCGCTTACGGCGCGGGCAGCGGCCATTCTTGAAGGCGCGTCCGCAGACGGCAACGAAGTGCAAACCCTGCTGGCGGCGCTGACGCAGGCGCGGGAACCGGAGGCGGACTGCATGGCGGCGCTGCTGCTGCGGGATATCCGCCGGGATACGGCACAGGCCCTGCCTCTGCTGCTGCGCGCCGCACAGAACGGCTCCCCGCGCGCGCAGTGGGAACTGGGCAATATGCTGCTGGAAGGAAAGGGCACGGCGCAGAACAACCGGCAGGCCGCCGAATGGTACCGCAGGGCCGCCGTACAGGGCTTTGCTCCGGCCCAGTACAATCTCGGCATCTGCTGCGAACGGGGGCTGGGCCTGCGCGCCTCCCTGCCGGAAGCCGCCGTGTGGTATGAAAGGGCCGCCGATCAGGACTACCCCGAAGCCCAGTATTCTCTCGGCAATCTTCTCATGCGCGGCGACGGCGTCGTTAAAAATCCCGCCCGGGCCGCAACGCTGTTCCGCGCCTCCGCAGAACAGGGCTATGTCCCGGCCATTTCCAATCTGGGACAATGCTACCTTGACGGGCACGGCGTCGCGCAGGACCCGGCCGAAGCCGCGCGCCTTTTTCGCGTCGCCGCCGATCAGGGCTACTCTCCTGCCGCCTACTATCTGGGCGAATGCTACAGAAACGGCCTCGGCGTTGCGCAGGACGCCGCCGAAGCCGTGCGCTGGTATCGTGTCGGCGCACAGAACGGCTACGGCCCGGCCCGAATCAATCTGGCCTATGCCCTCATGACGGGACAGGGAACAGCCCCCGATGCCGCGGAAGCCGCCGCCTGGTACCGCAAATCCGCCGAACAGGGAGAAACGGACGGCATGCGCAATTACGGCCTGTGCCTGCTGCGGGGCGACGGCGTTCCCGCCGATGCCGTGCAGGCCGCTCGCTGGCTGCAACGCGCGGCCGAACGGAACGATCCCGAAGCCCGGGCCCTGCTGCAACAGCTGCGTCAGGGCCGGGAATAAGGCCGAAAATACCGCTTCAGTCGGCGTCCCGCGCCTGATGAATGCTCCGGCACGACGCGGAGCATCTTCCGTCTGCCTCTTTGACACAATCTGTTACATACAACAATATTAAATAATTACACATACGCCACCGACGGAATGCACATGTGATTCTCTTTTCTTTGCAGCCGTAATGCCGTATAAAAGATTTCCCGGCCTTTCAGAACTGCAAAGCCAAGGATACGCGCATGGCAACCACGCTGACCGAACGGTTTCGCTTCATTTCTCCCGTTCAGACAGAAACTCCCTTCCATGTCACAGGCTTTACCGGCGTGGAAGGCCTGCATCGCCTGTTTGATTTTCATATTGATCTTGTCTGCGCCGACGCGGCCGTGGATACGGGCAAACTGCTTGCCGCGCCCTGCCGCTTTGAGATCCTGCGCGACGGCGACGCCGCTCCCGCCGTCTTTTCGGGTTATCCCGCCCGTGTGGAGCAGCGCGGCTTTTTCAACGGCTATGCCTATTACAGCGTGCACCTGCGGCCCACGCTCTGGAAGCTGACCCAGCTGCGTCAGAGCGCCGTCTTTCTCAATAAAAAACTGGAAGACGTGCTGCGGGAGCTTATCAATTCCCAGACCTTCTTCCAGTTTCCGCACGAATTCCGCCTTACGGCCGGAGACTATCCCGCGCCGGAATTTGCCATGCAGTATCAGGAAACCCTGTACGATTACATCTGCTGGCGCATGGAGGA
>DXFI01000127.1 GCA_019114565.1 Candidatus Desulfovibrio intestinigallinarum | reverse complement strand
ATGGTTTGAAATGCGAAGCATTTCAAACTGAAAATGCTCTAGGGGGAGGGGGAACACCCTCTCGCGCCAGCAGAGGGGGTTCCCCCTCCCCAAAAAGAGAAGGAAACATAGAAAAGCGCGTTTGGGGAGGGATGGGGGTCCCTTCCCCCAATCAAAGCACGTACTCCTGTGGCAGATAAGCCGTGGCAAGAGACGAGGGACTGGAATACGGCCTCTTTATTCCGGCCCGGATATTCTATACAAAGGATGTGGAATAGGGCAGGAGCCGGGCGCGTATTCCCGGCTGATGTGCCGGAAAGTTTGTCGACGGAGGCCGCATGTCTTCCAACTTTGCCTTTTTGCATGAGAAATTTTCGGAACTGGAGCAGCTCGGGCGCATGGCCGAGCGCTATTGGCAGTCCGATCCGCATGCCTGCGTACTGAAACTGGGCTTGCTGTGCGAGGGGATGGTGAAAATCATGCTTGCCATGAATGACGGGAGCATCACCGTACCGGCAGACGCGGGCGCGGCGGAGCGTCTGGGCATTCTTCAGCGGCGCGGCCTGCTCAAGGAGGATGTGGCGGCGGCCTTTCATGTGTTGCGCAAGGTGCGCAACAAGGCAGCGCATGAGGGGTATGCGCCTTTGCCGGAGCAGACTCTTTCTCTGTTGCAGACGGCGCACAGCCTGTGCGAGTGGTTTTTCCTGTCTTACGGAGAAGAAGACTACCGCCATCAGGATTTCGTGACGCCGGAGGCTGCGGCCCCGGCTGCGTCCGCAACGGAGCAGAGCGACGAGCAGCTCGTGGAGCAGGCCGCCGCCCGTGCCGCCGCCGGGCCGAAGATGCCGGAGGGGGAACGCCGCGCCCGCGTGCAGAATGCCGCAGGCAGACGACATATTTCCGAAGCGGAAACGCGCCTGCGTATTGACGAGCAGCTCCGCCGTACCGGCTGGGAGGCGGATACCGAAACGCTGCGCTATTCCCGGGGCGTGCGTCCCGTTGCCGGGCGTAACATGGCCATAGCGGAATGGCCCACGCTTTCGGCCGACGGCAAGTCGGGTTTTGCCGATTATGCGCTTTTTGCCGGACTGAAGCTGATTGGAGTCATCGAGGCCAAGGCCAGACACAAGGATATCCCGGCCGTGCTGGATCATCAGTGCCGGGACTATGCCCGCGACATACGCGACGAGGACAGCGCCTATATTATGGATTGCTGCCGTGCGCCGTACCGTGTGCCCTTTGTGTTTGCTACCAACGGCAGGCCCTATCTGGAACAGTGGAAGGAAAAGTCCGGCATCTGGTTTCAGGATTTGCGCCGGGCCTGCGAGCCTCCCCGGGCGCTGCGGGGCTGGATGAGCCCCGACGGCATGCGGGAACTGCTGGAGCGGGATACGGAAGAAGCCAACCAGCGCCTTGCCGCGCTGCCCGGCGATATGCTGACGGATCGGGACGGTCTGAACCTGCGGCCCTATCAGGTGCGGGCCATCGAGGCGGCGGAGCGGGCCGTTGTCGGCGGGGCGCAGCGCGTGCTGCTGGCGCTGGCGACCGGCACGGGCAAGACGCGCCTTGTCATCGGACTGATATACCGCTTTCTCAAGACCGGGCGTTTTCGGCGCGTGCTGTTTCTGGTGGATCGGACGGCGCTTGGCGTACAGGCGCAGAATGCCTTCCGGGATATCCGTCTTGAGGAACTGCACTCCCTTAATGAGATTTACAACGTCAAGGAGCTGGACGGAAAGTCCATAGACAGGGAAACGCGGGTGCATGTGGCCACCGTGCAGGGAATGATGCGGCGTATTCTGTATCCTGCGGATGACGCGGCCATGCCCGCGGTAACGGATTATGATCTCGTCATTGTGGACGAGGCCCACCGGGGCTACGTTTTTGACAGGGATATGACGGAGCTGGAGGATCTGTACCGCGATCAGCGCGATTTTCAGAGCAAGTACCGCGAAGTCATAGAATATTTCGATGCCGTCCGGATCGGACTGACGGCCACGCCCGCGCTGCATACCACGCGGCTTTTCGGCGAGCCCGTGTTCCGCTACTCCTACCGTGAGGCGGTCATTGACGGCTATCTCGTGGATCATGACGCGCCGCATCAGATCGGCACGCGCCTTGCCGCGGAGGGCATTCACTACAAGGCCGGGGAAACGGTCGCCACCTACGATCCCGTTACCGGCGAAGTGAACAACGCCGCCCTGCTGGAAGACGAGCTGGACTTTGAAATTGATGATTTCAACCGTTCCGTGGTCAACGAAAATTTCAACCGGGTCGTGCTGGAGGAAATTGCCGGGGACATTGATCCCGAAGAGCCCGCCGAAGGCAAGACGCTCATTTATGCGGTCAATGATCAGCATGCTGACATGATTGTGCGTCTGCTCAAGGAAATCTATGCGGAACAGCTGGTGGACGGCGACGCCATCATGAAGATCACCGGCAGCGTGGGCGGCGGCAATCGCAAGAAGGTGCAGGACGCCATAACGCGCTTTCAGAACGAACGCTTCCCCAGCATTGCCGTAACCGTGGACTTGCTGACCACGGGGATCGATGTGCCCGAGATCACGCGGCTGGTATTTTTACGCCGCGTGCGTTCGCGCATTCTTTTTGAACAGATGCTGGGCCGGGCAACGCGACTCTGCCCGGATATCAGCAAGACGCATTTTGAAATTTACGACGCCGTGGGCGTGTATGACGCTCTTGAACCCGTGTCGTCCATGAAGCCCGTGGCGGTGAATCCTTCCGCGACGTTCGAGCAGCTCCTCGACGGGCTGGAAGCGTTGACGGACAAGGGGCGGATAGCGCAGCAGATAACGCAGATCGTCGTCCGTTTGCAGCGCCGCAAACGCACCATGAGCGCCGAACTTCTCGGACATTTTGCCGATATGGCCGGTGCAACGCCCGATGCGCTGGCGGCGGAAGTGGAAGACCTCACCCCCGAAAAGGCAAGGGAGCGGCTGCTTTCCCTGCGGGAGCTTTTCCGTTTCATTCAGGAGGCAGGGGCGGAGGGCAGCCCGCGGCCCGTCGTCATTTCCGACCGGCCCGACGAGCTGCTGCACCACACGCGCGGCTACGGCCGGGACAATCAGCGGCCGGAAGATTATCTTGCCGCGTTCAGCGAGTTTGTAAAGACGCATCGCGCCACCCTTGCGGCGCTGGAAATCGTGTGCAGCCGCCCGGCGGATCTGACCCGCGAAAGCCTGAAAAGCCTGCGTCTGGCACTGGAGCGCGAGGGCTTTACCGTCCGGCAGCTCAACGAGGCCGTGTCGCACACGAGCAATACGACCATAACGGCGGATATTATCGGCCTTATCCGTCGCTATGCCGTCAATGCGCCGCTGCTGAATCATGAGGATCGCGTGCATCGTGCCGTGGAACGGTTGAAGCATGCGCACGACTTTTCCGCAAAGGAACTCAAATGGCTTGATCGCATAGAAAAATATCTGATCAAGGAATCCGTGCTGACGCCGCAGACCTTTGACGAAAGCCCGCTCTTTCGGGACAAGGGGGGATTCGGCGCTTTTGATAAAGTGTTCGGCAACCGCCTTGCGGGTCTGGTGGCCGAGCTTAACGGTTATCTGTACGATGAAGGGAGCATGGCTGCATGACCACGCAGGAAATCGTCTCGAAACTCTGGAATCTCTGCCATGTCCTGCGGGATGACGGCATCACCTATCATCAGTACGTTACCGAGCTGACGTATATTCTCTTTCTCAAGATGGCGAAGGAAACAGGGCAGGAAGAGCGCATCCCCGAGGGCTACCGCTGGGAAGACCTGCGCCGCCGGAGCGGCATCGAGCTCAAGAAGTTCTACAGGGAGCTGCTGGCGGAACTGGGCGAAAAGGGGCGCGGCCGCGTGCGGGAAATCTACCAGGGCGCGTCCACCAGCATCGACGAACCAAAAAATCTCGAAAAGATCATCCTCAATATCGACAGTCTGGACTGGTATTCCGCGCAGGAAGAAGGGCTGGGCAATCTGTATGAAGGTCTGCTGGAAAAGAACGCCGGAGAAAAAAAGTCCGGCGCAGGTCAGTATTTTACGCCGCGCGTGCTGATTGACGTCATGGTGCGGCTGATGCGGCCGCAGGCCGGCGAACGCTGCAACGACCCTGCATGCGGCACCTTCGGCTTCATGATCGCGGCGGATCGCTATGTTCGCAGTCGGACGGACGACTATTTTGATCTAGATGACGATGCCGTGACCTTTCAGAAAAAGGAAGCCTTTACCGGCTGCGAGCTGGTGCACGACACGCACCGGCTTGCGCTCATGAATGCCATGCTTCACGGCATTGAGGGGGAAATCCTGCTGGCGGATACGCTTTCCTCCGCAGGCTCGTCCTTGAAAGGCTATGATCTGGTGCTGACAAATCCTCCCTTCGGCACCAAGAAGGGCGGCGAACGCGCCACGCGCACCGACCTTACCTTTGCCTCCGGCAACAAACAGCTGAACTTTTTGCAGCACATTTACCGCAGTCTGAAGCCGGGAGGCAGGGCGGCCGTGGTTCTGCCCGACAACGTGCTTTTTGCCGATGGCGACGGCGCGAGCATTCGCGTGGATCTCATGAACAAGTGCCGTCTGCATACGGTGCTGCGTCTGCCCACGGGTATTTTTTATGCGCAGGGCGTCAAAACAAACGTCCTGTTCTTTTCGCGCGCCACAACGGATAAAGGAGCTACGGACGAAGTCTGGTTCTATGATCTGCGTACCAACATGCCGTCGTTCGGCAAGACAAACCCGCTGACGCAGGAGCATTTTGCGGGCTTCGAGGCCGCCTATGACGCCGAAGACCGGCACGCCGTACAGGATGAACGCTGGCGGGCGTACAGTCGCGCAGACATCACCGCGGCAGGCGAGAGTCTGGATCTGGGGCTGATCCGGGATGCGGGCGTGCAGGATCAGGAGGATCTGCCCGATCCCGCGGATGATGCGGAGGCCTGCATCGCCGATCTCGAAGAGGCCGTGGATCTCTTGCAGGGCGTGGTGCGGGAGCTGCGGCTGCTGGAACGGGAGGCGCGCTGATGGCCCGTATTCGCAGAGCGGCGCAGTCCGCGCCGCAGGAAGTCCTTGTGCCCGAGGCGGAGCAGCCCTACGCCGTGCCGGAGAACTGGCGGTGGGTTCGGTTGGGGGGGATTTGTTCTTTCATTGGAGGGGGGACACCTAATAAAAATATCCCTGAATATTGGAATGGTAATATTCCTTGGGCTAGCGTAAAAGATATAAAAGGAAAGTTTCTTTATAATACATTGGATTCCATTACAGAGAGTGGTTTGCGTAATAGTTCCTCAAATGTGTGTGATTTAGATGATATTATTATAGTTACGAGAATTTCACCTGGGAATGTAGCTGTTGCAAAAACTGTTTTAGCTGTTAATCAAGATTTGAAAATTGTAAAAACTCAACTGAATAATCTCTTTCTTTACTATTGTTTTGTTTGTTTGAAAAATGAATTTATTGCTAGGAGTAGTGGAACAACAGTTTTGGGCATAACACTTTCACGGGTACAAGAAATTTGCGTCCCCCTTCCGCCGCGGGCGGAGCAGGAGCGCATTGTCGCCCGCATAGAAAGTCTGTTTGCCCGGCTGGATAAGGCTCGGGAAAAGGTGGATGCCGTGCTCGGGCGCTGTGCCGCGCGCAAGGCCGCCCTGCTGCACAAGGCTTTTTCCGGGGAGTTGACGGCTGGGAAGGCTATAAAAAATATTCTTCTTGAGGATATTGTTTTAGATATCAAAATAGGGCCGTTTGGTTCTATGTTGCATAAAGATGACTATATCTCAAATGGTGTTCCAATTGTAAATCCAAAGCATATAGAAGGGCAGAAAATTTTAGTAGCAATAAATAATACTATTTCAAAGGATAAGGCTGAGGAACTAGCTGTATATGCATTAAAAGAAAATGATATTGTTTTAGGTCGACGCGGAGAAATGGGGCGCTGTGCACCTGTCTCATGTGCCGAGTCTGGCTGGATATGTGGCACTGGAAGTATGATTATCAGATTGAAGCCAGAATATAATGCTAAATTTTATTCATTGTTTATATCAAGCTGTCAAGGAATGCGATACTTAGAAGAGCATGCAGTCGGCACAACTTTAAAAAATTTAAATGAAAAAATTGTTAGAAAGCTACCGGTTCCTAGTTTTTCTCAGCAAGAGCAAGCCGAAATTGTCCGCATCCTTGATGAGCTGCTTGCGCGGGAGCGGAGGGCGCAGGAAGCGGCGGAGCGTGTGGCCGCGCGCATTGAGCAGATAAAACGCGCTGTGCTGACAAAGGCTTTTCGCGGGGAGCTGGGAACCAATGATCCGGCGGAACCGGCCGCCCTGACGGAGCAGGGGAGTCTCAGTCTTGCGTGAGGCTGGAAATTGATAGGAAAGGCCCGGGAAGAGCGGTTTTTCAGGAGCCGCTTGTGACGGAAAAAGCGCGGTTATGCCGCGCTTTTTTTATGCTGTTTTCTTTGCATTTCTTCCTTGGCCTGCGGCTGTTCTTTTTTGTTCTTCATCTTCTTTTTTTCTTCCTTGCATCGCGGCTGCTGCCCGGAGCGGGCGGCAGGTCGCCTGCCCGGCGCGGGGCATGGGGTGAGAGGGGTATCCTACCCCTCTACACCCCCTGCACCCCCGTACTCCCCTTTTTGCGGTAACGCGGAAGGAGTCTCTTGAGTTGACTGTACCCCGCCCGCCGCGTGTCGCGCGGGGCATCGGCGCGAACCTTCCCGGCTTTGCCGGGTGATGTTCGCGCCTGCTGCGGCGCTCCGTCCGCCCTGCGGGCGTCCGGGATCGCCTTCGCGCCCGCGACATCGCTGCATCAGCGGCAAGGGCGAAGGGCGTAGCCTCGCCGGAGGTCAGCTGTAGCGGGGAATGGCGGGCGCGGTTGTGGCAGGAGGCGGTAGAAAGAGAAAACCCTGCGAAGGGGGGGCCGTTGCTGTGGGAAAATTTGCGTGGGTAGCCGTACCGGGCGGTGTGTCGGCAGGAAGCCGTGTGAGCAGGAGGAAAGCGGGCGGGGAATGAATCAAGCAGA
>DXFI01000126.1 GCA_019114565.1 Candidatus Desulfovibrio intestinigallinarum | reverse complement strand
TGTTCCTATTTATTTGAAATAAATTGCAAATTTTTGTTAACAGGCCCTAGGGGAAGGGGACGCAGGGGCCGCAACGCTGGGACGAACACGGCGTGACGTTGCGTGACAGTGCGTGACAAAAGGTCATTCCTGAATAAAATTCACCTGTTGGCGAAAAAGCTTTTCGGATCTGCCCCTTTCCGTCACACAGTCACAGCGAGCCCTGCCGGGGGACGGCGGGCCGCGAGGCGCTTCCGGCAGCCCCGGAACGGTCGGCCTCCCGATAGAGCATTTTCAGTTTGAAATGCTCCGCATTTCAAACCATACGGCCTGTCGTTTCGCGGAAAAAGCGCGGTTTTTCCGCTCACTTCGGGCCGGGCGGCGCTGTGCCGCCGCCTCGCGTTTCACCTTTTTCAAAGGTGAAACGCTCTAAAAGCGCGCTGGGGGAAGGGGGGCGCGGGGGGAAACACCCTCTCGCGCCAGCAGAGGGGGGGCCCCCCGCAACAAAAAGAGAAACAGCAAGTAAACCGCAAACCACACGGCAAGAACTCATGTCACTGGAAATCGAACGCAAATATCTTGACCCTGATTTTGATGCCGTCCGTCGCCGGTTGCGTGAGATGGGCGGCGTGCCTCTGGGCGTGCATTTTGAGAGCAACCGCATTTTCGACAGGAAAGAGGGCGGCTTTGCCGACGCGGGTTTTCTGCTGCGGCTGCGAACGCAGGAATGGCCCGACCGGAAGCGCCACGTGCTGACGCTCAAGATGCCGTCGCGCGCCGACGGGCCGTTCAAGGTGCGCGAGGAACGGGAATGCGGCATCAGCGAGGCGGCGTCCCTGCGCGGGATTTTTGAGGGGCTCGGCTATGTGGAGCGGGCCTGCTATGAAAAGGTGCGCGAGGAGTGGCGGCTGCCCGGCGCGCTGGTGGCGCTGGATCAGGTTCCCTTTACGCGGATTATAGAGATCGAGGGCGAGCCGAAAGCCATTGAAACGGCGGAACGCTGCCTGCATCTTGACAAATGCGAAACCAGCACCAAGAGTTATCATGCCCTGCATCAGGAGTGGCGCGGCGCGCAGGGGCTGCCGCCGCGGCTGTCCTTTGTTTTTGAGGAGCCGGAGCGCACACGGTTGCGCGAGGCGCTGGGACTGACGCACGGGGAGAGCATGGAGGAAACGGCATGAGCAGACAGCCGGATATGGACGGCGACAGCCAGTGTCTTGTGGAAGGCAAGATCAAGGAGCCGGATCGCTATAGCGTTCTGCTGCATAATGACGATTATACCAGCATGGAATTTGTCGTTGCCGTTCTGTGCGACATTTTCCGCAAGACCGTGGACGAGGCCACGGCCATTATGCTTAACGTGCATCAGAAAGGCGTCGGTCAGTGCGGCGTCTATACCTTTGAAGTGGCGGAAGCCAAGGTCAGGAGCGTGGAGCGCCGCGCCCGGGCCGCGGGCTATCCGCTGCGCTGTACCATGGAAAAATGTTGACGTGTTGTCCCCTGCAATCTTTCCTGCCGCCCTGCGCGGCTGAGTGACGCCCATGTTGAGCAACGACGTTCAAGACGTGCTGCGCGGCGCCATTGCCGAAGTGCAGCGCCGCCGGCACGAGCTGCTGACGGTGGAACATCTTCTTTTTGCCTTTTCCCTCAATCATACCGGAGAGCTGATTCTGGAAGGCAGCGGCGCCAGCGCCGACCTGCTGCGGGAGCAGCTGGAACAGTTCTTTGCTTCGGAGTTTACGCCGCTGCCGCAGGAAAGCCGTCTGGACATCGTACAGACGGAAGCCGTGCAGCGCGTGCTGGATCGCGCCGTGGGCCATATCCGTTCTTCCGGGCGCACGCAGGTGCAGCTTGGCGATCTGCTGGTTTCCATCATGGAAGAAGAGCAGAGCTACGCCCGCTATTATTTGCAGCGGCAGGGCGTGGAACGTCTGGATGTGCTCACCTTCATTTCGCACGGGCTGGAAGAGGGCGGCGGCTCCAAAGGCGTGGCCGAGGATGGAGAGGAAGGGAAGGAAAAGAAAAAGAATCCGCTTGAGCTGTACGCGACGGACCTCACGGCGCGGGCGCGCGAAGGCAAAATTGATCCGCTGGTGGGACGGGATGAGGAGCTGGCGCGCGCCGTTGAGGTGCTGAGCCGCCGCCGCAAGAACAATCCGCTCTTTGTGGGCGAGCCGGGCGTGGGCAAGACGGCGCTGGCCGAAGGGTTGGCCCTGCGCATTGCCGAAGGCCATGTGCCGCCCACGCTGGAAGAGACGCGCCTGTTTGCGCTGGACATGGGCCTGCTGCTGGCCGGGACGCGCTATCGCGGCGACTTTGAGCGGCGCCTGAAGGACGTTGTGCAGGCGCTGAAGGACATTCCCCATTCCATTCTCTTTATCGACGAGATTCATACCATCGTGGGGGCGGGTTCTACGTCCGGCGGTTCCATGGATGCGTCGAATCTGCTGAAACCCATGCTGGCCGCCGGGGATCTGCGCTGCATCGGCTCCACCACCTACGAGGAATTCCGCAATCATTTTGAAAAGGATCGCGCGCTGGCGCGGCGTTTTCAGCGTATCGACGTGCGCGAACCCAGTCAGGAGGAGTGCCTGGCCATTCTGCAGGGGCTGAAAGCGCGCTACGCCGACTTTCATCATGTGGAATATGACGCCGACGCGCTGGAAGGCATGGTGCGGCTTTCGGCCCGGCATGTGCGGGACAAGCTGCTGCCCGACAAGGCCATTGACGTGCTGGACGAAAGCGGGGCGCTGGTGCGCCTGCGCGAAGCGGCCGCCCTGCGGAAGAAACAGCGTGAAGACGAGAGCGGCAAGGCCGACGCGGCAGATAAAAAGACGAATACGAAGACGGATAAGAAGACGGACGGGGCGGACGAGCAGCCCCGCCCGCACGTGCGGCTTGCCGACGTGGAGCAGGTGGTGGCCCGCATGGCGGGCGTGCCGGTGTCTTCGGTTTCCGGCGAAGAACGCCAGAAGCTGGCCGGGCTGGAAACGTCCCTGAAAAAGCTCGTCTTCGGACAGGACGAAGCCGTGGAGCTGACGGTGCGGGCCATTCTGCGTTCGCGCGCGGGCCTTTCTCCGGGGCGGCGTCCGGCGGGCAGCTTCCTCTTTTACGGGCCCACGGGCGTGGGTAAGACCGAGGTGGCGCGCAGTCTGGCGGAAATCATGGGCGTGCAGTTTTTGCGCTACGACATGAGCGAATATATGGAAAAGCACGCCGTGTCGCGGCTGATCGGCGCGCCTCCGGGCTATGTGGGCTTTGATCAGGGGGGACTGCTGACGGAAGCCGTGCGCAAGGCCCCTTATTCCGTCGTGCTGCTGGACGAAATAGAAAAGGCGCACCCCGACATCTTCAACATTCTGTTGCAGGTGATGGACTACGGCGCTCTGACGGACAACAGCGGCCGCACGACGGATTTCAGCCACGTTGTGCTGATCATGACGTCCAACGCCGGGGCTTTTGAAATGTCCAAAAGCTCGCTGGGCTTTACGTCCGGCAGCCGGGACGATGCGGCGTCCAAGAGTCTGGAAGCCGTGGAGCGCCTGTTTACGCCGGAATTTCGTAACCGGCTGGATGCGCTGGTTCCCTTCCGCAGTCTGACGTCCGAACTCATGGACCGCATTGTGCGCAAGTTCGTGGGCGAGATTGCCGACGCTCTGCGCGAGCGCAACGTGCGCCTGACGCTGACGCCCCGGGCGCGGCAGTGGTTTGCGGAAAAGGGCTTTGACGCCCGCATGGGGGCGCGTCCCCTGCGCCGTCTGCTGCGGAGCGAGCTGGAGGACGTGCTGGCGGAGGAACTGCTGTTCGGCGCGCTGGCAAAAGGCGGCGTCGCGCGGGTGGGCGTCCGTGACGGGGCGCTGACCGTGACGGCCGAACCGGCGGCGTCGGCATGATGCCGCCCCGGCTGGAGCTTGTCCGCCGCTGTGCCGCAGCCTTTCCGCCGCTTGAAACGGCCTTTGACGACGGCTTGCTGTGCCGCGGCGGCGATCTGCGGCCGGAGTGGCTGCTGGCCGCCTATGCCGGCGGCATCTTCCCCTGGTTCAATCAGGGCGTCCCGTTGTGGTGGGCCCCGGACCCGCGCTGTGTGCTGCCGCTGGAAGCGTTCCGTCTGCCGCGCCGCAGCGCCCGTTATATCCGGAACAGGGGCTTTACGCTGACGTGGAACGCCGCCTTTGAGCAGATCATCAGCGCCTGTGCCGCCCCCCGGCGCTATGCGGGCAGGGAAGAGACGGGCACCTGGATCAACCCGGATATGCTGCGCGCCTATACGGAGCTGCATCAGCTGGGCTACGCGCATTCGCTGGAGGTCTGGCGGGAAGGGGCGCTGGTCGGCGGTCTGTACGGCGTGAGTCTTGGCAGGGCTTTCTTTGGCGAATCCATGTTTCACCGGGAGAGCGAAGCCTCCCGGGCGGCGCTGGCCGGTCTGGTGGCGCTGCTGCGGCAGCGCGGGGTAACGCTGCTGGACTGTCAGATGGAAACGCCGCACATGATGGGCATGGGGGCGGAGCTGTGGCCGCGCACGCGCTACATGGCGGCGCTGCGCGAGGCTGTGCCGTCGCCTCATGAGCTTTCGGAACTCTGGCTTCCCTGGACGGAACGCTACGAGCATCGGGACGGCCTGTGGCTGCCCTGCGAGGAAAAGGGAGCTTCCTGTGGATCATTTTGAGTTGCAGAGTACGCACAGCCCTACGGGCGATCAGCCCGCGGCCATCGGCGAACTGGTCGCCAATCTTGAGGCCGGCGTTCCGGCACAGGTGCTGCTGGGCGTGACCGGCTCCGGCAAGACGTTCACCATGGCCAACGTCATTGCCCGCTGCAACCGGCCCGCGCTGGTGCTGGCCCCCAACAAGACCCTTGCGGCGCAGCTCTACAACGAGTTCCGGGAACTTTTCCCGCGTAATGCCGTCGAGTATTTCGTCAGTTATTACGACTACTACCAGCCGGAAGCCTATGTCCCGGCCTCGGACACCTATATCGAAAAGGACTCGTCCATCAATGACAACATCGACAAGCTGCGGCATGCGGCCACGCACGCCCTGCTGACGCGCCGCGATGTTGTCATTGTGGCCTCCGTTTCCTGTATTTACGGTCTGGGCTCGCCGGAATTTTATGCAAAGATGGTGATTCCCGTGGAAGCCGGGCAGCGCTTCCCGATGGAAGATTTGATCAGCCGTCTGGTGGAAGTGCAGTACGAGCGCAATGATTACGACTTTCACCGCGGGACCTTTCGCGTGCGGGGGGACGCGCTGGAAATTATTCCGGCCTATCATCATGAGCGGGCGCTGCGTATTGAGTTCTTCGGCGACGATATCGACAGGATGTGCGAGATTGATCCGCTGACGGGCGAGACGCTCTGCGATATTTCCAAGACGGTGCTCTATCCGGCCAGTCACTTTGTTTCGGCGCAGGACAATCTGCACCGGGCCTGTTCCGACATCCGTACCGAGCTGGGCGAACGGCTGCGCTGGTTCAAGGAGAACGGCAAGCTGCTGGAGGCCCAGCGCATCGAGCAGCGGACGCAGCTGGACCTGGAGATGATGGAGGAGCTGGGCTATTGCAACGGCATTGAAAACTACACCCGTCACATGGACGGGCGCAAACCCGGCGAGCCGCCGTCCTGTCTGCTCAATTACTTCCCCGAGGATTTCATTCTTTTTGTGGACGAGTCCCATATTACCGTGCCGCAGATCGGCGGCATGTACAAGGGGGACCGTTCGCGCAAGCAGACGCTGGTGGATTACGGTTTCCGTCTGCCTTCGGCGCTGGATAACCGGCCGTTGCAGTTCAACGAATTTACCCGTCTGCTGCATCAGGTCGTGTACGTGTCGGCCACGCCGGGCAAATACGAGCTGGATCAGGCGCAGGGCATTGTTGCCGAGCAGATCATCCGCCCCACGGGTCTGGTGGACCCGGAGGTGGAAGTGCGGCCCACCAAAGGTCAGATGGACGATTTGCTGGGCGAATGCCGCGCCCGCATCGAGCGGGGCGAGCGCGTTCTCGTCACGACCCTGACCAAGCGCATGGCCGAGGATTTGACGGAATACTGCTGCAATATGGGTGTGCGGGCGCGCTACCTGCATTCGGATATCGACACGCTCGAACGCATGCAGATTATCCGCGCCCTGCGTACCGGCGAGTTTGACGTGCTTGTGGGCATCAACCTCCTGCGTGAGGGGCTGGATATTCCCGAAGTTTCGCTGGTCTGCATTCTGGATGCGGACAAGGAAGGCTTTCTGCGGTCCACGGGCTCGCTGATTCAGACCTTCGGCCGGGCCGCGCGCAACGCGCACGGACATGTCATTCTCTATGCCGACACGGTGACGGCGTCCATGAAGGCCGCCATGAGCGAAACCTCCCGCCGCCGCGAAAAGCAGCAGGCCTACAATGCCGAGCACAACATCACGCCGCGCAGCACCAGCAAAAGTCTGACGTCGCCGCTCGACGCCCTTTACGCGGACGCCGCCGGAGGGCGCGGTAAGGGCAGAGGCAAGGGCGGAAAGAACAAGGCCGCCGACGACGGCAACGCCGTTCCGCTGACGGCCGAGGCCACGGCGGAGCTGATCGCCACGCTGGAAAAGGATATGCGCGCGGCGGCGCGCGATCTGGAATTTGAACGCGCCGCAGAAATCCGGGATCGCATCCGGGCGCTGCGCGAACGGCTGGTGGCGCTGCCGGAATAGGGCGTGTAAACGCCACATAGTTTTTCCGGGGGGAAGGCACCCCCCTT
>DXFI01000014.1 GCA_019114565.1 Candidatus Desulfovibrio intestinigallinarum | reverse complement strand
ATTGCCGCAGCGTTGCATTTACCCTGATAAAGCGCGTTGGGGGAAGGATGGGGGGCCCGGGGGGAAGGAAACACCCTTGCGCGCCAGCCAAGGGGGTTTCCTTCCCCCCGGAAGCTCACTTAGCGCACAATCAGGCGGGCATAGTATTCGCGGCCATTGCGGATGACGTGCAGCAGTACCTGCTTGGCCATGCGTTCGTGGCGGAAGGCGTCTATGAGCGCTTCCAGCGTGGCGGTGCGCGTGCCGCCGACACCCACGATGATGTCGCCGCGTCGCAGGAAGGAGGCCGGGCCGTCCCGGCGGACCTGGACGACGGCCACGCCACCGCGCGTGCCCTGGAGCGAGAGGCCCCAGCGGCTTTCCATCATGCGCAGGGCGGTTTCGTTGTCAAAGGGCACGGGCGTCATGCTCAGACGCAGTTCCCGGTCACCGCGCGCCACGCGCAGGGTGAGGGGTTCGCCGGGGAGCTGATTGCGCAGGATGTTGAGGTAGTCGCGCCGGTCGTCCACGGCGGACTTGTTGATTTCGAGGATGACGTCGCCGGGCTCCATGCCCGCCTGCTGGGCCGGGCCGCCGTTGAATATGGCCGTGACCAGCAGCCCGCGGGCTTCCTTGAGGCCAAGGGCCATGGCAATGCGCTGATCCATGTCCTCGCCCGACAGACCGAGCCACAGCGGGGAAACCTTGCCGCCGTGGAGCAGATTGTCCATGACGCGGCGCGCCTTGTTGACGGGGATGGCAAAGCCGATGCCTTCGCCCTTGGCGGAAACGGCGGTATTGATGCCGATCAGCTGTCCTTCGAGATTGAGGAGCGGCCCGCCGCTGTTGCCGGGATTGATGGCTGCGTCCGTCTGAAGCAGATCGGTCAGCACGGCGTCTTCGCTGCGGATGGTGCGCCCCATGGCGGAGATGACGCCTACCGTGACCGTATGATTGTAGCCGAAGGGATTGCCGATGGCGATGGCGGTCTCTCCGGGCATGATGTCGGAGGAATCGGCCATACGGACCGAGGGCAGATTGTGCGCGCCCCGCAGTTCGAGCACGGCGATGTCGAAATCGGGATCGGCGCCCTTGACTGAGGCGGCAAATTCCCGGCCGTCCTGAAGTCGCACCATGACGTCATCACCGCCCGCGATAACGTGGGCATTGGTCAGCACCAGCCCGCGGGAGCCGTCCACAATGACGCCGGAGCCGAGGCTGACGCGTTTTTGCCTGCGGGGCCCCAGGGACGGAGCAAAGGGATCTTCCCCGAAGCCGAAGAATTGTTCAAGAGGCGAGAATCGCTGTCCTTCGATGATATGGGTGCTGGTGATATTGACGACGGCGGGAGCCGTGGCATTGACTGCCCGAACTACGGGCGTCAGGCGCGGACTGTCGGGCGCGGGGGCGGCAATGCTGCCTGTGGTCAGCAGCAGGGCGCAGGTCAGGCCCGCAAGCAGGGGGGAAAGACGCATGAAAGTATCCTCCGGGTGGAATATGGAGCGTTTTGCCTTTGAAACGTACAGAGTTTCAAGCTGAGAATGCTCTGGTCCTGTTTATAGTCGTGTCTTTTGCGCGTGCATGCAAGAGCGTTGTACCTTTAAAAAAGTAAAACGCGAGGCGGCGGCACAGCGCCGCCCGGCCCGAAGCGAGCGAAAAAAACGCGTTTTTCGCAAAACGATAGGCCGTATGGTTTGAAAACCAACGTGTTTCAAACTGAAAATGCTCAAGCCCGTTGTTTGCGCCCCGGCGCGGGATACGCTACAAACACGGGCATGACGAACCAGAATACTTCTCTTTTGGCTGAGGTCGCTCCCGACGTCGCGATTGTGCCGGTCAGCCCGGCGGATCTTGCGGCGGCGCAGGCGCATCTGGACAATCTTACCAAGCCGCAGGGCAGTCTCGGCCGTCTTGAAGAGCTGGCCCGGCGTCTGTACGCCATGCGCGGCGGCGAAACGCCGCTGCAGGTCAGTCCGGCGCTCATGTTCACCGTGGCGGGCGATCATGGCGTGGCGGCGCAGGGCGTATCCCCGTTTCCGCAGATCGTAACCCGTCAGATGGTGGCAAATCTGCTGGCGGGTGGAGCCGGGGTCAATGTGCTGTGCCGCGCCGGGGGCATGGATTTTTATCTTGTGGATGCCGGGTGCGTCGGCGGCCCCTTCCCGCCGCATGAGAAATTGCTGGATCGCCGTCTGGGTGACGGTACGGCGGATATGAGTCAGGGCCCCGCCATGTCGCGCGAGACAGCGGCGGAAGGCCTGCGGCGCGGTATGGCTCTTGTGGCGGAACAGGCCGCCCGGGGCGTGCGCTGCTTTGCAACCGGGGAAATGGGTATTGCCAATACGACCGCCGCAACGGCCATCTATTGCGCCCTGCTGGGGCTTGATCCCGACGCCATGACCGGCCCCGGCGCGGGAGCCGGGCCGGAACGCGTCCGGCACAAGGCCGCCGTCATCCGGCGCGCCCTGTCCGTCAATGCGGCGGCGTGCTGCAAGGACGATCCGCTGGGCGTGCTGGCGGCCGTAGGCGGCTTCGAGATAGCCGTCATGGCGGGCATCATGCTGGGAGCGGCGGCGCAGCGTCTGCCCGTGCTGGTGGACGGCTTTATTTGCAGCGCGGCCTATGCCGTGGCCGTGCGTCTGTGTCCGGCTCTGGCAGGATATGCCGTGCTTTCCCACGCCAGTGCGGAACCGGGCCATGTGCCCGCGCTGGAAACTCTGGAAGAAGGCGCGCCCCTGCTGCATCTGGGCATGCGGCTGGGCGAGGGCACGGGGGCCGCCGTGGCCTATCATCTGTTGCGCTGCGCCGCGGCCGTTTTCAATGAAATGGCGACCTTTGACGGCGCGGGCGTGACGGGGGAAACATGCGGCTAGCTTCCGGCGACGAGCACGCGCCGTTGCTTGCCCTGCGGCAGGTGTCGCGTTTTTTCCGGGTCGGCGGCGGTCTCTGGCGCGATGCCGCGTGGCTGCGCGCCGTGGACGGCGTTGATCTTGAGCTCCATGCCGGGGAAAGTCTCGGGCTGGTGGGCGAATCCGGCTGCGGCAAGTCTACGCTGGGGCGTCTTGCCTGCGGCCTGCTGTCGCCCGGTGCGGGCGAAATTCTGTTTCAGGGCAGGCCCCTGCCCCCGGCAGGGGCAAAAAGTCCGCTGGCAGGGCGCGTGCAGATGGTCTTTCAGGACCCCTTTTCCTCGCTGAATCCCCGGATGCGCGTCGGGCAGGCCGTGGAAGAACCGCTTGCGGCGCTGGCAGGCCGGGACGGCGCGCAGGGGGAACTGTCGCCGGAAGCCCGTCGGCGCACCGTGGCCGAGATTTTCGCCACCATCGGCCTTGCAGGTATGGAGCGGCGCTATCCGCACGAGTTTTCCGGCGGGCAGCGGCAGCGTATCGCCGTGGCGCGCGCTCTTGTCACCCGCCCCGATCTGATCGTCTGCGACGAGCCCGTATCCGCTCTGGATGCCTCGGTGCAGGCGCAGATTCTTAATCTGCTGCGGGATGCTCAGGAGCGCTTCGGTCCCGCCTATCTGTTTATTTCCCATGATCTTGCGGTGGTGGGTTTCATGTGCCCGTGCATCATGGTCATGTATCTGGGGCAGGTTGTGGAAGAAGGACCCCGGGAATGTCTGCTGGAGCGTCCGGCGCATCCCTATACGCAGGCCCTGCTGGCGGCCTCTCCCCGGCTGTCCGCCGATCCGGCGGCCCGCCGTCGTCTGCCCGCGCCCGTGGCGGGCGAACTGCCCAGTCCGCTTGCGCCCCCGCCGGGCTGTCGCTTTCATCCCCGCTGCCCGCAGGCTGACGAGCACTGCCGGGCAGCCGTGCCTCCCTGGCGGGAGCTTGCCCCCGGCTGGCGCGTGCGCTGCTTCAAGGCGTGACGTTTTGGGGCTGTGAGCTTTGTTCGAGGGAGGAGAGGGAGGCCCTTTTGAAAAAGGGCCTCCCTCTCCTCCCTCGA
>DXFI01000013.1 GCA_019114565.1 Candidatus Desulfovibrio intestinigallinarum | reverse complement strand
ATTTTGGAGGAACGTGCGATCGCATCTGGGGATGAAAATAGTTTCAAAAAATGGGTGGAAGATAATGCAACAAGACGTAGTAAGCTGTAGAGATATAAAAATTACGCTGGAGCAACGTCCTTCAAAGGCTTTGCGAAAATTTGGAAATGGTCGCCTTTCCATCTATATGAAAAATGTACCTGTATGGACAACTTTTCGAGAGGAAGGAAGTGAAGGCGTTGAATGGACATGGAGCGAACTGTTATCTTTTTTGGTATCAAATTGGGCGTGGCTGCTGAATGAGCAGGGCTTGCCCTTACCTGTATCATACCCCAACGTTCTTGCTGGTACACTAGCTAAAATTGAGAAAGAACTACTTAATCAGAAAAATTCTTCTTCCTTTAGCGAAGACCAGAGGAGAACTCTGCGCTCATACTGCTTGAGACATGACCTGGCGGAAGCTGTGCCGGGCATCGTTTTGCCCTCTTTTTTTGTCGTACGTATGGGAAATCAGATGCTGTTTTCTTCTGAGAAGCAACAATTATTAATCCCCGCAGAAGACGGTCATCATATATTGAGTCAGGTTGGTGATATTATCTATAGATGGATGCGTCCTTTTGCAGATGATGGGACGCAAGCGTTGCTTGATGCATGGGAAAACAGGGAATCTTGCGTTAGGGATATTATTATCCCAAGGATGCATCTTTTAGCAAGGATGAGTAAAGATGACTTTCAGATGCTCTCGCAGAGGATAGGCTCTCAATGGAATAACTCCTGGAGCGGTTCCATTATGCAGGAAGGTGAAATGTTTGCTGCAGCTCGTATGAGCGCAGGATTTGTTTCTTCAGCTCAGCAGATGGATATTTTGAATGCCATATTATTGTGCCCTCCCTCAAAGACAGAAAAATTTGATAGAGTTAGTGAAGAACTTAAGGCTTCGACTATTGGGTTGTCGACGTTTGGCAGGCAAAAGGAAGCTTATGAGCAAGGTTATGCTCTTGCAGAGAACTTGAGAAAAATTCTTTCAATGCCGGATGATTCTCCGTTGGAAGATCCTGAAAATTTTCTCAGGGATTATGGGGTGCGCATTCAAGAAATGAAATGGGAAAACTCTGCTCTTGACGCGTTATCTTGCTGGAGCAACGCTCATGGCCCTTTGATTTTACTTAATGTTGGGGAAGGTAGACGCTGTTCTCATGAATATGGACGTCGATTTACCTTGGGGCATGAAATATGCCACCTTTTGACGGATCGTGCTCATGCTTTAGGTCTTGTAGAAGTTTTAGGCGGGGGAATGCCCAATTTTGTTGAACGCCGGGCCAACGCTTTCGCCGCCGAGCTGCTTCTGCCGCGACAGCTTGCCGCTAGTGAATTGCGCCAAAGTAATGATAAAAATGGAGTATTTCTTCTTTATCTACGTGATAAATATAAGGTGTCACGTAAAACTGCAGCTTCTCAAATTTTTAATTCGTCATATTATTCTCTATTGGATAATGATGAAAAGGATTTTTTTTATAAGGAGGTTTTTTCCGGGCAGGCAGAAGATTTTTTATCATGAGATAGAGGGGGTTACCTTTGAAAAGGTGAAACGCGAGGCGGCGGCACAGTGCCGCCCGGCCAAAAGTAAGCGGAAAAACCGCGCTTTTTCCGCGAAACGACAGGCCGTATGGTTTGGAATGCGAAGCATTTCAAACTGAAATTGCTCTAAAGCAATTCAACTTTGAGATGTAAAAAAGAATATCCTTATCTGCCGCTATGAAAATGGTCCGCTGGGAAATACGAACGGCAACGATTGCGGCATATGAATCGGGAGTTTCCTCTCATTTTAAAGTTGAAATGCTCTAAAGTGAATGTGATAATAAGTATAACAAATAAAAGGCCGTCCCTCTCAAAAGAGGGGCGGCCTTTGTGCTGGGGAGGATTGTTGCATTTCCGGGGGACGGCGGCGCGGGGGAAGCACATCGTGTTGCCGCGTTGCCGTATCCTCCTGAAGAAAGCGCGTTTGGGGAGGGGTGGGGGGCCGGGGGAAGAACTACAAGAACGCCTTTCCTTCGGAAAGGCTGGGCCCTTTGCGCGCCAGCGAAAGGGGTTCCCCTTCCCCCCGTCAATATCCCCGCCGCTTACGCCCAGAGGACGAGGCGGGTGTCGATGGGCGCGTCGAGGCCGGCGGTCACGGGCATGACGCGGATGCCGTAGATATGGCGGCCGTTGCGCGTGGGCGTGTAGTCGCCGGTATAGGTGAGGCGTCCCGCGAGGTCGTCGCCGTCTTCGAGGATGAGTTCCACCACATCGGGCTTGCCGATGAAGCTGGTGCCGTTGCCGGGGCCGACCACGAGCTGCACGAGGAGTTCCTTGACCGTCATGTCGCCGGGCAGGACATCCACGCTGACGTGCATGCTTTCGGCATCGGCGCAGTCCTCGCTGCCAAGGCCGCTGATGACGAGGTTCTCCATCTTGAGGCTGCCGAAGCGCTGCACCACGTCGGCCTTCCAGGTGGCGAGCTTGCGGGCAAGAGCGAAGTTCTTTTCCGTCAGGGCTTCGTGGCGGCGGGCCGCGGGCTGATAGTAGTCGCGGATGTAGTCCGTGAGCATGCGGTGGGAACTGTACTGGGAGATGAGCGAGGTCATGGCGTCGCGCATCATGCCGAGCCAGCCGTGCGGCAGATCGAAGGCGTCACGCTCGAAATAGAGGGGAACCACCTTTTCTTCCAGCAGACTGTAGAGGCTTTCGGCGTCGTCGTAGTCGTTCTGCTCCGGTGAGTTGTCCGGCCCGGCCTGCGCGCCGATGTTCCAGCCGTTGCGGCCGTTGAAGCCTTCGCACCACCAGCCGTCGGAAACGCTGAGGTTCAGGCCGCCGTTGACCGGGACTTTCTGGCCGCTGGTGCCGCTGGCCTCGCGGGGACGGCGGGGCGTGTTGAGCCAGACGTCGCAGCCCTGCGAGAGCAGACGGGAAACGGCGAGATCATAGTCGGGAATGAAGAAGATCTTGCCTTCCAGCTCCGGCGTCATGGCGCGGTGCAGCACTTCCTGCATGATGTCGATGCCCTGCGTATCGGCGGGGTGCGCCTTGCCCGCGAAGACGAAGATCACGGGGCGCTTGTCGTCGTCGAGAATGCGGCACAGGCGCTTGATATCGGCAAAAAGCAGATTGGCGCGCTTGTAGGGGGCGAAACGGCGGGCAAAGCCGATGACCAGACTTGCGGGCGTGAGACGCGCGCTCATGGCCTTCTGGCGTTCGTAGGGGATGCCCAGCGTCTTTGCCACCTGCGGCATCTGTGCGCGGAGGTAGTCGAGCAGGCGCTTTTTCTGGAGCTGCTTGACCGTCCAGAGTTCGTCGTCGGGCACGTCGGCGAGCTTCTTCCAGTTGTCGGTGTCGAGAATGTGCTCTTCCCAGCCTTCGCCGAGCGTACGGTTGAGCAGGGAGCGGAAGGCCGGGCCGGCATAGGACGGCACGTGAATGCCGTTGGTCACGTGGCCGATGGGAATTTCCGCGGCGGGCACGCCGGGCCAGCCTTCCTGCCACATCTGACGCGAAACGTAGCCGTGCAGCGCGCTCACGCCGTTGGAGCGGTAGGCGTAATTGAGCGCCAGCACCGTCATTTCAAAGACGTTGCGCTCGCTCTTGGCATAACGGCCCATTTGCACAAGATCGTTCCAGCTGATGCCGATGCTCTGGGTCAGCGGCTTGAAGTAGCTCTCCATGGCATCGACGTTGAAACGCTCGTTGCCGGCATCCACGGGCGTGTGGGTGGTGAAGATGGTGCTGCCGCGCACCACTTCCCCGGCTTCGGCAAAGGACAGACCCCGGTTGAGCATGAGCTCGCGCAGGCGCTCGAAGACCAGAAATGCCGAGTGCCCTTCGTTCATGTGATAGGCGGCGGGGTTGATGCCCAGTTCCCGCAGCATGCGCACGCCGCCGCAGCCCAGCAGAATTTCCTGCCGCAGACGCACGTCGCGGTCCGCTTCGTACAGACGGGCGGTGATGCGGCGGTCGTCGTCGGTATTCTTGGGCGTGTCGGTATCCATCAGATAGAGGCTCACCCGGCCCACGCGCACGCGCCAGATATTGGCGAACAGACGGCGGCCGGAAAGCTGAATCATGATTTCCATAGGCTCGCCGCTGTCGTCAAATACGCGTTCCAGCGGCAGCTGGCTGAAGTCGTTCTGCGGATACATGGCCACCTGACGCCCGTTCTTGTCGATGGCCTGACGGAAGTAGCCGCTCTTGTACAGCAGACCGACGCCGACCAGCGGCACAAGAAGGTCACTGGCGGATTTGAGATGATCGCCCGACAGCACGCCCAGACCGCCGGAATAGATGGGCAGGCACTCCGTCAGCCCGTATTCGGTGGAGAAGTACGCCAGCGGCCGTTCCTTGCTCAGAGGGCTGTAGTCGGGCTGCGGCGTGTTCATGTAGGCGTCGAAGGCCTCCATCGTGGTGTTGTAGAGGCGGATATAGGCCGGATCGGCGGCCAGTGCCCGCAGACGCGCGCGGGGAGCCTTGTCGATGGCCGTCACGGGATTGTGATGCCCGTTCTGCCATTCCGCGGGATTCAGCTCGGAAAAGAGCGTGTGGCATTCAGGATGCCAGCACCACCAGAGATTATATGCCAGCTCGCGCAGGCGGCTGATGGATTCGGGCAGGCGAGGGGCCACGGTAAAGCAGTGCAGGCTGGGCGTGGTGGACATGGACGGCGCCAGCACGCGGGTCAGGGCATTGCGATCCTGCTCGTGCTCGGGGGCGCGTTCGGCGGCCTTGGTCAGCGCCATGTCGTAGGCCTGCCCGTAATAGGGGTAGAAGTCCTCCCATGTGCAGTGACGGCAGAGGGCGCGGGCCGCGGCGCGGCGGCGGTTCATTTCCTCGCCGCTCAGACCGGCATAGGACAGCAGCACGTCACGCAGGGCGGCCACGCTCTTTTCATGGCTGGTCTGCTCGCGGCTGATGATTTCCACGCCGGAAACCGCTTCCTTCCGGTCGCGCACCCACAGGCCGAAGCCCGCCAGATCGGAGGTGACCGTCGGCACGGCGCAGGCAATGCTCTCCTGCGGCGTGTAGCCCCAGGGCTCATACCAGGAGGGGAAGACGCCCAGATCGCAGGCGCTCAGCACGTCCTGATAGGGCATGTTGAGGAAACCGTCCTGCCCGTTGAGCAGCGCCGGATCAAAGATGACCTGCACATGATTTTCCGGCCGGTTGTCCAGATTCAGGCGGCGGCAGGCGTTCAGAATCGGGTCCTGCGGCGGATTGTAGACATAGTGGCTCGTGATCCACTGGCTGCCGTCGCCGGGCATGCGGGCCGGATCGCCGCTCACGGCGTCGGGATTGGGGCCGCTGTGGCCGCCCATGACCGCGCACAGGGCCAGCACATGGGTGGACGATTCGGCCAGCGCTTCATTCACCTGTCCCAGCGCATCGAGGAAAATGTCGATGCCCTTATTGTGGAACTCGTAACGGCCGCCGATCATGAAGATGTGCGTATCCGCGGGCAGGTTGCGCCGCAGCAGACGCCCGGCCGCTTCCAGCAGCTGCGCGCGCGCCCGGCGCGGCTGGCTGCGATCCTCGCTGAAATCAGGAATGCGGTGCAGATCAATGCCGTTGGTCGTCACTACGTCGGGCGTACGGCCCAGGAAGGACGCGGCCTCGTCGGCCGTAATGCGGCTGACCGTGGTGAAGCAGTCCGCCTCCCGCGCCGTGGTGGATTCCATCGAATGCTTGGCCGTGATGTTGTGGGCATCCGCCTCGCGCCGGGGATTGATCTGTTTGCGCTGGGCGTAAATGTCCACGCCCGCGCCGGACAGGGCGCGTCCCAGCATGGTTGCGTGCGTGGTGAAGATCGTGCCGATGGCCGGCGCATGCTGTTTGAGGTGCAGCAGGCCGCCGCCGCACATCCATTCATGGAAATGCGCCAGCACCCGGCCGCTTTCGTCCGTATGCAGAATCTTTGCCGCCGTCTCGATGACCTCGCCGCAGGCCGTGCTGAACATCACCGGTTCCGCATAGTCCCAGCCGCCGGAAATGGAGTCCACGCCAAAACGATTCCACAGCGAGTACAGCAGCTGTCCCTGATTATAATGATCACGGAAGCCTACAAGAATGACCTTCGGCCGCCCCGGAATGTTCCAGCGCCCGAAACGGCAGTTCAGATTCCGCTGCTGCAACGCGGGCGCGAGCGCCGTCCAGCAGGGCTCGTCCGTGGGTTCAAACTCCGCATTGTCTCCTAAATCCGGGCCCAGCAGAAAATAATTGTCCCCAAAATGGGCAACGGCCTCCAGCGCCTTGCTGCTGACAACCGTGTAAATACCGCCCACCTTGTTGCATACTTCCCAGCTTACCTCAAATAACGTGCAGTTACGCAAATCATGTTGCATGAATACACTGTCCTTTTTCATGGGTCTATGTACAGAGGAGAGGGAGCGGGAGTTTGCGGG
>DXFI01000125.1 GCA_019114565.1 Candidatus Desulfovibrio intestinigallinarum | reverse complement strand
CAGTCTTTTTCTTTGCCAGCATAGGACCGATGACCGCCCACTTTTCATCTGAAATATCATGTCTGCTCATGCTCAACAGAAAAGCAGGTGTCAATTAAGATGTCCAGGCTTTTTTAGAAACAGCCCCTAGCAGTCGAAACGATCAAAGCTGAGCATCAGGCCTGCGCGGCCTTGTGTGACGGACCGCAGCGAGGTGGAAAAGCCGAACAGTTTACGCATGGGCGCGCTGCCGCTGACCTGCTTGAGGCCGTTGCGATCCTGCAGATCGTCCACCTTGCCGCCGCAGCCGCCGAAAAGGCCGATGGCCGCGCCCAGAAAGTCATCCGGCACGCTGATTTCCACATGCATGACCGGTTCCAGAGCAACAGGAGACGCGGCGGCCAGCGCCTCGCGCAGAGCCGCGCCCGCGGCCATGTGGCATCCCGGGGCTGTGGTCAGGCCTTCCTGCCGGGCTATGGCGGTAATAATCACCTCCACATCCTCTACGGGATAGCCGGTCAGATCGCCGCATTGCAGCGCGTCGCGCACGCCGGACAGGGCCGCATCCACGAGGGCCGGAGGCAGGAGCTTTGCGGCCTCCTTCGGGTCGGCGGGCAAAAAGTCGCCCAGCCGCACGTCGTTGCCCGAGCCTCTGGGGCGGGGGGCCACCTGCAACGTCACGTCGCCGTGATGGCGCTCCTTGCCAAGTTCCCGATCAAAGATCTGTGAGGCGGAAGCGGTTTTACGGATGGTTTCCCGGAGCGTCACCTGCGGATGCCCCACGCGGGGGCTGATGCCGCATTCCCGCGTGAGCCGCTCCAGCAGAACTTCCAGATGCAGTTCCCCCATGCCGGAAATGGTGCGCGTTGCGGATTCCTCGTCCATGACGGCATGAAAGGTGGGGTCTTCCTCCATATAGCGGGAAAGAGCCTCGTCCAGCACCTTGCCTTCGTCGGCGTTGCGGGGTTCCAGCGCCAGCGTGATGACCGGGGGATAACTGTCAATGGCCTCCAGACGCAGGGTGCCGCCGTGCGTCGTATAGGTGTCGCCGGTACGCGCGCCGCGCAGACCGATGACGGCCACAATATCTCCGGCCGCGGCCTCGGCAAGCTGTTCGCGTCTGTCGGCATGCATGCGATACAGGCGGCCCACGCGATCATCCTTGCCGGTCGTGGTATTGCGCAGGCTGTCGCCTCCTTTAATGCTGCCCGCATAAAGCCGCAGAAAGGCCAGCTTGCGGCCTTCTTCCATCAGAACCTTGAAGACCAGAGCAGCTACGGGCCCGTCCGGCGTGACGACGATTTCCTTACCGTCGGCATTGCGGGCCACGGGCGCGGGAATATCTTCCGGCGCGGGCAGATAGTCGCAAACGGCATCCAGCACAGGCTGTACGCCGGCATTGCGCAGGGCGGAGCCGCAGAACGTGGGCGTGAGGTTCCGGGCCAGCGTTGCCCGCCGCACTGCGGCCGCGACATCCTCCGGCGTGTAGTCGCCTCCCAGATAGCGATCCAGAAAGTCTTCGTCGGCTTCGGCAATTTTTTCCAGCGCCCGCTCGCGCCACGGCGCGGCAAAGGCGCGTTCTTCCTCGTTCCACGGGCGTCGTGTGACGGTGCGGCCCTGATCGGCCTGATCAAAGTCCAGACGTTCTTCGCGCAGCACGTCCAGCACGGCCTCGAAGGCGTCCCCCTGTCCCCACGGAATGGTCAGCGCCACAGGATTGGCCGACAGGCGGGTATGCAGAGCGTCCAGTACGGCCGCAAAGTCCGCGCCGGGGCGATCCATCTTGTTGATAAAAGCCAGCTTGGGAACGGCGAAACGTTCGGACTGCCGCCAGACGGTTTCCGACTGGGGCTCCACGCCGGCCACGGCGCAGAAGACGCCGACAGCGCCGTCGAGCACACGCAGCGAGCGTTCCACCTCTATGGTGAAGTCCACATGGCCGGGCGTATCAATCAGATTCAGTTCGCAGCCGTTCCACTGGCAGGAGGTGCAGGCGGAGGTGATGGTGATGCCGCGTTCCTGCTCTTCCGGCAGATAGTCCATGGTTGCCGTGCCGTCATGCACTTCGCCCAGACGATGGATCTTGCGGCTGTAGAAGAGCATGCGTTCGGAAAGGGTCGTCTTGCCGGCATCAATGTGGGCAATAATGCCGATATTGCGCGTTTTTTTCATGGAATCTCAAGCCTTGCGCGGCAGCAGTCCGAAGCCGTGCCGGAAAACGGAAAAGAAGTCGGGAGAAAGATCGGCATGCAGCCAGAGCCCTTCGCAGCCGGGGGAAAGGCTCAGGCGTCCCAGAGGTACTGCGCCGCTGCGGAAGGGGCCGCCGTCCCGCACCTTGCTGTGGACGCGCGCCGAGGCATCCGCCGTGAAAATGGCTTCGGGGCGTCCCGCTCCCGGCAGCAGGGCCCGCTCCACGGCGGCGTCGCCATGACAGAAGCGGAGCACGGCTTCGTCGAAAAGTTCCGGCCGCTGCACCGCCAGCGTGGGCGCGCCGCGTTCTTCGAATGTCCGCAGGGCAAGCACCCGGGCCGCTGCGGCGATGCCGTCCAGCTCTCCCGCGTGCAGCAGAGCGAGGCGGCCGGGCGCGGGCAGTTCTTCCAGCAGGGCGCACAGATCGGCGGGGTCCATGCAAAAAATATCTTCCACGCCGCAGAGTTCCAGCGCCGTCAGAACCGGCCCCGACGGCATGCCGCCGACGCAGACGGCCCCCAGCAGCGGAATTTCCGCCAGCTGGGCGCAGAGGGCAACGGCCGCCAGCCGTGCCGCCGCCGCGTAGGACGGGGAAAAGGCCAGAATCGCCCACGGCGCGGGATGACGCCCGCTCGACTGCCAGTAGCCGAGGCGCGCATCACGGCGTTCGCGCCGGCAATGCCCCCCGGAGGGACGTTCCTGTTCGTAATGCGCCATGCCCAGTGCAAGGCCCGTTTTGATGGCGGCCCGGCATTGCGGCAGAGCCGCTTCATACGCTGCCGCGCAGACGTCGTCCGGCACGCGGAAGCCCTCCAGCTGGGCAGGCCACTGCGGCGCGGCCTCCCGGGATTCCGCCTCGTTCTCCTCGACGCCATCGCAGGGCCCGTCGTCGGGCAGCGAAGACGTGCACGCCCGCAGGGCTTCCTCAAGATGCTTCTGTTGCGACTTTCGCATGACTCCTCCTTGCAGCGTAGTCGCTTATACTATGCGGCTTTTGCCATGCTGTGAAGAGGCGGAAGAATCCCGTGCCCGGCTGGTTGCAGGCGTTTTTTCTGGGGGGAAGGAAACCCCTTGGCTGGCGCACAAGGGGTTTCCGGCAGATTGTACTCAGAAAGTTAACAGAGGGCTTGCTCAAAAAAGAAAGCCCCATGACAGTTGTTTTGCACACAATAAACCTCAACAACGAGGAACTGTCATGGGGCAAAGCATCTTACCCAAAT
>DXFI01000124.1 GCA_019114565.1 Candidatus Desulfovibrio intestinigallinarum | reverse complement strand
TCTCTGTACTCTTGAGGAAATTCGTTCCCGGAGTGCCTTTCGAGATGAGACGGAATTTCTTGCGTATTGCAGGAAATACAGCGTGTTTTCCGATGAGGAAATTCTTGCGCAATATCGGAGGGGTGGCGGGTTATATGCATTAAAAATGACCTATAATTTTGCCTTCTTGCGGAGGCCGAATCTTCAGCGTCTGGTTGAGCATGGGACTGTCCCCCATCCGAGAGAGGGACACTATATGGGGCTTTTAAGATTGTCGGACGAGGCTTTTTCCACTATTTTGCAGCTCGGAGGAATTGATGAACGCCTTGCTGTCTATTAAGCCCGAATTTGTCGAAAAGATATTCTCGGGAGAAAAGCGTTTTGAATTCAGGAAATCCGCCTTCCGGCAGGATATTTCCTGTGTCATTGTATATGCTACATCGCCGGTCCGGCGTATTGTCGGTGAGTTTGAAGTAGAAGAAATATTACAGGCCCCTCCCCGACAGCTTTGGCAAAAAACAAAGGACTCTGCCGGAATATCAAAGAGTCTTTTCTTTGATTATTTTTCGGGGAAAAGATATGCCGTAGCTATAAAAATTGGAAAATTAAAAAAATACGAAAAGGAAATTGATCCTTACAAGGAGTTTGGGGACAAGTTTATACCTCCGCAATCTTTTCGCTATCTTTAACTGCGTATTTTGCCGCTCCCCGGCGGATATTTTTCCGACAGGCCCCCGCCATTCCGGCAGGGGCCTGATTTTCTTTTTACGGACGGTGCGCGGTGTGCGCATCGACGCGCCGGGTCTCCTGTACGTTCATGCTGACAGGCAGCGCCTGCTATCTTGACATTGTAATGACAACAGACATATTTTTATAAAAAAGGAAAGCATATGGCAACAACCAGCATGAATATCCGGATGGACAGCGCACTCAAGAAGCAGGCTCAGGAGCTTTTTGCCGCGCTGGGCATGGACATGACCACGGCGGTCACCATCTTTCTGCGGCAGGCTATCCAGCGGCAGGGACTTCCCTTCGAGGTAACCCTGAAGCGTCCGAACCCGGAAACGATCGAGGCCCTTGCGGAAGTTCAGGAGATGAAGAAGCACCCCGAACGCTACAAGGGCTATACCGACGTTGACGCAATGATGAAGGAACTGCTCGACTGATGCTCACCATAAAACCGACCACACGATTTCAGAAGGACGTAAAGCGGGCGCAAAGGCGCGGCTATGACATGGCTCTGTTGGCTGACATTATCAGGAAGCTGGCTTCCGGCGAAGCCCTGCCCGCCAAAAATCGCGATCACGCCTTGTCGGGTAACTACGCCGGATGCCGGGAATGCTATATCACCCCGGACTGGCTGCTCATTTATGAAGTTGAGGAGCAGCAGCTTTTCCTGTACCTGACGCGAACCGGCACACATAGCGATCTGTTTTGAACCTTACGCAACCGCCAAAAACATCAGGCCCCCGCATTCCGGCAGGGGCCTGATTTTCTTTTTACGGACGGTGCGCTGTGTGCGCATCCCGCGTAAGGCAGTTGGCAATCCAGACCTTGACCAGCGCCTGCCGCGTCACGCCGAGATGCTCCGCTTCTCTGTCCAGAGCATCAACCATCCATGCGGGAAAATCCACATTGACGCGCCGGGTCTTCTGGTTGGGGCGCTCCGCTCCAGACAAATCGGCAAAGGGCATCACGCTCTCGCCGTTATCAAACCGCTCTTCAAAATCCTTCGCTTTCATAAGCTGCCACCTCGTCCTTATGCGAACGCCTGACGGAAATCAGGCGCACTGCACATCCGCGACATGTCATAATAGCCGTCCAATACTTGCCGTGCAGTCTGCCGATGCACGCCTGACGCGGCTCGTCCTCGAACTGCAGAGGAAGCACGAGAAGATTCTCGTCGTCCCATAGCTCCTTTGCTTCCTCAAAATCGAGGCCATGCTTGAGCTTGTTGCGTGCGCTCTTGTTTGGATCGTATTCAAATTTCATAAATAATTATACCGTTTTTATACCGTTACTGTCAAACAGCAGAACCTTGCCCAACAGGGAAACGACAGGCCCCCGCCATTCCGGCAGGGGCCTGCTTACATTTCTTTCTCGATTACGACCGTTCGACAGACGGCAGTACGGCATGTTGCAGCCGGTGCGCCGCTTCAAGGGCGTTGTAGGCGGCCACAAGGCTTCCGTGCGCCGTGCGGTAGAGGTTTATTGCCACCTCCTGCGACATCCTGTCGTACTGGTGGGGATGGTATCTGGGATCACAGAACAGCCGCAGCACGTCAATGGCGGAGGCCATGCCCCAGCGCAGATTGGCGACACGGCGCAGGGCGTCCGCGCGCGGGCTGGAGTCGCGAGACAGGTCTTGCGGCAGGGGCGGGGGCAATTCCTCCTTCCTGTCCGCAGGCAGTTCCAGCCCCATGAGGTACGTCACCGCTTCGGCCATGCGGCACTGCGGGAGCTGCTTGTAGGAGCCAAGGCGAAAGTGGTTGTTGAAACGGCTCCAGATTTGCGGGAACAGCCCCTTGCCGCGCTGCTCCTCCGGGAGAGAGGCAATCTTGGCCTTGACGACGGATTGCAGAATGGACTGATCAGAAGGGGAAATAGGCGCGTCCGCCGGAGGCAGCACCATGTCTTCGGCAAGGGGGCGGGAGGATTGCTGCTCGGCGGCGTACTTTTCCAGTACGTCCAGCACCCAGCGACGGAACGCCTTGGCAACGGGCGTGCGGGCGAACATAGCAAGGAGGTGGCAGCCGCGAAGGGAGAAGATGCGACTTCTTATCGAGAGCCCCGATTCGGGGCCGTCGGATATTTCAATGACTTGCGTCATTTCCGGCGTGAACTCGTCGGCATTGCTGCGGTAAAGGCGCGAAACTTGGTTTTCGCGTCCATACCCCAGAGCGCGGGCCAGTTCAGCGGCACGAATCCAGAGGCTGTTCTGGTGGGAGATCGGTGTCAGGGTGACGTCGTTGAAGGTCAGGGCCATTTCCATGATATAAACTCCGAGTTTTTTCGATTGGCCCTTGCAGAAAACAGCAAAGGCCGGGAGCTCGAAAGCGCTCGGAAACGCCCAGGCCTATTCCCCCGCCATACGGCAGGGTCTTGTATTAGCCTACTCCCGGCCATCAGATAGCCGACATCATACCCCAAAAGGGGCACAAAAAAAGCCTTGACTTACGGGAAAGGCGTCCGTTCCGAGAGGAGTTTTCGAGGCTCCGTAGGGAAACAACGCCACAAAACGAGGGGAATGTCAAGAACAGACTACGCAATTTCTTAAACCAATCCCGCAGTATCCGACGCTTGTGTTAGTCCATTTCAAAAGTTCTGAATTCATCCCGTTCCGGATCATAGACTTCCACATCGACCCGACTACCAAATCTATCTATACCGACGACTTCGACATCTTTGTATTTGCCATCGGCATAATCAAATATTTCGATCTCCTGACCGGAGCGTACCAAGTTTCCGGATTCTATTTCAACGAAGTTTCCAGATTCATAGTCAAATCCATCCCACGCCAGAGCATGAGCCGGAGACATCAAGAGACAACAGGATATTGCCAAAACAATCTTCTTCATAGAGAGCCAACTCCTTTCTCGTTACGCGCCTTGCGCAGCAGGTGTCGTCGAAGCCCGGCAGGTACATGACGGGCTTAACGTCCCGTCATTACAGACCACGCGCCCGTTATAGCACTCTCCGGACATGCCGCCATGCCACGAGCAGCAGCCCCTCCCGGCCAGCAGCAGATCGTCAAGCACGGTCGCGTCGGCGTCGCCGCCGCACAGTCCCGCCCCGTCATCGGCTACCGGCGCTTCTTCAGCATGTTTCAATCCACAGTCGCCCCATCCGCCGACTGACTCCGCAGCCGAATGAACATGCCCCGCAGAACAGCAAAAGACAAGCAGCAGACAGGCTGCCGCGGCAAAAAAAGCGTTTTTCATGGGAACCTCCTGAAAGGAGGTTGCCTAGAAAGAAACAGAATTTCACCGGCAAAACTCACCAGCGATTTTACCGTTTCCAGAATTTCCACCAAGGGATGCGCTGTTTTTTCGGATCAGCAAGGCTGCATAACGGTTCACAGTCTGTCCTGTAGCGCTTCTGCGCCAACGTATGCAGCATGAGCTGGCATCGCTGACAGACAAGAATGACATCTTCCAGCAGAGAGCGCAGCTCCCGCGCACAGACGGGATCAATCCCCGTTTCCGCCGTTTCCACAAGACGCCGCTGCACGTCCCCAAGAGCCGCCGAGGCTTCGGCTACAGCTGTCAACACTTCCGCCCTGTCTTTGGCAGGGGGGATACTGATGCTGCATATTCTGATTTGCGCTTCAATCCAGTTCAGCAACACGCCGTTATTCATGGCAAGGCAAAGCAGCGGAATCTTGTCCAGCCCGGGGGCATAGCCCCCATCATTTTTCAGATAGCGGCGAACAACAGACGGTTTTACAAACATGCGCGACGCAATTTCTTCGGCCGTCAGCCCGGAAATCTCCTTGGCATATTGCAGAGCTTCCAGCCATGACATGTTTTCGTAATCCGGCATACCTTCATCCCGTACAATAAGAGGCTTGCCCGCTGTCGCGGGAATCTGCCGCGCCTAGGGGCTGTTTCTAAAAAAGCCTGGACATCTTAATTGACACCTGCTTTTCTGTTGAGCATGAGCAGACATGATATTTCAGATGAAAAGTGGGCGGTCATCGGTCCTATGCTGGCAAAGAAAAAGACTG
>DXFI01000123.1 GCA_019114565.1 Candidatus Desulfovibrio intestinigallinarum | reverse complement strand
CCTCTCGCGCGAGCAGAGGGGTTTCCCTTCCCCCCAACAACTCACGAATAGTGTTAACACCATATGGTTTGAAACGCGTTGAGCTTCAAACCCGCGATGTCCCCGCCGCAACAAAAAACCGGAGGAAAGGGGTTCCCCCTTTCCTCCGGTAAAACAGCGCGCACACGGCAACGCTGCGGATGAATTAAAGCATTTTCTGTTTGAAGTACGTTACTTTGACGGCGTCTTGCTGCCGCTGTCGCGCTGGGCCTGCATGACTTCCTCGACGCTGCCGAAAACGCCCGGCTTTGCATCCGGGTCCTGCCAGCCGCCGCCGAGCGCCATGCACACGCTCACCACGGCATTGAGGCGATCCCGCAGGGCCGAGGCGTATTCCAGCTCGGCGCTGAACAGCTGCCGCTCGGCATCAAGAACGGTCAGATAATCGGTATAGCCGTTATCATACTGCAGACGGGCAATTTCCACGGCCCGGCGCAGGCTCTGCACCTGACGCAGCTGGCTCTGCACAATGGTGTTGGCTTCGCGCTGGCTGGTAAGGCTGGTGCGCAAATCCTCGAACGCCGTCTGAACAGACTTGCGATAGGTGGCGACGGCCGCCTGCTTCTGCGCCTCGGCATCCTTCACATTATACCAGACGCGCCCGAAATCCAGCAGCGGGATACTGCCGGAGACACCGTAGCTCCAGGCTCCGGCAGGGCCGGAAAAGAGCTTGTAGGCTTCGGCGCTCAGCGTCCCCAGGGCTCCGGTCAGAGAGATGGAGGGGAAGAATTCCGCCCGGGCCACGCCGATATTGGCATTGTAGGCCATAAGCAGGAATTCGGCCGCGCGCACATCCGGCCGGCGCATGAGCAGATCGGACGGCAGGCCCGACGGCAGCACCGGCGGAGCGGGCAGCGATTCGATGCGCGCGCCGCGCGGCATGGCCGCGGAGATGATTTCCCGCGGGCTGCGCCCGATAAGGACGGCCAGCGCCGCCTCAGCCTGATCCACGGCTACGGTGCTGGTGTGCAGCTGGGCGCGGGCCGTTTCCACTTCCGCCCGGGCGCGCTGCCAGTCCAGCTCGGTAATGTCGCCCTGCTGGTAGCGGCTCGTATAGATGTCGAAGGAAGACTCGCGGCTCTTCAGAGTACGGCGGGCCGTATCAAGCTGCGAATCCAGCGCCAGCAGAGAGAAGTAGCCCTTGGCGGTTTCCCCGGCCACGGTCAGGCGCAGGGCCTCGTGGCTGAGAACCGTATTCATGAGCACATCGGCCTGCATGCTGCGGATATTGCGCAGCTTGCCCCAGAGGTCCAGCTCCCAGCTGGCGCTGGCCTGCAACTGATAGTTCAGGTAGGAGCGCGACATACCCCTGGCCGCAAAGGAGCCGGTATTGGCCGTGGCCTCGGAAGCCCCCTCAGCGCCGGCAGCGCCGCCGCCGCTGATCATGGGCGCCAGATTGGCGGTCGCCACGCCCATCTGCGCAGCGGCGGAATCAATATCCGCCAGCGACTTTGCCAGGTCCTGATTCTTTTCCAGGGCCTGTTCAATGAGCGCCGTCAGCACGGGGTCATTGAAACGTTTCCACCAGTCCGTATGCAGGGGTACGGTGCCCAGATCCACCTTGCGCCACTGCGCGGGCATGTCCATCTCGGGCCGTTCGTACTTCGGCGCGAGAGAGCAGGCCCCCAGCAGGAGACACAGGGAGGCGATCAGCGCCGTACCGCGCCATTTGGCGGTCAGGGCCGCTCGTGTCAGCCTCATATGTAATCCTCCTCGTCGTCAAAACGGCGCTTGCCCTCGTTGGGGTCGCGCTTGCCTTGCAGCTTCAGGGAAATCGTCATGATGGTACGGAAGAAGTAAGGGACAAACAAGGTCGCAATGCAGGTTGCGGCCAGCATGCCGCCCACAACGGCGGTACCGATGGCATGACGGCTGTTGGCGCCGGCCCCGGCACTGATGGCCAGCGGCACGCAGCCCAGAATAAAGGCAAGCGAAGTCATGACAATGGGGCGGAAACGCAGACGGGCCGCATGCATGGCCGCCACATCGAGGCTGCGGCCGCCGCGCCAGGCTTCGACCGCGAATTCCACAATCAGAATGGCGTTCTTGGCGGCCAGACCCACAAGCGTCACGAGAGCAACCTGAAAGTACACGTCGTTGGAAAGGCCGCGTCCCCAGGTGGCCAGCAGCGCACCGAATACGCCGAAAGGCACGGCCGTCAGTACCGCCAGCGGCAGCGACCAGCTTTCATACTGGGCGGCCAGAATCAGGAAGACCATGACCAGCGCCAGCACAAAGATGATGGTCGTATCGGCGCTGGCCAGCTTTTCCTGCAGAGCCGAGCCGACCCAGCCGAGGCTGTAACCGGTATCAAGCACCGCGGCGGCGGCCTTTTCCATCTCTTCCAGCGCCTGCCCCGAGGAATAGCCCGCCGCAGGCGAACCCATGATGTGCGCCGCCGGGAAAACGTTGTAGCGTTCCACGGTCTGCGGGGCGGTGCGACGTTCCAGAGTCATGAGCGCCGCCAGCGGCACCATTTCCCCCTTGGAGCTGCGCACAAACACGTCGTTGAGGGACTCCACATTCTGACGGTAGTCCATCTCCGACTGGAGGCGAACCTGGAAGGTACGTCCCAGATAGTTGAAGTCGTTCACATAATACGAACCGAACGTGCCGCTCATGGCCGTGAACACATCGCTCACGGCAATACCCATATCCTTGCAGCGCTCGCGATCCAGATTGGCGTAGAGCTGGGGAGACCCCGTGGAGAAAAGGCTGCGGGCGGAACCGATGGCCGGATATTTGGGATTGCCCTGGGCATCCCGGCTGGTGGCCTCGGCAACGACCTTGTTGCCCATCTCTTCCAGTTCCTTCATGGAACCGCCGCCGCGCTGCTGAATATAGCCTTCAAAACCGCCGGTGGTGCTCATGCCGCTGATGGGCGGCGGCGTGAAGCCCAGAGTGACGGCTTCGGGCTGCATCATAGTCAGAGCCATGGCCTTGCCCAGCAGGGCGTCGGGCGACTGAGACGGCAGGGGACGCTGGCTCCACGGTTTGAGCGACGCAAAGAAGGTCGCGTAGTTGCTCTTGACCGACATGGAGGTGATATCGATGCCGTTAATGGTCATGACGGCATCGATGGAGGGATCATCCTTCAGATGATCCACCAGCATACCGGAAACGCTTTCCGTACGGTTACGGGACGCACCGTCGTCAAGGATGGCCATGCCGAGGAAATAGCCCTGGTCTTCGTTGGGCACGAGCGCGCCGGGGACGACCTTGAACAGATAGGCGGTGCCGCCCAGCATCAGCGCGAACAGCGCCAGAGAAATCAGCCCGTGATCCTTGATGAAGCGCACGGTGCGCACATAGCGGTGCGTCGTCTTACCGAACAGATAGTTGAAAATGACAAAGGGCTTGGCCGGCTGATAGCTATGGCTGTGCGGCTTGAGCAGCAGGGCGCACAGGGCCGGGGTCAGGGTCAGGGCCACAATGCCGGACAGCACCACGGACACCGAAATGGTGATGGCGAACTGTTTGTACATCTGCCCGGCCAGACCGCCCATGAAGGAGACGGGAATGAACACGGCGCAGAGCACCAGCACGATGGCGATAACCGGCCCGGTCACTTCGTTCATGGCCTTGGCCGTGGCTTCCTTGGGCGGCAGATGCTCGGTGGACATGATGCGCTCGACGTTTTCGAGCACGACGATGGCGTCGTCCACCACGATGCCGATGGCCAGCACCATGCCGAACAGGGTCAGGGTATTGATGGTATAGCCCAGCGCGTACATACCCGCAAAGGTACCAATAATGGATACGGGCACGGCGATGCAGGGAATGAGGGTGGCGCGCCAGCTCTGCAGGAAGACATACACCACGATGAACACGAGGATCATGGCTTCCACAAGCGTATGGATAACTTCGTTGATGGATTCCATAACGAAGTCGTTGGTATCCACCACGATTTTGTAGGCCACGCCTTCGGGGAAGTCTCTGGCCAGTTCTTCCAGACGCGCTTTGACGCGGTCGCCCGTGGCGATGGCGTTGGCGCCCGGCAGGAGGTACACGGCCCCCATGCTGGAACGCATGCCGTTCATTTCGGAACTGACGCTGTAGTCCTTGCCGCCCAGCTCAATGCGCGCCACGTCCTTGAGGCGCAGCATGGCACTGTCCTGACCGTTGCGGATAATGATTTCCCCGAACTCCTCGGGGGAGGAGAAGCGGCCCTGCGTATCAATCTGCCAGGTCAGCCTGGTGCTGTCCGGGGCCGGGGAGTCGCCCAGACGACCGGGCGCAAACTGGCTGTTCTGTTCGGCCACGGCCGCGGCCACTTCGCTTACGGTCACGCCGTACTTGGCCAGCTTGTCCGGCAGCAGCCAGACGCGCATGGCATAGTCCATGCTGCCGAAGATGGAGCAGTCGCCCACGCCCTCGACACGCTTGAGCTCGTCCACGACGTTGACCTGCATGTAGTTGTGCAGGAAGACTTCGTCATAGCGGCCGTCGGGCGAATACAGACCAAAGACCTGCAGCATGGACGGCGAACGCTTGACCACGCTCACGCCCATCTGGCGGACGGTATCCGGCAGCTGGGTCTGGGCCAGGTTGACCTTGTTGTTGACGTTGACCAGCGCCATGTTGGGGTCCGTGCCCAGAGAAAAGGTCACGGTAATGGAACCGGAGCCGTCGCCGGAAGAGGCCGTGGACGTCATGTAGAGCATGTTTTCCACGCCGTTGATATTCACTTCCAGCGGCGCAAGCACCGTCGAGGCGATGGTTTCCGCCGACGCCCCGGGATAGCTGGCCAGCACGTTGACCGTAGGCGGCACCAGCTCGGGATACTGGGCAATGGGCAGGGCCTTCATGGCCAGCGCCCCGACCAGCGTGATCAGGATGGATATGACCGCCGACAGTACGGGACGGCGGAGGAAGAAATTCGGTTTTGTGGATGCGGCCATAGGCTAACCTTCTTTCTGTGCGGGCTGCTTCTCCCCGGACCCGGCAGGCAGCTCGCTTACCTTGGAACCCGGGCGGGCCTTGAGCAGGCCGGTGCTGACGATACGCTCGCCGTCCTTCAGCCCTTCGTCCACAAGGTAACTGTCACCAATGCTGTCGCTCACCTTCACGGCGCGGGACGACACCACGTTATTGGAGTCCACCACCATGACGAACGTACCCTTCTGGGTAACCATGACGGCGGTCTGAGGAATAAGAATGGCGTCCGTCAGCACGTCGCCATCCATATAAATACGGACATACTGACCGGGCATGATCTCGTTCTTGCTGTTGGCAAAGCTGGCGCGAGCCTTGATGACGCCGGTATCGGCCTGCACCTGGCTGTCAATGAAGTTCACTTCGCCCGTGCCTTCGTACATGCTGCCATCCAGCAGGCGCAGACGCGCCGTATAGACATTGTTTTCCGGACGACGCAACCGGCCGGCCAGTTCCAGCTGACGGCGGCGCATGTGGTTGGGCGCGGCAATGGAAAAGTCGATGTTCATGGGATCGGTCTGGTTCACATAGGTCAGCAGCGAGTTCATGGAAACCAGGTTGCCCACCGTGTAGTTTTCCTTACTGCTGTAGCCCGAAACCGGCGCCACGACCTGACAGTAATCCAGATTGATCCGGGCCTGCCGCAGTTCCGCGCGGGCGCTGTCGTAAGCGGCGCGCGCATTATCCCTGTCCTTCTGGGAAACGGCGTTCTTTTCGTACAGCGGGCGCACGCGCTTCCATTCGCGGGTGGCGCTGTCGAGCTGCGCCTCGGCCTGCTGCACCTGCGCTTCATACTGATCGCGCTCAATCTGGAACAGCAGCTGGCCGGCCTTGACGAAGCTGCCTTCCTCATACAGGCGCTTTTCAATGATACCCTGCACACGGGCGCGCACTTCCACCGAACGGGAACCCGAGGCCTGCGCCTGGAATTCCGCGGGCCAGGGAGTGTCCTGCGCCTTTACCGTGAAAATCCCCACGGGCAGGGGCGGCGTTCCCTGCTTTTTCTTGGCATCGTCGCCAAAGCCGAAACAGGCCGTCAGCGACAGGCAGCTCACAAAAATGAGGGCAGTAAACAACGGATGTCTTTTTCCAATCATGTATTCTCTCCACAAACGGGACGCCATGCGTCCATGAAAGGGTGGCTGCAAAGTATAAACATTAAGCGTCGTCGCCCGTCAAGAAAGCCGGCAATCCGGGCCCGCAAAAGGAGCTTTTCAAAAAAATGAATAATTCCAAGTAGTTGCTATACCGTATGTTTTTTCTGCAACTACTTGGAATTATTAAGAAAAAAAATTTTTTCTATTTTGCGGTCTTGCGGTTCCCCGAAAAGACCCCCTGTTCCGGCACGCATTCCTCCCCCGGACGCCCCCGCGCCTCCCCTATGGGTGCAGGAAATCTTCCGCCTACATGGTCTCGTCGGTCGCGCCGTCGATCATGGCCTGCGTGCGCCGCGCCTGACGCGCCGCCATCCGCAGATACTGCCACCACCAGATGGTATTCTTCAGGACCTGTATCCGGGAATTCTTGTGACGCTGATCCTTGTCGTCCAGCACCAGCATATCCAGATTGCGCTGTTCGCCGCTGTCGCTGTTGTATGTGACGCGCAGACCGATGGTCGTGATGCTGCGCACGATTTCGGGGGGATAATGGCTCAGAAGCAGAGCGGTCACTTCGCTGGCCCGGTTGCTGAGCGAGGTCTGTCCCGAGTCCGCTTCCACAGTCTGAATGGTGCCGTTGATCAGCAGATCGGCGTTAAGCACGTTGGCCAGATTCAGTTTGACGCGCACGGTTTCCTTGCCGCGCTGCAGCAGCCGGTAGTAGAAGGCGCCCATTTCCTCCGAGGCGGCGACGACATAGGTTCCGTCGTTGGGCGCGCTGAAAACGGCCATCTGCGCCGTCATACGGGTTTCCTCGGCGATTTCGCTCTTTTCCTCGGCAATATCCTGCTGGTGTTTGGCGACACGCCGCCGCGCTTCAAAATAGATGGCGAAAACCGTCAGCAGCAGGATACCAAAAACAATGAACTGCATAGAAAACTCCTTGCGCGGGCAGCGGCCCGCTGTTGGAAGAACCGCCCGGGGGCAGGCATCCGCCCCGCTGTCCGAGGAGAGTTTCAGATTCTCTTCCGACAGGGAACATCTTCCGCGGGGAACGGGTCCCGGAAACGATTCCAGTCCGGGTCAGGACGGCATGCGCGTGTCGTCAGCCAGAAGCCGTTTTATACTGCGAGGTCGATCCCGGGAAAGCCTCGTACGGGCAGAGACAGCTCTGGACAGCCACCCTGCCCCAGAGTCAGGACTCATTATCAGATGTTGACATCCCGGGATATTTCATCCATGTAATGATATAAAAAAATAAAATATCATTACATGTTACAAAAAATATCCATCTTTACCCGGCAGACTCCGCGCGGGTTTTGGGGAGGATGGGGGAGTTTGAGGGGGAACTACGGGAACGCCTTTCTTCGCTTCGCTGCGGAAAGGCTGGGGCCCTTTTTGCCGCGAGCAGCGACCCAACGGGCGGCCGAAGGCTGTGCCCGTCAGGCGACGCAGGAGCCCTACGGGCATCGACAGCAGAGCAAAGGGGTTCCTTCCCCCTCAAGACAAACGTAATGAGTCCTGAGCCTAGGGACGCTCCTCCTCGATACGCAACCGCTGCAGCACGCCCGCTCTGGCGGCCAGCAGCTCCGCAACGATGGACACGGCAAGTTCCCTGGGGCTTTCCGCGCCGATGGGCAGGCCCACCGGGCAGCGGATGCAGGCCAGCTCCGCATCCGGAACGCCCTGTTCGCGCAGCGCGGCAAAAAGGGCGTTGCGCTTGGCCTTGCCGCCCAGCATGCCGATGTAGAAGGCATGACTGTGCAGCGCCTGCGCCAGGGCGGCAAGATCATGCGCATGGCTGTGCGTGAGGATAACGACATAATGCCGGCGCCCCACGCCGCAACGCTCCACAAGGTGCTCGAAGTCCGGCACAAAGAAGCGGTTGCGCGCCTGCGGAAAGCGCGCGTCCGAAACATAGTCCTCGCGGCAGTCCGCCACATCCACCACAAAGCCCAGATCGTGCGCCAGCGCGGCCGTCTCCAGCGCCACATGCCCGCCGCCGCACAGCAGCAGCACGGGACGGGGGCGCAGGGGTTCCACATACAGGGGCGATTCCCCGCCAAACAGGCAGGGCCGCCGCGCCTGCTCAAGATAGGCCGTGCAGGCGGCTTCATCCACATAGACGTTTTCGGGCAGAGGCATGCCGACGGACTGAATCTCTTCCAGCGACAGGGGAGAACCGTTTTCACCCCCGGCCTCCTGCGCCGAAGCATAGCCTTCCGGCATGGAGGCAAGGCAAAGCATGCGGCGGGGCGCGTTTTCATCGCTCATGTCAATGAGCCATGCGCCCGGAATATCGCCCTCCAGCACCTGCGCCGCCACAGCGAACATGCCCGACTGCATGGGATGCAGCACCTCACACAGCACGTCCATATGTCCGGCCTCTTCCTCGCCGGCGACGCCTTCGGAAGCCGGGCAGCGCACAAAACGGGTCAGGCCGTCCAGCAGACACTCCCGCGCCGCTTCCAGCGCGGCCGCCTCCACGGCGCCGCCGCCCACGGAACCTTCCAGCCCCGCTTCCGTCAGCAGGGCACGGGTACCCGCGCCCCGGGGCGCGGAGCCCTCCTTCTGCAGCACCGTCAGCAGCACGGGCATCACGCCCTGCTGCAGCAGAGCGGCTATGCGGCCCTCCAGCTGAGGTTCTCCGAACGAATCCCGGATATTCACATCCTTACGCATCATCATCTCCCTTCACAAAACCACAGCCCTTGACCGGACAGAGGATGCGCGTTCCCCCGTCGCGGCTTTTCTTTTCCACCAGATAAGGCGAACCGCAACGCGGGCAGGCTTCCGGTATCGGTCTGTCCCACAGGGCAAAATCACATTTGGGATACTGATCGCAGGAAAAGAAGAGCTTGCCGCGCTTGCTGCTCTTTTCCACCAGCATGCCCTCGGCGCAGCGCGGGCAGTGCACGCCCGTAGACAGCGGCGCGGCATAGTTGCACTCGGGGTAGCCCGTGCAGGCGATGAAACGGCTTCCGGTGCGCGACTTCTTGATGACCAGATCCTTGCCGCAGCGCGGACAGGTGCCCACCACTTCCAGCTCGCGCTTTTCCGGTGCGGCAGGCACGATATTCCCTTCCGCATCACGTGTAAAATTGCTGGTATGACGGCATTCCGGGTAGCCGCTGCATGCCAGGAACTGACCGGCCTTGCCGAACTTGATCATCAGCGGCTTGCCGCAGTCGGGGCAGGTCAGCCCTGTTTCCAGCCCGCCCTTGACGCTGCGCATGTTTTTGGCCGCGGCATCCAGCGTGGGGTTGAAATCATCGGCAAAACGCTGCATCAGCTCGCCCCAGCGCTCCTCCCCTTCGGCCACCTTGTCCAGCGAGGCTTCCATCTGAGCCGTAAAGCCCACGTCCATCAGGCGGCCGAAATGCTCCACCAGCTGCCCGCAGACAACGCGTCCCAGATCCGTGGGAACAAAACGCCGCTCCACGAGGCTTACATACTCGCGATCCTGAAGCGTGGAAATAATGCTGGCATAGGTGGACGGGCGTCCGATGCCGCGCTCTTCCAGCTCCCGGACCAGGCTTGCTTCGCTGTAGCGGGCCGGCGGCTGGGTGAACTTCTGTTCCTTTTCCAGCGCGTCAAGACGCAGTTCCTGCCCCACGTTCATGGGCGGCAGATCCGCCCCCTCTTCATCCTTACCGCGCGGCAGCACGGTCAGAAATCCGGGGAACAGCAGCCTCTCCCCTTTGGCCTTCCACTGCGTCGGGCCGCAGGCAATGCTCACGGACGTATCGTGAAAACGCGCCCCCGCCATCTGCGAGGCCACAAAGCGCGACCATATAAGACGGTAGAGATTATACTGATCCGGAGGCAGCTGCGCCTTGACCATGTCCGGCGTCACATTCACGTCAACGGGCCGGATGGCTTCGTGGGCGTCCTGGGCGTTGGCCTTGGTCTTGTAGACGCGCTTGCGCGCGGGCAGATAGTCCGTGCCGTACGTCGCTTCAATAAAATCGTGCGCCGCCTTGCGCGCCTCGTCGGCAATACGGGTGGAGTCCGTACGCATGTAGGTAATCAGCGCCGTGGTGGTGCCGTCGATATCCACGCCTTCATACAGGCGCTGCGCAATGTTCATGGTGCGCTTGGCCGTGTACGAAAGACGCTGGTTGGCGGCCTGCTGCAGTGTCGAGGTAATAAAGGGAGGCTGCGGCGCGCGCTCGCGCTCCTTTTCCTCCACGCTTTCCACCACAAAGGGCCTGCCCGCGATGGAGGCTTCCAGCGCCGCCGCGGCTTCGGCATTGCCGATGACCGCCTTCTTGCCGTCCACACGGGCGAGCTCGGCCCTGAAGGACGGCGGCACCGCAGCCGACAGACGCGCCCGGAACGGCCAGTATTCCTCGGGAACAAAAACTTCGCGTTCCTTTTCCCGTTCCACAATGAGCCGCAGAGCCACGGACTGCACGCGCCCGGCGGAAATGCCGCGCTTGACGGTCTTCCAGAGCAGCGGGCTTATCTTGTAGCCGACCAGACGATCCAGCACGCGTCTGGCCTGCTGCGCGTCAAAAAGATTTTCATTCAGTTCCCGGGGGTGATCCAGCGCATCCTTGACGGCGCGCGCGGTAATTTCGTTGAACTGAATACGCTTGATATCCCTGGCCTTGTCGCGGATAAGTTCCGCCACATGCCAGGCAATGGCCTCGCCCTCGCGGTCCGGGTCCGGCGCAAGATACACGGTGTCGGCCTTGGCCGCGGCCGCCCGGAGATCGCTGACGACGCTCTTCTTATTGTCGATGACCTCATACTGCGGCGCAAAGCCGTTGGCCTCGTCCACCCCCAGAGAATGGGAGGGCAGGTCGCGCACATGCCCCACGCTGGCCTGCACCATATATTGCGGCCCAAGGAACTTCTTGATGGTTTTTACCTTGGCCGGAGATTCGACGATAATCAGCTGTTTGCCCATGTTGACCTCGTTGGCATTTCCGAAGACCCGGCGCTGCCGGAAAGGCGTGTTCGCAACAGCCTTCGCGCGCGGCGGATACCCCGCACAGGGAGCGTGTTTCAGAAATGCGCGGAAAATGGCGGCGAACGTCCGGAACGCCCTGCGCCGCGCGATTCGCCATTGGCGGAAGCATACGGCAAAAAAAGCCAGCGTCAAGACTGGGGCGGCAGGGGAACCGCTGGACAGCACGCCCTGCCTGTCTTATGGTCAAAGCGTGTATCCAGTTCTCGACCGTTCAAGGAAAAGCCGCAATGCCCGTTCATGTTTCCAGACTCTCCGGGCTGTTACGCCTGCTGGCCCTCTGCCTTGTTCTCTTCCTGCCGGCGGGGTGCGCCGGAACACAGCAGTCTGACGCCTCGCTCCCCCGGCTGCCCTCCGTCAGCCTGCCCGAAGGGAGCAGCGTGCACGTTGCCGTCACCGGACAGGATCCTCCGGCCTCGGACATGGCCTCGCTTGTCTCGGCCTATCTCCAGAGCGAATGCAGCCTGCGTATCGCGGACAGCCCGCGGGACGCCGACGCCGTCGTGCGCCTGCATATCCGGGATATCTTCGTGTCCGGCACTTCCCGCCGCATTGCCGAGCCGGGAGCCGCCTTCAGCCGGGGCGCCGTGGGCACCATGCTCGGCGCCACCGTAGGCAGTCTTGCCGGCGGACGCAGCGGCGCGCTCTGGGGCGCCGTGGGCGGCGCGGCGCTGGGGCTGGGCGTCGCCGCAAGCGAAACCGGCGGCTCAAACAATATCTGGGCAATGAAGACCGACGTGGAAATAACCTCGGGCGGAAAGCCCGCAACATCCACGGAAATTGTCGTGCAGGCTCAGCCCGCAAAACGGAAGGAAGACGCCCTGCCGGCGCTGGAAGACGCTCTGGCGCAGGCTGTCGTCCGGGCCTTCCGCTCCCCCCGTCACGAATAAAACGTTTCACCTTTAAAAAAGGCGAAACTCCAGGGCTTGTTAACACTATTTTTCTATTTATTTCAAAAAAATAGAAAATTAAAGGCTACACAACCCCCTGTAAAGGTACTTGCCGCATGGCCTGTACTCCCTTTGAAAAAGCGCGTTGGGGGAAGGATGGGGGGCCTGGGGGGAAGGAAACCCCCTTGCGCGCCAGCCGCGACCGAAGGCGGCCGCAGGCCGTGCCCGTTGCGACGAAGGAAGCTACGGGCATCGACAGCAGAGATAAGGGGGTTTCCTTCCCCCCAGAAGGGCGGCGGCACTGCGCCGCCCGGCCAACAGAGAGCGGAAAACCGCGCTTCTTCCGCAAAACGACAGGCCGTATGGGCTGAAATGCACGCGTTTCAACCTGAAAGAACTCTAACGTCCCCCCTTCACCGGACGCGTCCCCTGCCCGACGGCGGGAGGGACAGGCAGTCCGTGCCAAGGAGTTTTCCATGACAAAACCATTTCGTGCACCTCTCGGCTGGGCCGTGCTTTTGCTGGGCGTCCTCTGCAGCGCCTGCATACGCACGCATACGCCGCCGACCATGCAGGTTGTTCAGGCCGGCTCGCTGGAGGCCCAGGGAGGCCCCGGCGTTGCCAGAACCGTCTATGTGGACGCACGCGACGCCCACAAACCGGCCCCCGTCCTCCGCGACGCCATTGTCCGCCGCCTGACCGGCGCGGGCTTTGAAGTCATCGAAAGCCCCAGCAAGGCCGGGCATATTCTGCACGTCAATATTGTGGCCTCGGGCGAATGCAACGCCGAAACGGCCCGCGCCGCCATCAGCGCCGGATTTGACAGCCCCGTGCGGCTCCAGGGCAGGGACAGCGTCGTCATCGTGGCCGACGCCCTGCTTGTGGAACGTACCGTGCCCACTCCCAACCGCGCGCGCTCCAACGCCATGCGCAGCATCACACGGCGCAACGCGCTGGCCGACAGCCGCCTCCGCCTGGGCGTCATCCTGCCGCATGTCGAACGCAGCCCGCTTGTGGAAACATCCGTGGCCGACCGGCTGGCGCAGGAAATCTGCCGCCCTCTGGAAGTTGCCGACGCGCAGGGAAGAGAGAAGTAGCGCCCGCTCCGCGGAACAGGCCCGCGTCGCCGGAAGGCGCTACACTTCCGTTTTCGCATCCGGCCAGACGTACTTGTGCATCTGAATGTTGACCTGCACCTCGAAAAAGCGATCCGCCAGCAGGCGTGCCACCAGGGCATCAGGCGGCAGCCCGTCCGCCGCCGTCGGCAGCATGGGCGAAAAGGCCAGCACGGGACGGGGGCGACCGTCGCGCAGATCGCGCGCCTCCAGCACACGCTCCCGCGCAAAGGCATAATCCGCAGAGTCACGCAGAACGAACTTCATGTAGTCCGAGGAGCCGAGACTCCGGAAGAGCGCGGCAAAGGGCTGCATGGCCGCCGTGCAGCCGGTGGAAGGACACTTGTAGTCGTAGACAAGACTGCCCACGCATTCCCGCCCTTCAAAGTCCGGGGCAATGCTGCCGTTGGTTTCCATGGACACAAATACGCCGCGCTCGCGCAGCCCCCGCAGCAGGGCCGCCAGCGCGGCGCCCTTTTGCAGCAGAGGTTCCCCGCCGGTCAGCGTCACCTTGGGGCAGCCCGCAGCGTCCACCCGGGCAAGCAGCTCTTCCACGCTCATGCGCGTTCCCGGCCCGAAGGAATAGACAGTGTCACAGCCGCCGAACCGCTGCCAGCAGCGCAGGTTGCAGCCCGCCAGACGAATGAAGAACGAGGGCGTCCCCTGCCCGCGGGCATTGACCTCGCCGTCAATGCTGAGGAAAAGAGACGTCACCCGCAGCGCCGGACTGTCCGTCGTCGGAGCGCACATCAGCAGGCCTTCCATTCGGCATAGGACGTAGAGGATTCCCACCAGCGGATGCGGACGACCTGCAGCCCCGGATAGGCCGCATGCAGCCTGTGCGCCACCCAGCGCACCATATTTTCCGAGGTCGGCGCGTAGACGTTGCGCCCCTCCTCGTCCCGGACGGCGGGAAGATGCTTTTCCGCCCAGCCGGCATAGCGCGGGTCATTGAGCACATCGTTGAGAAAGGCATGATCCAGCTCCGCGACGATGGCGGCCATAATCCTTTTCAGATCATGAAAATCCACCACAATGCCGGGGTAGGGTGTTCCCCCCGCCTCGCCGCCGCAGACCTCCACTTCCAGCCTGCCGGTATGCCCGTGCAGTTGCGCACACTTTCCCTGATAGGATGGCAGGCGGTGGGCATAGGCAAATTCATAAATTTTTGTCACGGTCACATGGCCGCTGTGGGGCATCGTTTCGCTCCTTGTTCTGATGACATATCGGGCCGGTACAGGCTGCCGGATTGTGCGCCCATGTCCGGGGAAAGGCAAGCGCCCCTCCGCCGGGCCTTGCTAAGGGGGAGGCAAGTTTCTATAGTACAGGTGGCCTTGTCACCAATGAAGACCCGGCCATCTCTGGAGCAACTGATGCTGAAAACCGCTTTTGTTCTTGTTCTCCTGCTGCTTTGCGCAGCCCCCGTTGCCGCCGATCCCAGCGACGCGCCCCCGCTGCCTCCCAAAAGCACGCTGGCGACCACGCCTCTGGAAAGCACCTTTTCCCCCCAGCAGCTGGCCCTGCATAAACTTGAGGGCCGGCTCGTGCGCGTGGGCTGGTTCGACATATCCGGCATTTTCGAGCAGAAAAATAATGTCATGACGGGCTATGCCGCCGCTCTGCTGCAGGCCCTTTCCCAGTATACCGGCTGGCGCTACGAGTGGGTGCATGTCAATTTCAAGGACATTCCCCGCCTGCTTGCGGACGGCAGCATAGACATCTCCTGCGGCGTTTCCTATCTCCCGTCCCGCACGCAATACTACGACTACAGCCGCCTGCCCGCCGGCTATGAAACGGTGACGCTTCACGCTCTGGAAGAAGCCCCCTTCTATTACATGGATCTCGAAAAGTTCAACGGGATGCGTGTGGGTATCGTCAAGGGCTCCTATGGCGGCATCATGCTGGATCGCTTTGCGCAGCAGCATGACATATCCTTCAACAAGCTGGAATATACCTCCAAGAAGGAAATCATCGAGGCCCTTCACAGGAAGGAACTCGACGCCTATGCCGACGGCTCCCTCTTCGGCGAAGGCATGAAAATCATTGCCCTCATCACGCTTGAGCCCTTTTTCTTCGTCACGCGCAAGGATGACACGACGCTGCTCAATCAGCTTGACGAGGCCATGCGCCAGCTGCAAATCGCCTCGCCGCGCCTGTACGCCAACCTTTCCGACGCCTATCTGCGCGGCAAGAACGTCGCCTTCAGCCTCACGCGGGAAGAACACGACTGGGTTGCCTCAAAGCCCCACCTCCGCGTGGCCTACAGCCGCCGGCAGATCATGATGCAGCCGGATCAGGGCGGTTCCAATTTTCTTGCGGAACTTCTCGGCGCCCTGTCGCGCCGCAGCGGCATCACCTTTGATTATGTGCCGGCGTCCTCCTATGAGGAAGCGCTCGCTCTGGTGGCCCGGGGCGATGCCGACGTCATCTCCGACGTCTATACCGGCCCCCAGTTTCTGGCCCAGAACAATCTGGTCGCCACCAAACCCTACCACGATCCGCCCGTCATGCTTGCCGGGCTCGACAAGGCCGTGCCCGGCAGCGGCATCCGCGTCGGTGCAACGCGGGAAATGCTCGCCGTAGGAGCGGCCTATCTGGCGGCCTATCCGGCGGATCAGATACTCTACTTTTCCACTGCCGCCGAATGCGAGGACGCGCATCGCCGCCGGGTCATTGACGCCTATATTCCGCGTTATCCCGGCATGGCCGTCTATACCGACGAGCTCCAGACCATGCCCTTTGTCTCCCGCGGGCGCTATTCCATGGCGCTGGGGCTTTCCGAAAAAATTTCTCCCCTTGCCCTCTCCGTACTGGACAAGGCCATTTCCACGCTGACGGCGTCCGAAATAGACGCCATGCAGATGAGCCGCACGGACCCGTCCATTCCCGAGCTGCTCCTCCGCCTGATCAGAGAATATGCTCCGGCCTTCATCCTGCTGATTGCCATAGCGCTCATTCTGCTGACTCTGCGCGTCATCAAGGTGAACCGTCGCTACATGATGGCACTTGCGGAGGCCGCCTACCGCGATCCGCTGACCGGCGGCGACAATCGCGCCAAGTTCCTTCTGGACGCCAATACCTGCCTCAAGAACGCCCGGAAAACCTATTATCTGGTGCTGGTCAATCTGCGGCGGCTCAAGCTGATCAACCGCACCCGCAGTCATGCGGTCGGCGACATGCTGATCAAGCTCTGTCATGAGGAACTGCTGCGTCACAGCCAGGGTCCGGGGGAACTGGTGGGTCATGCCGCGGCGGGCAAGTTCCTGCTGCTGTGGCAGTGCAACGACGATCTGGATTTCCGCAGCCGTATCGAAGGTTTCTTTGCCAGCGCGGTCAAGCTGCGGCGCGCGCTGGATCGCGCGGTTGTCTTCTCCTGCGGGGCCTACGCCATCCGCCATTACGACGGACAGATGGCCAACTGCCTCCTGCTGGCCGAAACCGCCGAAAGCAGCCTGGCCGGGGAGGACTATCTTTCCCGCTATGCCCTGTACGACGCCGCCATGGAGGCGCGTCTGCTGCGCGACAACGAACTGGAAAACCGCATGGTGCAGGCCCTGCGCGACGGCGAATTTGCCGTCTATGTCCAGCCGCAGGTCTGCCTGTCCGACAATTCGCTGTACGGGGCGGAAGCCCTGATCCGCTGGATTCCGCCCCAGTCCGGCCCCATTTTCCCGGACGAATTTATTCCGCTCTTTGAAAAGAACGGCTTCATCAAGGAACTGGACCTCTTTGTCCTGCGCACCGTGTGCCGCTGGCTGCGACGCCGCATCGACGCCGGGGAACCCATTACCCGCATCAGCATCAACCAGTCCAAGGCGCTGTTCTTTTCCAGCAACTACGTTGACCTCTTTACCGGCATCCTCAAGGAGTTCAACATTCCGCCGCAGCTTATCGAAGTGGAAATCACCGAAAGCATGTCGTTGCAGGATGAAGCCCAGTTTAAGGAAAGCCTCGCCGCTCTGCGCCGCTACGGTATCTTTCTTGCTTTGGACGACTTCGGCAAGGGCTATGCCTCGCTGTCGGTACTCCAGTCCTTTGACGTGGACGTCATCAAGATGGACAAGACCTTCCTCGACAACGCCACCCGGGATACCGACGCCACGCGCGTCATCATCGAATCCGTGGTCGGCATGGGCAAGCGTCTGCAGCTGACCATGCTGTGCGAAGGCATCGAAACAGAGCATCAGCTGGAGTATCTGCGCAACATCGGCTGCGATCTCGGGCAGGGCTATTTCATTGCCAAGCCCATGCCGCTGGAGGAGTATTCTCATTACGTCACGGCCTATCCCGGTTCCGGCGAAAAGACATGTCAGCGCGATCCCTCCTGAAATCCCGCGCCATCTGCCTTCTGCCGCTGGCATGGCTCGTTTTCTGCTATCTGCTGTATGCCTTCTATGTCAGCCAGCGGACAAGGAACCTCGCGATCTTCGAGGAAAGCCGGGCTGAAAGCATGCGTCAGATCTGCCGGAATCTTCATGAATGGGCCGACGACGTGGGTGATATCCTGATAACAGAGGAAACCGCAGCCCGCGCCTGCGGTCAGGCCCCGTCCTCCCGCAGCACTAAAACCGCCGGCGACGGCCGGCTCTTCGTGCGTATCAAGCCTGACTGCCTGCTGCAGATGCTCGACGCCCACATGGAGCAGTCCGGCCAGAGGAAGCAGGCAACCTCCGCCGCCCCGGCCTCCGGGAGCAATGCCGCGCAGGGCGACGCCGAAGCTCGCTGCGTGGCCGCTCTGCTTGCCGGAGACGGCGCCCTTTTTGACACCGCGCAGTCCCTTCAGGAAACAAAAGCCCGGGCGGCGCTGCTTTTCGGCGCTCTCGGCATTTCCGTGGGCGCGCTCATTTTCTACGGCCTTCTGCTCAATCGCCGCACCATATCCGCGCTGGCCTACAAAGAGCAGCGCACGCGGATCATGGCCAATCTTGCCAATGCCGTTCTGTTTGAATACGGCATCGACCAGAACCGCGCCGCCTACTCCACGCTCTGGCACGCAGTCTTTGACTGCCCGCCGCCAGCGACCATAAGCACGCCGCAGGAAGCTCTCTGTGAACGAGCGCATGAAGAGGACAGGCAAAAGCTGCGGGAGATGTTCCATACGCTGAAGCAGGGAACGGAAAAGGCGGATATCGAAGTCCGGCTGCTGCGCGGAGACGCGACCCCCCTCTGGTGCCGGATCCAGGCCTGCAACCTTGTGAACGACAGGGGCGGCGCCTGTATCGTGGGCAGCATCACCGATATCGACACGGAAACAAAGGAACGCCTCGCCCTGCAGCACAAGGCCCTGTACGACGCGCTGACCGGCACTCTGAACCGCAGCGGCTTTCAGGCCGCCGTGGAACTGGCCTGCGGCTCCTACTGCATCGATCACGGACGCTGCCCCGGCAAGACGGGCATGCCCGGGAGGCCCGATCTCTGTCCGCGCACCTATCCCGTGCCCCCCTGCGTCTTCGGACTGGTGGACATGGATCACTTCAAGGAAATCAACGATACCCGCGGACATCTGGTCGGCGATGCCATCCTTCAGAAGCTGGGCTCAACCCTGCGGGACTGCTTCCCTCAGCCAGCTTCAGTGGGACGGCTCGGCGGAGACGAGTTTGCCTTCTTCCTGCCGCACTATCCGGGCATGGCGGAACTGGAACGCCGCCTGGAGATCTTCCAGCAAAAGCTTGCCGCAACCGATACGGCCGGGCTGCACATCGAGTGCAGCATCGGCGTCATTGTGGAAACGCAGGGAGAATGCCGCTACCAGTGCTACTACGAACTTGCCGACCGGGCTCTCTACGAGGCCAAAAACAAGGGACGCAACTGCTACGTCATCCGCAACGGCGTCTCCATCCTGCCCTCTCCCACCTAGAGCGTTTCAACTTTGAAAAAGGTGAAACGCGAAGGCGGCAGCACAGCGCCGCCCGGCCCAAAGTGAGCGGAAAAACCGCGTTTTTTCCGCGAAACGACAGGCCGTAAGGTTTGAAACGCACAGCGTTTCAACCCCAAGATGCTCTAGGGCCTGCTAACACAAATTTTACAAATAATTTCAATAGATAGAATAAATAGGATGTACACACGCCACTTGTCTTTTGTGGCGGGGTCGCCTCGTATTCCTGACTCTTCCCCCGATAAAAGCGCGCTGGGGAAGGGATGGGGGGCTTGGGGGGAAGGGAAAACCCTCATCTCTGCTGTCGATGTCCGTAAGGCTCCTGCGTTGCCTGGCGGG
>DXFI01000122.1 GCA_019114565.1 Candidatus Desulfovibrio intestinigallinarum | reverse complement strand
CCCCCATCCTTCCCCCAACGCGCTTTTATTGGGAGGATAAACGGCAACAGGAAAACAGTCGTTTTCCCTGAGGCAGCCGTCCCCCGGGAATAGAGCGTTTCAACTTTGAAAAAGGGTAAAACGCGAGGCGGCAGCACAGCGCCGCCCGGCCCAAAGTGAGTGAAAAAACCGCGTTTTTCCGCGAAACGACAGGCTGTATGGTTTGAAATACAAAGCATTTCAGACTGAAAATGTTCCAGGAAAAGCACCTGAAAATCCCCCTTCTGCCGATGGCAAAAGGGGGATTTTTCTTGTTTTTCATGTGGCTACTACAAACTTACAGTTCATTGTTATGGAGATACCATCTTGACCTGTCAGTATATTATATGCGGGTTTTGGGGAGGATGGGGGAGTTTGAGGGGGAAGGAACCCCTTTTTGCCGCGAGCAAAAGGGGTTCCTTCCCCCTCAAGACAAAACGTATCAGGCGCGGCGTCGCAGGGCCCGGCGGCCTTCCACGACCAGCACCAGCGAGAGCGCCAGCAGGAGCAGGGCTATGGCAACCTGCATGGCGGCGACGAGGCCGCCGGTACCGGCCAGCAGGGCGCTGCCCTGGGCTTTGACGGTCAGGACCAGCGAGGTCAGAGTGACGGCCAGCATGAAATACATGGGCACAAGGAACATGGCGTTGCGGTGAGCGAGGTTTTGCAGCCAGCAGGCCACGGCCAGCAGCGCCAGAGCTGCCAGAAGCTGATTGGCCGCGCCGAACAGGGGCCAGATTTTGGCATAGCCGCCAAAGCCGAGGCTCATGCCCAGAATGACGGTGACGACGGTGGCCACGTATTTATTGACCAGCACGGCGCGCCAGCCGCGCACATCGGCGGCATTTTCTCCCGGCGCGAGCCAGAGTTCCTGAAACATGTAGCGTCCCAGCCGGGTTGCCGTATCCAGCGAGGTCAGACAGAAGGTGGAGACGGCAAGAATGACGAGCCCGTAGGTGGTGCGGCGCGCCTCGGCGCTGTCCAGACCGACGCAGGCCAGCATCTGCGAAAGGCCGTCGGCCAGCACCTGCGTGGGCGTCTGGGAGGTGAAGGCATTGCCGTTGCGGGTAAAGATGTAGCCCACGGCAATCAGAGCGGCGATGCCCAGCGCGCTTTCGATGAGCATGGAACCGAAGCCGACAAGACGTGCATCGCGTTCGCTGTTCAGCTGCTTGGATGTGGTGCCGGAGGCCACCAGCGAGTGAAAGCCGGAAATGGCCCCGCAGGCGATGGTGACGAAGAGGGCCGGAAAGAGATACTGCCCGTTGACTTCGAAACTTGTGAAGGCGGGCAGATCGATGACGGGCCGGGCGGCGACAATGCCCACGACGGCCGCCAGCATCATGGCATAGAGCAGGAAGGAACTCAGATAGTCGCGCGGCTGGAGCAGAATCCAGACCGGAGCCACCGAGGCAAGGAAAATATAGACGCCGAGCAGCAGCATCCAGCCGTCATAGCCGATATGCACGGGAAAGCGCAGGCCGAGCGCGATGCTGGCCACAATACCGGCAATGCCGATCAGGGTTGCCCGTCCCAGCGGCATTTCCAGGCGATAGACCAGCAGACCGAAAATGACGGCCAGCAGCATGAAGAGCAGGGAAATGGTCGCGGTCGAACCGTTGATGTCGTTATGAACGAGGACGCCCGCGGCATCCCGGGTAAAGCCGTTGAAGGTCCCGGCCACAATGGAGGCAAAGGCCCCGACCACAAGCACCAGCGTCAGGAAGGAAAAAATGATGAACAGACGCTTTGCGCGCTGCCCGATGCTGCCCGCGATGACTTCACCGATGGAGCGCCCCTTGTTGCGGAGCGAGGCAAAGAGCGCGCCGAAGTCATGGACGCCGCCGAAGAAGATGCCGCCAATCACAATCCAGAGGAAGCAGGGCAGCCAGCCGAAAATTGCCGCCTGAATGGGGCCGTTGATGGGACCGGCTCCGGCAATGGAGGAAAAGTGATGCCCCAGCACCACAGGAGCGCGGGATGGCAGATAGTCGATGCCGTCCCGGAATTCATGCGCCGGGGTGGGACGGCGGGGATCAAGGCCCCAGACCTTTTCCAGCCATGCGCCATAGACAAAATAGCCCAGCGCCAGCGCGGCAAGGCCGCCGAGAAGCAGATAAAGCGAGTTCATGAGTCAGTCTCCTGCAGGGTGAACAGGGAGGAAAGCGCGTTCCCGATGAGCGGGAGCAGCGTCTTTTCGGCGGAGGTATTGCAAATGCGGGCAGCCGGGCAGCCTTCGGAGGCGGGCAGGCGGATTGCCAGCGTCCGCAGGCGCGTCCAGCCGCGCAGGCCCCAGAGAAAACTTTTGGAGAAGCATTCTCTGCGCAGGGCGGTTGCGGCATCCGCATGCCAGCTGCGGCAGAGAATCACGGCGCTGATGCAGGACAGCATGTGTTCGTCATGCGGCCGCACACAGGCGAGCCCGCGGGTCAGAACGTCGTTCCGGATGGTGCGCCAGAGGGGAAGGTCAAGATCGGGAGGCGTATAGACGTAAAGATATTCATGGGTTTCCGCGGCCCAGAGCGTTGCCTTTCTGAGCAGCGCATAGCCTTCGCTGCGCTGATGAAAAACAGCGGACAGACGCAGATACGGCGCTTCGCGGAGCTGCCGCACGTCAAAGCGCGCCTCTTCGCAGGCGCGGGCGAGAGCGGCAAGACCGGCCGCAAGTTTCGGGTCGCTATCTTCGGAGGAATCGGGCATACTGGAACTAGAGCATTTTCAGTTTGAAATGCTTTGCATTTCAAACCATACGGCCTGTCGTTTCGCGGAAAAAACGCGGTTTTTCCACTCTCTTTGGGCCGGGCGGCGCCGTACCGCCGCCTCCGCGTTTCACCTTTTTCAAAGTTGAAACGCTCTATCCGCACGTGTGCAAGAAAAAAGCCCCCTTACTGGAGGGGTGGAAGAAACGTATACCAGTCCGGCGGCATTTTCCAGCGAAAACCCTTGCGGCGGAATGCCGGAAAGGGTTTTCGGCGGGAGCCGTCGGCTGTGTACGGGGAGGAAGGTGGATGAGAGCTTCGGAAGTTGTCTTCAGACCCATAGGCATTGTGCATTCCCGGCACAGGGAAGCCGCAAAAACGCCCATACAGCCCTGCTATGCCGCCGACTGTGAAGGAACGGTGGAAGTCTTTCCCGAGTATGCCGCCGGTTTGCAGGATATCGAGGGGTACTCTCACATTTACCTTTTATATTATCTGCATCAGGCGCCGGCGGCGTCGCTGCTGGTCAAACCCTTTCTTCAGGATGTGGAGCGCGGTCTTTTTGCCACGCGCGCGTCCTGCCGTCCCAATCCGCTGGGCATGAGCATTGTCCGCCTGCTGGGACGTGAAGGTAATATACTGCGCATCAGCGGGGTGGATATTCTGGACGGGACGCCGCTGCTGGATATCAAACCCTATGCGGCGCGTTTTGACTGCATCCCCGATACCCGGAACGGCTGGCAGGACGAAGTCAGCGAAGAGGACGCCCGGAAGCGAGGCAGGCGGGATTTCGACAAGGAAAGGATAAAGGATGACGGCGAAACGTCGTGAAAGGCTTAGAGCGTTTTACCTTTGAAAAGGTAAAGCGCGAGGCCTCGGCACAGCGCCGTCCGGCCCGAATTGAGCAGAAAAACAGCTTTTTTCCGCGAAACGACAGGCCGTATGTTTTGGAAGGCGAAGCGTTTCAAGCTGGAAAAGATCTATCGGGGCTGCGTCGCCCCCAATGTCAGGCTCTGCCGAGGGTTGCTGTCAGAATGGCGGCCACCCGTTCCAGCGTGTCCATGCCCATGTCCGGCCAGAGCGGCAGGCAGGCGATACGCTGCACAATGTCCTCACTGACAGGGCAGGGGACATGGCGGACATAGGGCAGAGTGTTCAGGCTGGGATAGAAGTAGCGGCGGGGGTGGATCTGCTCCTTGCCGAGAGCGGCGAGACAGCGCATCATCACGTCATGATCGGGGAAGATGACGGGATAGTAGGCGTAATTCCACTCCAGACCGGCGGCCAGCACAGGTTTGGCAAGACCGGTGCGCGGCATGTCCAGCAGTGAGTCATAGGCGGCGCAGAGTTCGGTGCGGCGGCGGATCAGCTCCGGCAGCAGCGGCAGCATGCACAGGCCCATGGCGGCATGGACTTCGGACATCTTGGCGTTGATGCCCAGGGTGATGAAGTCGTCGCCGATATGGCCGAAAGCCCGCAGCAGCGCAAGGCGCTTTCCGGCTTCTTCCGTGTGGCAGGCCACGCAGCCGCCTTCTACGGTATGGAAAAGCTTGGTGGCATGAAAACTTCCGGCCGCGGCATCGCCCCAGGCGAGCAGCCCGCGCCCCTGCATGCGGCAGCCGAAGGCGTGGGCCGCGTCATACAGCAGGGCGACGCCGTGACGGCGGCAGATGTCCTCCAGAGCGGTCACGTCGCAGGCATTGCCGTAGACATGCACCGGCAGAACGCCCGCGGCGTCGGGGCGCTCGGCAAGGCAGGCCTCCACGGCTTCGGGAGAAATGCAGAGCGTGCGGGGATCAATATCGGCAAAGATTGGTTCGCAGCCTTCCCAGAGCAGGGCGGACACGGTGGCCACATAGGAAAAGGGCGTGGTGATGACGGGCTTGCCGTTGAGCCCGAGCATACGGATGGCCAGCTGCAGGGCCAGCGTTCCGTTGGTACAGAGCGCCAGCTGCGGAACCTCCAGAAATTCTGTCAGCGACTGTTCCAGTTCCCGGACATTCTTGCCGTTATTGGTCAGATAGCGGCAGGAAAAGATTTCTCTGATCTTTTCCAGATAGCTTTCCAGCGGGGGCAGCGTCGCACGGGTCACCGGCGTTATGTTCATAGAGCTTCCAGCAGGGGTTAAACAGGTGAACATGATGCTTTTGAAACGTCTGTTTCAAAAATCGCGCCGTCTCCAGGACTCGGAACAGTGCGTCGTTTCGCTGTCGCAATGCGCATTTCTTGCTCTTCTCGCCCTTACGCGCATGGTTGCCGGGAATCGCTCCGGGAGCGGATGTTTTATCATGAAGCCGTGGCTCCGGGAGTGAGTGCCGGGCTCTGGAGATGCCTGTGTATAGCGCGTACGGGAAAGTCCGGCAAGTCGGTCTTTCCCGCCTGACAGCGGAAGGGGTGCAGCCTGCGACTGTTTTTCGTGGCGGGACAGCTGGTTGTGTAAAATCAAACATAAAATGTTAGATTCTGGGACATGAGATGTCAAGGCCGGAGCGTTTTAGCTTTGAAAAAGGTGAAACGCTCTAGTTGCCGCGATAGGTGGAGTAGCCGTTGGCCGTCATCGTAAGGGGGATGTGATAATGGCCTGTGCCCTCGATGGCGAAGACGATTTCCATAAAGGGATAAAGTGAAGGCTCATTGTGGGCCTTGAAGTAAGGAGCAATTTCGAAGCGCAGCTTGTAGATTCCCGCATTGTTCTTTCCGGGCAGAAAGTTCGCTACGCGGCCATTTTTATCGGTTCGGCCATCGGCCACTTTGCTCCATGTATCCTTGCCCTGATCCATCTTGAAAAGGACAATGTCCACGCCCGGAGCCGGTTTGCCCCGGGTAATGTCAAGAATATGGGTGGAAAGCTGATAGGTTTCCGCATGGGCGGCGTTTGCACCCACAGTCAGCAGTGCCAGTGCCAGGCAGATGTGAACAAACCACTTCATAGGAACCTCCATAGCGTTATATTTTTCAGTATTATCCATATGGCATGGGCAGGCTGTGATCCGGCGCACAGTTGCAAAAAATGTATCGGAGCAACAGGCTTTGGATGCATGTTCACCGGAACGGCAGGTTGCGGGGAGTGCAGATTCTGTGCGGTTGAGCGGAGGAGCGCCTCGGATGGCAAGGGGGACGAGGCAGGTCCGCAAAAGCCGGGAACCGGGAGGCAGGACGGGCTGCCAGTCTGGGAATAAAAGAAAAAGGGTTGCGGCAAATGCCACAACCCTTGTCTTGCAGAACTGGTGCCGAGGGCGGGACTCGAACCCGCACAGCTATTGCCACTACCCCCTCAAGATAGCGTGTCTACCAGTTCCACCACCTCGGCGACAAAAAGCCTTGTACGCGAAGCTGCGCCGCTTGGCAAGTCCTTTTTCAGAGCTTTTTCCGTTCCGGCCGCGTCTTTTTCGTCCCCGCGCGGGCGCTTCGGGAGACGGGACCTGGAGCATTTTCAGTTTGCAATGCTTCGCATTTCAAACCATACGGCCTGCCGTTTCGCGGAAAAAGCGTGGCTTTTCCGCTCACTTTGGGCCGGGCGGCGCTGGACGCCTCGCGTTTCACCTCTTTCAACGTTGAAAGGCTCTACGGACGCGGTATCTTTTCCAGCGTCCAGAACGGCGGCTCGATGCCCTCGCCCGTGCAGGCGAGAAATTCCTGATAGGGGAATCTCTTTTCGCCATCTTTGGCAGAGAGCGTACCGAAAAAGCAGCGTCCGTCCGGGCTCATGATGGCGTCCTGGATTTCCCGATCCCCGGGAAGGTTCAGCCCGAACGTGGCCAGATAGTCCCGGAGCTTCCACGAACCGCTGAACGGACGGGGAGGCTGGATATCCTCGTTCCAGACGCGCATTTCAAGGTTTCGCCGGTAAAGCACAATCCTGCCGTTGTCGCTGATGTCTCCCAGAAACAGCGATCCGGCTTCGTCGTCGTCAATGGGGAGAGCCCCGCCCTTGTCGTCCAGCCGGGCCAGCACCCTGATGGCGTACTCCGGGCCTCCTGGCCGGTGCAGCTCCAGCCGGATATAGCACAGATTGTAGCGCGCGTCGAAGCTCGGCACGCATTCAGCTATTTCATTGACGTACCAGTCAAGGAGCATCGGACTTCTGGGGGACAAGTCCTTATCCTTTTGCAAAGCGGCTATTTCCGCATCCGTATAGAGGCGGCCGTCCCGAAAAAGTCTGTGTCTTCCCCAGCGGAACAGGGGATTGTCCGGATCGCCCGCCCGGAGAATATTGCGTCCTTTCCCGGGCACACCGCCCGCAACGACGCCGCCGAAGGTCAGCTGCCGGTCTCTGCCTGTTCTGAGATCGCGAACGAAGCTGTTGGCCTCCAGGAAATATATGATTTTTTTCCCGTCGCGGCTCAGAATTCGCTGGGGAAGCGATCGCTCGTTCAAGAATCGGGGAAGCTCTCTGTAGCGTGTTCCTTCCCGGACGAACCAGAGCGGCCTGTTGTGCACATAGCCCCTTTCCATGGCCTTTTTGCCCTGCGGCGTTCTGGCGAAGCGTTCCAGCTCCTCCCCGGAAGCGTCAGGCCGGGGCGCGCCGGGGACGGGTTCCTTTCCCTCTCCGAAGGCAACACGGCCGTCGGCCGACAGGCCGCGCCAGTCCACGTCAATAAGCCCGTGCCGGGACATGAAATGTCGTTTTCCCTTGTAATACCAGATAAAGCCTGCCTGGGCCCACGTCTGACCATAGCCGACGGGATAGGTTTTGTCGTTGCGGGAAAGAAAGCCCGTCATGGTGCGCCCGTCGTCGCTCAGAAAAACGCCCATGCCGTAATCCGGCGCCGAGACCGGGATGTGAATCATGCCGAAATCCCGGCTCCAGATAAAGGGCTGACTTTTGATGATGCCGGTAATGGCGCGACATTCCGGGGCAATGGCCCGGATACGGCCGGTTTGCTCGTCAAAAAGCGGCGTCATGTCCATGAGAAAGCCCCTCGGGGGCGAGGATACGGCGTCGGTATCGGCGGCGGGGCTTTCTCCGGCGGGCAGAAGAAGCATCGGGAGCGCCGACAGGGCCAGACCCGCCCGTCGGAACCACCGGCTGCCGGAACGGAGGAAATCCTTCATGCTTTCTCCTTTGTCGGCTGTGGGGGAATCCGCATGTCAGAACGTTTCGCCTTTGAAAAAGGTAAAACGCGGGGCGGCGGCACAGCACCGCCCGGCCCGAAACGACAGGCCGTATGGTTTGAAAGGCGGATCGCTTCAAACTGAAAAAGCTCCAGCCTGTCTGAAAACTCTATTCCGGATTGACGGATGCGGTCAATCCGTGCGGGCGGGAAGGTGCGCCGGTCATATGCGCAGAATGCCGGGGAGGGCGGCGCTGTGCGAAACAAATAAAAAAGGCTTCAGTCTTTTGACTGAAGCCATCGTCTTTCAGAACTGGTGCCGAGGGCGGGACTCGAACCCGCACAGCTATTGCCACTACCCCCTCAAGATAGCGTGTCTACCAGTTCCACCACCTCGGCGACAAAAAGCCTTGTACGCGAAGCCGCGCCGCTTGGCAAGTCTTTTTTCAGCGTTTTTTCCGTTTCGGCCGCGTCTTTTTCGTCTCCGCGCGGGCGCTTCGGGAGGCGGGACCTGGAGCATTTTCAGTTTGAAATGCTGTACGTTTCAAACCATACGGCCTGTCGTTTCGTGGAAAAAACACGGTTTTTCCGCTCACTTCGGGCCGGGCGGCGCTGTGCCGCAGCTCCGCGTTTTACCTTAAAAAATAAAATATCATTATATGTTACAAAAAATATCCATCTTTACTTATGAGACACAGTGTGCGGGTTTTGGGGAGGATGGGGGAGTTTGAGGGGGAAGGAGCCCCTTTTTGCCGCAAGCAGCGACCCAACGGGCGGCCGAAGGCCGTGTCCGTTAGGCGACGCAGGAGCCTTACGGACATCGACAGCAGAGCAAAGGGGCTCCTTCCCCCTCAAAAAGACATAATGAGTCCTGAGCCTAGGGGCGTATGGTCTTTTCTTCTCTCAGGGTCCAGAACGGCGGCTCGATACCCTCGCCCGTGCAGGCGAGAAACTTCTCATAAGGAAACTGCTTTTCTCCGTCTTTGGCAGAGAGCATGCCGAAAAAGCAGCGTCCGTCCGGGCTCATAACAGCGTCCCAGATTCTTCGATTCGGAGGAAGTTCAAGCCCGAATGAGGCCAGATAGTCCCGGAGCGTCCACGCGTTGCTATACCTGTACCCGGCGGGAGTCGGGATGTCCTCATTCCAGACGCGCATTTCGCGCGCCTGACTGTAAAGGGCGATCCTGCCGTTGTCGCTGATGTCCTCCGCCCCGTCCAGCGGTCCCGCAAACTCGTCATCGTCGGTAATGAGGGTGACGCCGCCTTTGTCGTCCAGCCGGGCCAGCAGCCAGAAGCCGCCCGGCAGCACCGGCCTGTTACGGCTTATGTCCGGCCGGTATTCCTGCAACCGGATATGACACAGGTTGTAGCGCGCGTCGAAGCTCGGCGTGCAGTCGTCTATTTCCTTGACGTACCAGTCAAGGAGCATCGGGCTTTCGAGGTCCAGCTCCTTTTTCTTTTGCAAAGCGAATATTTTCGCGTCCGTAAGGAGGGTGTTGGCCAACCAGAAGCGGGATCTCCCCCAGCGGAACAGGGGGCTGTCCGGATCGCCCGCCCGGACGAGGTTGCGTTCTTTTCCGGGCTCGCCGCCCGCGACGGCGCCGCCGAAGGTCAGCTGCCGCTTTTTACCGGTTTTGAGATTGTAGACGAAACTTTTGCCCCACGAGAAATATATGATTTTTTCCCCGTCGCGGCTCAGAATTCGCTGAGGAAGCGTACTCTCGTTCTTGAATCGGGGAACCTCTCTGTAGCGTGTTCCTTCCCGGACGAACCAGAGCGGCCTGTTGTGCACATAGCCCCTTTCCATGGCTTTTTTGCCCTGCGGCGTTTTGGCGAAGCGTTCCAGCTCCTCCCCGGAAGCGTCAGGCCGGGGCGCGCCGGGGACGGGTTCGCTTCCCTGACCGAAGGCGACGCGACCGTCGGCCGACAGGCCGCGCCAGTACACGTCAATAAGCCCGTGCCGGGACATGAAATGTCTTTTCGCCTTGTAATACCAGATAAAACCGGTCTTGGCCCATGTCTGACCGTAGCCGGCGGGATAGTCTCTGTCGTTACGGGAGAGAAAACCTGCCATGACGCGGCCGTCGTCGCTCAGAAAATCGCTCTGGCCGTAATCCGGCGTCGGAACCGGGATACGAATCATGCCGAAATCCCGGCTCCAGACAAAGGCCTGATCTTCAATGATGCCGCTCACGGCGCGACATTCCGGGGCGATGGCCCGGATACGGCCGCTTCGCTCGTCAAAAAACGGCGTCATGTCCATGATGAAGCCCCTCCGGGGTGACGACACGGCGTCGGTATCGGCGGCGGGACTTTCTCCGGCGGGCAGAAGAAGCATTGGGAGCGCCGACAGGGCCAGACCCGCCCGTCGGAACCACCGGCTGCCGGAACGGAGGAAATTTTTCATGCTTTTCTCCTTTGTCGGCTGTAGGGAATCCGCATGTCAGAGCGCTGCAAACTGAAAAAAGCTCCAGTCTGTCTGAAAACTCTATTCCGTTCTGCCGGATGCGGTCAATCCGCGCGGCCGGGGCGCGGGACGCGCCATGCAGGGAACAGAGGTCGCCGGAGAGGGCGCGGGGGCAGCCTTGAAATTCGACATCGAATCATTTACGGTGCCGCAGATTTTGCAACCGTCTTTATGTGCCGCTTCCGCAATGCGCGCGGCAGGAGAAGACGCTTTTTTCCGTGAGGTTTTTCGTATGAAATATACCGGCACCACCTACAGACCGCCCTTTGAAAGCAAGTCACTGCTGTTGCAGGTGACGGCAGGATGCAGCCACAACAAGTGCCGCTTCTGCACCATGTATCGGGAGATCCCCTTTGCCGTGGAGAGTCCCGAACAGATAGAGCAGGATTTGCGCGAGGCCCGGCGTCTGTACCGGCATGTGGAGCGTGTCTTTCTGGTGAACGGCGATCCCTTTGTGCTGCCGGCGGAACGACTGAAGGAAACAGCTCTGCAAATCCGTGCCCATCTGCCGGAAGTGGCAAGCATCGGCATGTATGCCGCCATCGGCAACATCCGGCACAAGACAGACGCCGAGCTGCGGGAGCTGCGCGCACTGGGGATTACTGGGCTGAATATCGGCGTGGAGTCCGGCCTTGATGCGGTGCTTGCCGATCTGAACAAGGGCTTCACGGCCGTCGAGGCGGAACGGGAGCTGTCCCGTCTGTCCGCCGCCGGGATGGATTTCAGCCTCAATATCATTCTGGGCGCGGGAGGGCGGCGTCTGAGCCGCGAGCACGCCCGCGCCAGCAGCGAACTGGTCAACCGTACCCGGCCGGGGCTGGTCTTTGTGGCCTCCCTGCATATCGACGCCGGGTGCGAACTGGACGAAGATTTGGAACAGGGGCGCTTTGTGGAGCCTACCCTGCGGGAGCTGCTGGAAGAGGAAAGAGACTTTTTGCAGGGGCTGGATGCGGGCGATACCATTTTCTTCGGGCTGCACCCCTCCAATGCCGTGCCGGTGTACGGCGTGCTGTCGGAAAGAAAGATCGCCATGCTGGCCGCACTGGAACGGGGCCTGCGCGAACTGCCCCCCGCCGTGCTGGATGCCTGCCCGCTGCGCGGTCTGGAAGGCGCGCCGGTCATTCCCGTTATCAGTTAGGGGGCGGAAGTTGCTTTTGTTTGAGGGGGAAGGAACCCCTTTGCTCTGCTGTCGATGCCCGTAAGGCTCCTGCGTCGCCTAACGGGCACGGCCTGCGGCCGCCCGTTGGGTCGCTGCTCGCGGCAAAAAGGGGTTCCTTCCCCCTCAAGCTCCCCCATCCTCCCCAAAACCCGCGCATTGTGGTCTGCCTGGTACGGTTGAATGTTTTTGTAATATGCTATGATATTTTATTTTTTATGCCATTGACGGGTGAGGATACCGGGGACGCAATATTTCGCCCGCTCCTAAAAAGGCTTGCCGCAGACTCCTGTCTCCCCTCTTAGAGCATTTTTAGTTTGAAATGCTTCGCACTTCAAACCATACGGCCTGTCGTTTCGCAGAAAAAACGCGGTTTTTCCGCTCACTTTGGGCCGGGCGGCGCTATGCCGCAGCCTCGCATTTCACCTTTTTCAAAGGCGAAACGCTCTAAAAAGCGCGCTGGGGAAGGGGTGGGGGGCTTGGGGGGAAGGTTTACGAGAACGCCTTTCCTTCGGAAAGGCTGGGCCCTCTCGCGCCGGCAGCGACCGGATGGCGGCCGCAGGCCGTGCCCGTTGCGACGCAGGAAGCTACGGGCATCGACAGCAGAGATGAGGGGTTCCCCTTCCCCCCAACACACTGAAAAAACATTCCTGCCCTAAATGCGCCGATGTATCCGGTTGCCTTCCACGCGAATGGCCGCAAGGGGGCGGGCAGGGCAGATATATTCGCAGGCGCCGCAGCCTGTGCAGCGTTCCGTATCCACGGCAGGTTCCTTGTGTTCGTTCGGCCCCGCAAGGCTGATGGCTCCCGTGGGACAGCTTCGTTTGCAGGCCGTGCAGGTTACCTTATCCTTGTTGACGATACAGAGCGTTCTGTCGATGACGGCTCTGCCTGTCTGGATGGCGGTTTTTTCCTGTACGGTCACGGGGCGGATGGCCCCCGCAGGGCAGACCTCAGAACAAGCGGTGCAGTTGGTCCGGCAAAAGCCGTTCTCGAACGTCATGATCGGCTGCAGCATCGTCAGACCGCTGTCTTCGGCGCGCAGCACATGATTGGGGCAGGCGGCAACGCAGAGCTGACAGCCGGTGCAATGGCTGCGGAAATGATCCTCGCTGACAGCTCCCGCAGGCAGGACGGGAACGGCGCGTTCGGGCCGCTGCCGGGGCGTCGGCTCCTGTCGGGGGATTTCCTTGCCGTGCCCTGATGCCGCGGCGGCTTCCCCGGAGAGGAGGGCCGTCGTCATGCCCGCCAGACAGCCGAGCAGGGCGCGGCGACCGGAGGCGACAGCGGCGGTTTTCCGTTGTCCGGGAGCCTGCCGGACGGAAGCGTCGGCTGTCTTTGGCAGAGGCCGCAGGGTCAGCGCGTCATGACGGCAGACGGACAGACAGTTGAAACAGGCCACGCAGCGCGAAGCGTCGATGTGTCCGGTCTTCGTGTCGATGCAGGCGGCCTTGCAGTGCGCGGCGCAGCGCCCGCAGCCTGTGCAGCGATTGTGGCGCAGACGCGGGCGGAACAGGGCGACCTGACTCAGACAGCCCAGCAGCGCGCCCACCGGACACAGGGTGTTGCACCAGATGCGCCCGCCCTTCCATGCAAGAAAGGCAATGACAAGAAAGGTGACGGCAGCGCCCAGCAGCGCGGCCACGCCTTTCTGAATCAGAGGAACGGGAGCTATGGCCGCGCCTCCCAGCGCCTGTTCCGCCAGTGAAAGACCGTTATTGACGAGAACGGCCAGGGGCTGGAACAGAGTCGCGGCAATGCGTCCGAACGCGCTGTAGGGATCGAGGATTCCGGCCAGCGCGGAAAAGCCCAGTCCCAGACCGGCGGCAAAGATGAGCAGCGCCGCAAGGCGGAGATATTTTTTGTTCGGTCTGTAGGTTGAACGCGCGTTGCGGCGAAAATGCCGGATGATGTCCTGCAGGATGCCCAGAGGGCAGATGACGGAGCAGTACACCCGTCCCAGAAGCAGCGTCAGGCCCGCAATTGCGATGAGCGTGATGATGCCGCCCGACAGCGCCGCCGGTACGAGCTGGATTTTTCCAAGCCATGCCAGATGCTCCGACCAGAGGCCGTGAATATCCAGAAACAGCAGGCCGAAGCCCAGCAGGCACAGCAGTTCAAGCAAGATTCGCAGTTTTCGTTCCATAGTATTTTTGTCGGAAAAGGGTTCCCGATGCTCCGTCATCCCCGCAGTCTCAAATCCTCGGCAAATTTGCCGAGCCGTGCCATTTCGCCGGGAATGTCGATGAACTGCGGGCAGAGCTTCACGCATTTGCCGCAGCCGGTGCAATGGGCGGCATCCTGCGATTGCGGCACGCGCCGGGCAAGATTGACCAGATAGGCCCGTCTGGCGCTGTCATACTCGGGATCGCGTTCTTCCCGGGGGACCTGTTCGTCGTCCAGACAGTGATTGTGATTCAGAAAGACGGTGGGAATATCGACGCCGTAAGGGCACGGCATGCAGTAGCCGCAGGTTGTGCAGGGGATATTTTCCCCGGAAGCAAAGGCGGCAACGGCCTTTTCCAGCACGAGAATATCCTTTTCGGTGCAGGGCTTCAGCGGGGCGAAGGTCCGCACATTGTCCTGCAAATGCTCCAGATACGTCATGCCGCTTAACACCGTCAGGACATTGGGCAGACTCCCCGCATAGCGGAAGGCCCACGAGGCCGCGCTGGCCCGCGGGTCTTCTTCCTGAAGGATGGTCAGCGCCTTTTTATTGAGGCGGGCGAGGCGTCCGCCCAGCAGAGGCTCCATGACCATCAGCGGCAGACCGCTCTCCTGCATCCTTTCAAACATCCAGCGGGCCGGGGCCGGTTCCTTGACCCGTCGCCGCTGCGCCACGGATGGAACAAGCTGATGCAGCAGATCGTGATAGTTCAGCTGCACCAGCGCAAAGTCCCAGCGGACATTGCGTGACAGAGCATAGTCCAGCGTTTCCATGTCCCCGTGGAACGACCAGCCCAGATGACGGATGCGGCCCTGCTCCCGCTGTTCCAGAAGAAAGTCGAGAACGCCCCGTTCCTCGTAGACCCGCTGATACTCCTGCTTGCTGGTGAGCGTGTGCAGCAGGTAATAGTCAAAGTAGTCCACCTGACATTTCTGCAGCTGCCGGGCAAAGATGTCCTTTGCCATGTTGAGATCGGGATCAAGATAGGTCGGCATCTTGGTTGCCAGATAAAAGCGATCCCGCGGATGCCGTTTCAGCGCCTTGCCGATGACGGTTTCCGAGACGCCTCCGTGGTAGCCCCAGGCCGTGTCGAAGTAGTTGACCCCGTGATCCAGCGCATAGTCCACAAGGGCGAAGGTCGCGGCCTCGTCAATCTCCGGCCCGCGGGGCGAGGTCGCTTCCGGCAGAACAGGCAGGCGCATGCAGCCGAAGCCCAGCAGGGAGACGGCGTCGCCGCTCCGGGGATGGGTGCGGCAGGTCATTTTATCCGTGGGAGGAGGCGGCAGAGGGGTTTCCGCGCCCGGAAGCCAGCCCAGTTTGTTCAGACCGTAGACGGCAGCCGCTCCGGCCAGCCCCGCGCCGGTGGCTTTGAGCAGGCCGCGCCGGGAAATTCTGTCTTTCTTGTCGCTCATGTTCGGTATCTCTTTGTTGCGGAAGGGAAGGCAACGGGCCGCTGCCCGTTGCCGACGCCGCCAGTATAGCGGGAGGACAGCCGCCGTTCCAGATGCGTTTCTCTCCGAGATTTGCCTGATTCTGCCGGGGTTGTCGTGTCCTGAGCGGGGGAATATCGGACACAACAAAAAAGGTCGCGGCATGATGCCACGACCTTTGTCTTTCAGAACTGGTGCCGAGGGCGGGACTCGAACCCGCACAGCTATTGCCACTACCCCCTCAAGATAGCGTGTCTACCAGTTCCACCACCTCGGCGGAGAGATGCTCTATACGCGAAGCCGCGCCGACTGGCAAGTTTTTTCTCCAGAGCATTTTCAGCTTGAAACGCGGTTTTTCGCTCGCGTCTGGCCGGACGGCATTGTGCCGCCGCCTCGCGTATTACCTTTTTCAAAGGTGAAACGCCTTAAAGAAGACCGCAGGGCCGGAAAGGGGCAAGGCTTGCGAAAGCCGCGCCTTGCGGATACATCTTTTGCTGACCCTGGGGGATTGCTTATGAATGAACTTGTCAGACATTTCCTGAAAAGGAACGGCCCTGTCCTCTGTCTGGATATCGGCAGCGGCACGCAGGATGCTCTGCTGGCCCGGCCCGGTCTGGAGCTTCACAACTGGCCGCGTTTTGTCCTGCCTTCTCCGGCCCGGCTTGCCGCCCAGCGCATCCGGGAGCTGACCCTGCTCAAGTGCAACGTCTGGCTCTACGGCGGCAATATCGGCGGCGGCTGCACTCAGGCTGTGCGCGAACATCTGGCAGCGGGGCTGTCCGTGGCCTCCACCACGGCCGCATCCCGCGGGCTGCATGATGCCGTGGAGGTGGTCGAAGGCATGGGCGTGCAGCTGCGCGAGCAGTGCCCCGAAGGCTATGTGCCGCTCTTTCTGACCGATTATTCTCCGGAGTTCTGGAGTTCCCTGCTGCGTCATGCCTGTCTGCCGCAGCCGCATATGGTCGTGGCCGCGGCGCAGGATCACGGCGTGCATCCCGACGGCAACCGGCACGGCCGCATGCAGGCCTGGACGGCCCTGCTGGGAGCGGACAACGATCCCGCGCACTGGATTTACGACGGCGATATCCCGGGCCCGCTGACGCGCCTTCAGGCCCTGCGCGAAAAGACGGGCGGCCCCGTGAGCGACACCGGCACAAGCGCCCTGCTCGGGGCCCTGAGCGTGCAGGAGGTGCGGGATCGCAGCTACCGCGACGGCATCACCCTGATCAATGTCGGGAACAGCCATACGGTGGCGGCGCTTGTGTATCAGGGCAGAATCCGCGGTATTTACGAGCATCATACCGGCATGCGCACGCAGGAAGAAACGCTGCGCGATCTGGAACAGTTCCGCAAGTCCTGGCTGCCCTGCGAGGAAGTACAGGCCACCGGCGGGCACGGCACGGCCTTCGGCCCCTATTGCGAGGAGGCCGGCGGCTATGACGCAACCTATATCATGGGACCGCGGCGCGAATTGCTGCGCGGTCAGGGACGTTTTCTTGATCCCTTCGGCGACATGATGATGGGCGGCTGTTTCGGCCTGCTCTGGGGGCTCGCGCAACACAACAGCAAATAAGGAATGAGGGAGACAATGACCATCGACTATTACGACGCCGCAGAAACCTGGAGCCGCGATCATATTGCCGCCGCCCAGCTTACGCGCCTGCGCTCCCTCGTGGAACACAGCCGCAAATGCGCTTTTTACCGAGAACGGCTCGATGCTGCGGGCGTAACTCCCGACAGCCTCCGCACTCTGGACGACGTGCGCAAGATTCCCTTTACCACCAAGGACGATCTGCGCTCCCAGTACCCTACGGGGCTTCTGTGCGTGCCGCAGCGCGACATTGTGCGCATGCACTGTTCCAGCGGCACGACCGGAACGCCCGTGGCCATCTGCCATACGCAGAACGACATCAATACCTGGGCCGATCTCATGGCGCGCTGTCTGTACATGGTCGGCGTGCGCCCCGACGACGTTTTTCAGAACATGTCCGGCTACGGGCTCTTTACCGGCGGTCTGGGCATTCACTTCGGCGCGGAGCGTCTGGGCTGCATGACCATTCCCGCAGGGCCCGGAAACTCCCGCCGCCAGATCAAGCTGGTCAAGGATTTTCGCACGACGGTGGCCCACATTCTCCCGTCCTATGCGCTCATTCTGGCCGAGCAGCTGCGCGAAATGGGCGAAAATCCGGCGGATCTCTCCCTGCGTATCGCCGTGGTGGGCGCGGAGCCCTATACCGAAGCCTTCCGTAAGCGTATTGAAGACATTTTTGCCATGAAGGCTTTCAACTCCTACGGCCTTTCCGAAATGAACGGCCCCGGCGTGGCCTTCGAGTGCCCCGAGCAGCACGGTCTGCATATCTGGGAAGATACCTTCCTCGCCGAGATCATTGATCCCGCCACCGGCGAGCCCGTGCCCGACGGCGAAGTGGGCGAGCTTGTCATGACCAATCTGTGCCGTGAGGGCATGCCCATTCTGCGCTACCGCACCCGCGACCTGACGCGCTTTTTGCCCGGCGAATGCGCCTGCGGCCGGCAGCACCGCCGCATGGATCGCATCCTTGGCCGCGCCGACGACATGTTCATCATCAAGGGCGTGAACGTCTATCCCATGCAGATTGAAAAGGTGATCATGGGCTTCCCCGAAGTGGGGCAGAACTATCTGATCCTGCTGGAAAACGACGGTCTCGGCGATGTCATGCGCGTGCAGGTGGAAGTGCGCGACGAATATTTTGTGGAAGACATGCGTATTCTGCACAATCTGCAGAATACCATTGCCCGCCGTCTGCGCGACGAAATTCTGGTGACGCCCAGAGTCGAGCTTGTCCAGAGCAGCAGTCTGCCCTGCAACGAGGGCGGCAAGGCCGTGCGCGTGCAGGATCGGCGCGCAACCAAGTAGGCGTTTATGGAAGCGTTGCTGGCCCTGCTGGGCACCGGCTTTGCCGTGGTGTTTATTATTGTTCTGGGCTGCTCCGTGCTGCTCAATGTGGTGGGACTGCCCGCCAACTGGCTTATTCTTGTGCTGGCCGTCCTCTGGTACTTTGGCGTACCGCAGGAAAACAGCATGGGCCTGTGGTACTGGATCGGCATGTGCGCCCTTGCCGTGGCCGGGGAGGTCATGGAAACCGGCGTGCAGCTCCTCAAGGCAAAGCGGCATGGTTCCAGTTCGGCGGGGACGCTGGCAGGCATGATCGGCGGTATCATCGGCGCCATTGTGCTTGCGCCCCTCTTCTTCGGACTCGGCGCGCTTATCGGCGCGCTGGGCGGCGCATGGCTGGGCTGTCTGCTGATGGAGCTGCTCAAGGGGCGTTCCCGGCAGGAAGCCTTTAACGCGGCCTTCGGCACGCTGGTGGGCCGTTTTCTCGGCACCATCTGCAAGTGCGGCGTGGGCGCGGCTATGGTTGCCATGACCGCGCAGTGCATCTGGCCCGAAGGCGGCCCGGTTATTCCGCCGCCGCCACCGCTGCCCGCGGCTCCCCTGCAAACCGTCATGCTGTGTTTGACGGCTGCGGGGTAGGGCGGAGAAGGGAGATTTGGTTGATTACTGAGGGGGGAAGGGAACCTTTTCCTTGCGGATTCCAAGGCAAAAAAGTAGAAAGTTAATGATTAAAGGGAGTTGGTTTTGGGGGCCAGCTCCCTTTTTTTGGTTTTGCAACACCCTATAGCTAACCGGAAGGGCGTTTTTTACAGAGATGGGCAGCAAAAAGGAGATTTTTGATGAAAAAGAGCAATGATGGCGGTCAGTTACGCCTTGATTCCTTCATGAAAACCCGTGATCCCAAGATCAAGCGCTATTATTTCGATGCGCTGGAGGAAGAAGGCCCCGGCGGTTGCGAGCGAGCTCTTCTCAGGACCGCGTTATACTTCAAGAATCTTGTGCCGAAAAAGATGCACGGGCCTCTGATTCGGGAGTGTCGTGAGGCCGGAATCGTCGTATAGGCGATATGGTATGTTGTTTGCTATTTGAGCAATTTCCGGGATAAAAAACGGGTAGCAAAAACCAGAAAAGTACAGAAAAGAGCGAAAGAAAAAAGCCCCGAAAGTGTTGCAAGCGCTTTCGAGGCAATGCCCACTGTGGTGAGCCGTTGACAGGTTTTACCATAGTCTTCTTTGAGACCGGCGTCAAGCGTTCGGGGGCTTTTTCTTTGCCTTTTTCATGGGGGCTGAGATGAAGACTTTGGTGCCTCAGAATTTCTTGAGAGTGGCGGACAAGTTCTATCCCCGTTTCATTGACCTTGATCGGGAGGTGGGGCTTGGAGCGAGCCATCTCTACGCCTTCCTCTTCAGCTCCTCTCTCCATACCGGCGAATGCTCGGTTCCGATGGAGACGCTCGCGCTCGTGTGCAAGGGCTGCGAGCGGACGGCTCGGACCTACCTCGGCATCCTGCGCCACTACGAGTATATCGACGTGCGTCGCGACTGGACATCCAACAACGGACGCAGCGTCTATCGCCTTCTCAGATCTCCCCGGCTCATGTCGCTGCTTGAGCGGCTGGGCTACGAAACCGACTCTCTTTTTTTACCCGAAGACCGGAAGAATGTACCGGTCGGAGCGGCAAAATCTGCCGGTCCTTCCTTTAAGGAAGATAAGAAAGAAGAAAAGAGAGATATTACCCCCCTTTCCCCCCTTCCGACGACCAGCACGGGCGATGTTTCTCCTTCGCGTCGCGTATCCGCTCCCGCACAGACAAGAGCGTGTGCGACGGGCGGCGTCTGTCCTCCGAAACTCTCCGGGAGGGGGGATTTTCTTTCACGCCCCAAAAGGGCTGAAACGCCGGAAGGTCGGTCGTTGACTCAACGGTCGATGACTTACTCCAGGAAGGCGGGAACGAAGAGGAGCGCGGACGGCGCGGTCGGTACGACCAGTCCCGCCTTCCTTCCGGCGGCCTTTGACCGGCTGTTCCAGGCATGGCCGATCAAGCAGGGGCGGCTTTCCGCTGAACGAACTTTCCGCTCTCTCGCGCGGGCGGGACGCCTGCCGGACATCGACGCGCTTTTAGGCGTTGTCGAGCGTTTCCGGCGTGAAGACAGCCGCTGGATGCGCGGTTATGTCCCGAACCTGACCGGCTGGCTCCAGGGCGAACGCTGGAACGACGAACCGTTCCGGCAGGACGGGTATGGGGCGGCCTGCGGCGTCGATACCTCCTCCGGCACGCAGGCCGTACCTCTCGCGCCGCCCGCGAAGGAACTTCCCCCGGCGAAGCGAACCCCGGAAGAGCGGGCAAAGGCCGACGAGGCGGGAAAAGTTTTCGACGCATTCAGCAGGCTTTGGCCGTCCGAGGTCAGAGGCAAGATTTGCGCCGCGCTCTGTCGCGCCAGGGCGCTGGGCTTTTCGCCGGAAAAGCTGCTTGACCGGGCACGGGAAAGCATGACCGGGGCAATGCCGCCTCCCTCGTTCGACGCATGGCTTGAAGGGGTTTTCGCCTGATCTCTGTGGGGACTCGGATGGAAGAAGACTTTTGTGACGCCGCAGAATTTGAGGCGCGTGTCGCCGCAGAAATAATACGGCCTACACCAGTAAGCCTAAATATCCTGAGATGGGTTAACAGGCACTATCCCGTAAAATTGCTGCATACAGATAAACGCTGGTGTAATTGGAAAAAAGATGGCTTGCCCTTCTACCGTATGCTTCTGGCACGTTTGGTTGTCGAAGATGCGATGGAGCGGGAGGCAATATCAGGCAAAAATTATCGTCGCATACCTGAGCGAGAAAATCATTTAGCTCGTGATGTAGCGGAATTTGAGGCCAGCGTTGCAGCATATGCGGCTAAAAATACTCATTTTCCTTTCTATACATTGAATCATGAGCATAAATACTGGTGCGAGCATCTTTATTGCAGGTTGCAAGCTGAAGGAGAGATTGCATCATGGCATAGAATGTATTGCAGGCGTCGTCTGCAACTTGAATTTAAAGAAATGCTTGATAATGGTGAAGATATTCCACCTTTATATATTGAGCTGCGAAGGTTGTATGGAATTGCCGGGACTACGCCCCCCAACAAGTGTGGGGCGTGCATCTGATGCGTCACGTCAGACCGAAACGGCGTATCCTGATGGCATATGCGCCCCCAAAGCCGCGGGAGTGGCAAGCGCCCTACAGAAAGCGAAATGCGCGGCGTCTGGCCATGCGGAAGCTCAGGGCGCGGCTGGACGATGGCCGGCGTTTCCTCCTCTTCTGCAAGAACAGGCCGGACTGGCTTCTCTGGTGGGCGGAGGTCGGCATGCTTGCGGCCACGGAAATCATGATGCTGGCTGTGCTGTATGACGCCTTCATGTCAATCGGAATAACAAGAAAAACATTGTTTTTATTTGTGTCAGCCGGAAATCTTGCCGCTGCATCCATGTTCTGGTGGTGTTTCAAGCCGGACGAAAAGCCGAGGGATTGTTGTACGCGAGGTCTGTTATGGTTGATGTTGCCGGTATGCGGTCTCTTTGCAGTGATCTTTTTTCGATTGTTTACACGATATTTTTGGTGGCTATCGACATAAAAAAATAAGAACTGCAATGACTATCGATAACCACGTTGACGCAACAGTTCAGATGGTGACGACATGACAAGACTACGTCCGGGGCTTGCCAGACGGGAATTTTTCGCTGTCAGGCCGGAAGTCGAGGAAATCCTAGCGTCCGGCGGCACATTTCGGCTTGCCTATGACATGCTGAAGGGAAAAGGCAAGATTTCCATGGGCTATGACACCTTCCGACAATATGCGAGCGGCATGCGTCCCTGTGTCATGCGTCGCCGTTCGCGAAAGGGGGACGCTTTGCCTCAGCCCCCGGCCCCCGCTCCCGCGCTTCCCGCGCAGCGAACGGAGTCGGCGTCGGCGACTCCAGCGCAGGGACAGGCCGTGCAACAGAGGAAGTGCATCATCGCAGGAGACAATGACGATAAACCTGCGTTCGGAAGGCACGGAGAACCAGACTGGCTGAAAGAGTTGAAAGGAATGTAGCGCATATGGGCTGGATGGAGTTTTTTCTGAAAGTAATACGACGACTCGTGCTCATTGAATGTTGTCGAGTTGTTTGGCGATAAGACAATATTTGCAGCCCTGTGCCGTCTTATCATGTCCGCAGTCACGTTGGGTTGCATTTATTTTACGCTGAGACTGAAACGGCCTCTGGCCTGATACCTTAGGGGAAAAAAGTGGCGACTATTCATTTTATCTTGCAGGGCAAGGGCGGCGTCGGGAAAAGCATGATTGCGGCGCTGCTTTACCAGGCCGCGACCGCGCTCGGAAAAAGCGTCGAGGCATTTGACACCGATCCCATCAATGCAACACTCGCGGGATACAAAAGTTTTGCCGTCACGCGGATTGACGTGCTCGATGAAAGCGGGGCTATTGATCCCCGCAAATTTGACGGGCTGATGGAAGGACTTGCGTATAGCCAGTGCGAGCACGTCATTGTGGACAACGGGGCGTCCAGCTTTGTTGAGCTGGGGAATTACATCAAAAATGGCGACATGCTGAGCACTCTCCAGGAAGGGGGCGACGACTGGAACGGACATCACGTTCTGCTGCATACCGTCATTACCGGCGGACAGGCATTCAATGACACCATCAAGGGGCTGCACGAGCTGACGGAATCGTTCCCGAATCAGGGCGTCGTCGTCTGGGTCAATCCCTATTTCGGGAAACCGCCTAAACCCGAAGGGCGCACCTTCGGCGAGTTTCTCAGCGAGAAAACCCCGTCCATCGTCTCCGTCATTGAACTGCCTGTCATTGACGCGCGTACCGGGGGCGTGGATCTGGAGCGCGTGTTTCTCAATCACCAGACGCTTGCGGAAGCCATTGCTGCGGGGAATGTCGGCACAAAAAGCCGTTTGCGGACGTACTGGAACGCGGTGCGGGAACGCATTGAGGAAAGCAGGGTCCTGTAAGTCGTATGGAAGCACGGGAAGTGCAGGAGTGCATTCTGAAACTGTCTGGGCAGGCCGGATCGACCGGCGTCACGTTCGAGCTGAAGCTGAACGGCGACGACGCCTGGGTGGACTTGATCGGCAAGAAGCTCATGCGAATCGGAATCCTGATGCTCGGCAATCAGGACTTCCGGCATGATGTTGAAGTGTTACTTGAAGATAGTCTTGATGAGTTGCGCTGGGGAAGGGGGCACGCATGAACGAGGATGTGGTGACAGCGGACGGCAAAAGCGGGGTCGTCCGGGACGCGGGCGAACTCTCCGTAGAGGCTGTGCGCCAGCTGATTGAGCGGGAGCACAAGATGTCGCTCCCGTCGGATGCGCCGGAACTGCTCATGGTGACAATCATGCAGGCGGCGCTGAATGAGGAAAAACGGCTTCAGGAAAGCCACAGGAAAAAACTCGCCGAAGTCATGAACGGCATGGTGAACGATCTTGCCGAAGCTGTGAAAAAGGAGTCGGCCGGCGTCAGCGAAAAGCTGTCCGGGGTGGCCGTGCAGGAGCTCCAGCACGTGAGCGCGGCGCTGCACGAGTCTTCGACAGCGGTTTCCGCGCGGCTCTCCGGCCTTGGGATTGCGCTGTACCTTTGCACCGGCATTATCGCCGTATCGGCCCTTGTCAATGTCTGGGGATTTCTGGTGCGCTGATGAGCGATGATCGTTTGCTTGACAGTCTGAAGTTCAACTGCGGGCCGCTCATGATGAAGCATCTCGAAGACCCGAACGTCGTCGAGATCATGCTGAACCCGGACGGAAGACTCTGGATTGAGCGGTACGGGGAAGCGATGGAATGCGTCGGAGACCTGCCGGTTGCGCAGGGCAAGGCCATTCTTTCGCTGGTGGCGAACGCGCTCGGCTGCACCGTGGACGAACGGCGTCCTATTGTCGAAGGCGTCTTCCCCCTGGACGGGAGCCGCTTCGAGGGTGTTTTTCCCCCGATTGTCGGCCCCGGAGCCTCTTTTTCCCTGCGCAAGAAGGCCGCGCGCATTATCCCGCTTTCGGACTATGTGGAAAGCGGCGTCATGCGCCCGGAGGTGATCCCGATTCTTCGTGAGGCCATAGTCGGGCGGAAAAACATCGTCGTGGTCGGCGGCACCAGCTCCGGCAAGACGACGTTCGTCAACGCCGTCATCCGGGAGCTGGATGAGCTTTGCCCCGATGATCGCCTGTTAATTCTCGAAGACACACGGGAGTTGCAGTCTTCCGCTCCGAACGTCGTCTTTTTTCAGACAACGGAAAAGGTCGGCATGCGGGAGCTGGCGGCTACCTGTATGCGCTACCGGCCCACAAGGATTCTTGTCGGTGAAGTGCGCGACGGGGCCGCGCTGGAGCTTCTGAAACTCTGGAATACGGGGCATCCCGGCGGCATCGGGACTTTTCATGCGGACAGCGCCGAAGAAGCCCTGCCGCGACTGGAGGAACTTGTCGAAGAGGCCGGAGTCGGCTGCAAGAGCGCGCTTATCGGGCGCGCCGTCGATCTGGTCGTCTTCATGACACGAACCAGCGATAACACGCGGCGCCTGCAAAGCATTGTGCGCGTGCATGGCTATGCGAACGGTCGCTATGAAACGGAGGCTGTCTATGAATGTGACGCAATCCTGCGTTAAAAAAGAGGATGCCGTCCGCTGCCTCTCCTGCGGAAAAGTGCTGTTCAAAGGGCGCATTGGAGAGGGCGGCGACATTGAGATCGTCTGCCGTCGCTGCAAGGCAAACAATCACTTCCTGAGGGCCACGAGCCCCAACCCTGAGCCGCACGACGGCCTTTCTCGCCCGCAAGGAGGGAATTATGCGCCGTCACATCCGGCTCGCTAACCCCTGTCTTTTTCTGCTTTTTTTCGCGGCTCTTGCCGTGCTGCTCGATCCCGGCTGCGCTTTTGCCAGCGGGGGGATTTCGGAGTTTTCCAGCCCTCTGGAAAAAGTCGTCAACACGGTCACAGGTACTGCGGGAAAGCTCATCAGCATAGCGGCTCTCGCCATCGCCGGGATCATGTATCTCTTCAATCGCGATGACATTTCCGGCGGATTCAAGCTGCTGCTCCAGGTCATCATGGGCATCTCCATCGTCTGCTTCGCCGGCGGCGTTGTGAACAGCGTTTTCTCCTTTTCGGGGGCACTGGTGTGATGGAGCTGCGCAGGATTCCTATTCATTCTTCGCTGCACCGCGCAAATCTCGTCATGGGCGCGGAACGTGAGCTTGCGCTCGGCTCGGCGCTGGCCGCGCTGCTTGTCGGCATCGGCGGTATGTCGCTGGTTTCCGCAGGCACGGCGATTGTTTTCTGGCTTTGCGTCATCTGGGCGCTGCGCCGCATGGCCAGGGCTGACCCCATGATGAGTAGGGTGTGGCTGCGCCATGTCCGGCAGCAGGTTTTTTACAGCGCCCGTTCCGGGCGCCGCATAGCCTCCAGGTAGGAAGCATCATGAAAAAACGATTCAGGAAACTGTGCGCGCTGACCCTTATTGTCGCGGGCATGGCCTCCGGCTGTGTGGCGACGCGCAACGCCGGTGCGTCCCTTGACGGGCTGAGCGCGGCCCACGCAGCCGATGCCAGGGCGCTTGCGGAAATCTCGGCGGATCAGCTTGCGGAGCGGCATGCTCCCGCGCATACGGCGCTGGCGCTGTCGCGCGCGGACGGCGCGTTCGGGGAAGCCTTTGAAAAGGCGTTGCGGCTCAAAGGCTTTGCCATTGTGCCGCCGGACTACGGCGGTTCGTCCCTTGGAGTGCGCTATCACCTGGGCGCGCTGGAAGGTTCCGGCCCGGCGGTGGGCTATGCGCAAATCTCCATGAGCGACGGCAGGGTCTTTTCCGTAAGCCGCATGCTGGGCGAGGAATCCCCGCCGGCGTATACCGAACCGCCAGCGAAGCCCGCGCCCTCCCGCGAACTGGAAGGCCGCCCGCTCCCGGAAAGCCCTGTGCCGGTGAACCCGGCTCCCGCAAGGGCTGAGACTCCGGCTCTGAAAACTAAGTCTGCGCCCGCCGGCACGCCTGCGACGGTCAAACGCTATCCCGTGCGTAAAACGGCGACGGCTGCCGCCGTCGCCAGACGATCCGGCGTCAATGTGGACAAGTTCTGTCGCTGGAACGGCGTCGGCAAGCTCGCAACGCTGCCGAAAGGGACGCTGGTCTACCTCTCGGAACCTCCGGCGGGAACCATTGTGGCCGGGCCGGATGTGCCCGTGCCGCCGAAAGCTGCGGAAGTTCAGCAGGAGGAACGTCTGGCAAAGAAGAGCGTGCCCGCGGCATCGACTCTTCCCACCAAAACACAGATATCGCCCGCGCTGACGCCGCCCGCTGTGCCTGTTGCCACGGCTGCGCCGGTTGCTCCGATGACACAACCTCTTGTGACAACGACGGCGCTCCCCGAAGCGGAGCTGCCGCCGATTTCGGCTCCGGGCTTTCCCTGGGAAATCCAGAAGGGAATGTCGCTGCGCGAACAGATGGAGGGCTGGGCCACGGTGGCCGGCTATCATCTCATCTGGGAGAGCGCCAACGACTACATGATGGAGTCGCGCGCCATGTTCCACGGAACCTACATCGAGGCCGTGCGGAACTTCTTCGCGGCTCTGGCCGCCAACGGACACGCCCTGCGCGTCACGGTCTACGAGGGCAATAAGACCGTGGTCGTTTCGGAGCATTAGTGGAAGGCTATTTTAGCTCATTGGTGAATTTCCTTGTGAGCGAAGGGTGTGGGGCCTTTGTCGAAAGTGCGTGGCTACCATTTCTTCTGCTGCTTTTCTTGTGGCGCATGGATGGAGACGCACGAAAAAGATGACGGAGTTTCGGCCATGACTGCCACAGTTGAAGCGCTGGTTGAAGAATTGCGAGGGGAAGAGCTCCGGCACGAGATTGGCCGCAGGGTTGCCGAAGGTCGCAGATTGTTCCGCATCCTGCGCTCGCGGGAGCCGCACTTTCTGCGGGATAATCCCCTGCTCATCAGGTTTTTCAAGGAGACGGACGCGACCTTGATCCGGCTGCTGCATCTTGCCGGCGGACAGGTTCCGGAAGATGGCGACAGTGTGCGGCAACGGCGCAACGAGGACTATCAGGAGGCCGTGGCCTGCCTTTTCGGAAAGCATGACGGCAGGCCGTGCACTCTGGAAACCTGCCGGCCCGGCGTGCGCGTCGTCTGCCGTCAGGTAAGGCCAGGACAGAATACAGGGGAAAACGCATGACACGCATGCACCGCATTATAGCGGCGTTGCAGATTGGGGCGCTGTCGTTCGGCTGCGCGCACAGCGGCGCTCCGGACAGGGACGCCATAGAGGCGAAGGGGAAGGACTTTTCGGCGCTCGCGCGCTCGCGGGCGGTCGAAGTTTCGGCGGATTCCTACGTGGGCGCGCACGTCGTGCCGCTGAAGGAATCCGATCGTTCGGAAGCGGCGCTCGCCGTCAACGTGACGCTGCGCCAGCGGGGGACGCTCGGACAGATTGTCTCCACCCTGACGGAACTTACGCCGGTTTCCGTGCGTATCGGCGCGGAGCCCGCGCCGCTGAAGGACGCCAGGCCCGCGACGCGGGCGCCGGAAGACCCGGAGCTTTCGCTTCTGCTCCCTTCCGTCGGCCCCTTGCAGACGGTGGACATTTCCTACGAAGGCACGCTGCGCGGCCTGCTTGACCATATTGCCGTGTCCAGCGGCTACGGCTGGGACTACGACGCCGCAAGCAACACGGTGACGTTCACGCGCTTCATGGTGCGCACGTTCACCCTGTTGTCCGCGCCGGGTTCCGTGGAGTACGACAGCCAGATCACCAACAAAAGCCGGCAGAGCTCCAACTCCGGCATCGGCGGGAGCGGCGTCAACGCGACGGTGGTCACGGCGGACACGTCCAGCCAGACCGCGCAAAGCAACAACGTCAACTACCGCTTCGATGTCTGGAGCGATACGGAAAAGGTCGTCAAAGCCCTGCTTTCGGGCGAAGGGGCCGTGGTCGGCAATCAGGCCGCCGGGACGCTCACGGTTCGGGACTTTGCGGAAAACGTGCGCCAGATCGGCCGCTACATCTCGGATACCAACCGGCGTCTGTCGCGGCAGGTAGCCGTCTCCGTCGGCGTTTGGGCGCTGGAGGTGTCGGATGAAAACGAGGCCGGCCTGAATTTGCAGGGTATTTTTGCAAACAACGACGTGAGCATCGTGGCGGGCAGCCTTTCCAATCTGGGGAGCTCCAATTCTGCCTCGGCCACGATTGTTTCCGGCAAGCTCAAGGATTCCGGGGGCGTTCTGAAGGCGCTCAAGCAATGGGGCGACGCCGTACAGGTCACGTCCGGAGGCGGTCTTGTCATGAGCAATCAGCCGGTACCCATTCAGGCTATTCAGCGCACGGCCTATCTGGCCGGCTCTTCCGCGTCGCAATCCGATTACGGGCAGACCACGGAGCTGACACCGGGCGAAGTGACCACGGGTTTCACGGCGACCATCATCCCACACATCCTTGATCGCCGTCGCGTCGTACTTCAGTACAATCTCAATCTCTCCACGCTGGACGAGCTCACGGAGTTTTCGACGAAGGATCTGAGTATTCAGCTGCCGAAGACCAGCACGCGGGCGTTTTCGCAGCGCTCTCAGATGCAGCTGGGGCAGACGCTCGTGCTGGCTGGTTTCCAGGACGAAACGCAGTCTCTTGCGAAAAACCTCGGGCTTTTCAACTTGGGGCGTTCGGCGGACTACGGCAAGACGCTGCTGGTCGTCACTATCTCCGTTGAAGCCGCCGGGGGCGGCACGGAGGATTAGTGAATGAATCTCGTCGATCTGCACCATGCCGTCTTTGCCGTGGGGCTTGTCTGGGCGCCGCCCGCCAGACGTCATCCAGGCCGTAAGGCGCTGCTTTCCGAAGCTCACAAGCGTGACGTGTCCTTTGACGTACAGGCCCGCACCGGGAGCCGTAACGGACTGTCACAAAGCGGCTTCGGCGCTTCGGACGGACATTGGAAGCGCTGGAGTTGTGCCCGCGCACTTTGCGCGTGCCTTGACGTGCCGCCGTCCTTTCTGGGGCTTTTCCCTCTCAAGACGGCGGGCGGAAAGCGCATCTGGTGGCTCTACTGCCGCGTGGACGGCGTGATTCCGGAGCGCGGCGATCTTGCCTGCGCCTCCGAGGAAGAGGCCATGAGCATGCTGCGGCTCATGCACTCGGTGTCCGGCCTGAAGGAGCGCACGATTTGCGAGTCCCCGGAAGAAAGCGCGCGTTTTCTTTCGGAGCGATGCCGTCTGCGTCCGGCGGATGTCTGGCTGCGAGATTTGGGCCGTCTGCATAACCTCAATCTGGCGATTTCCCGCACAACAGCCCAGCGCGGGATTGCCGCGCTGGTTCTCGCGGCCATTGTGGGCGGCTCCCTTGCCGCGTGGGACAGATACGCGCGGCATGCGGCCTACGAGGCCGCCAGAATCGCGCGTGAAGCGAAACTGCAACGCCAGAAGGATTTGAAGGAGCACCCGGAAAAGTTTTTCGACATGGCCTGGCAGAAGGCGCCGCTGGCCGCAGACGCCGCGCGCCAGTGCCTTCCGGCCATGATGGACGTGCCGCTTTCTTCCCAGGGCTGGATGCTGGAGCAGGCGTCCTGCAACGGAAAAAACGTCGGGCTGCAATGGCGGCATGCCGACGGGGGCAGCTTCATCGCGCCGCCGGACAACGGCGCGCTGGACAGGAAGAACGCCCGGCTCGCGCAGTCAACGCGCAAGGCGCGGGACATCGCGCTTTCGCCGCGTCCCGACGGGCCGGGGACGGATCACAGGGCTTTGCTCTCCGTGGAAAAGGCGTCGGCGCTGCTCTACGAGCTTGCGCAGACAACGAACACAAGGCTCAAGCTGTCCTTTAAGAAACCGGCCTCAAAGACCGTCGACAAGGTGGCGATCACCGCTCCTTGGCAGGTCGGCGCCTTTGAAATCGCCGACGTGCCGGACATCCTCATGGGCGTCACGGGGGATGCGTCGGGATTTTTCGAGACGCTTTCCGCCATTCCTGGACTCACGATTTCGGACATCACGTTCCGCGACGGCTGGACGGTGAAGGGGATGATACATGCACGCTAAAAAGCTCTCTAAAAAGCAGGCCGCGCTGATTGTCGGCGGCTTTTCGGCGCTCTGCGTCGCCGGGGTCGCGGGCTGGTTCTTCATGAACCAGAAGGACGCGCCCGCTCCGCGCCCGCGCCCGGTCATGGCGAAAAAGGCTCAGCCGACCGGGGCACCGGGAGAGGTTCTTCTGCCAACCATCGGAACGCGCAGGGCCGACGCGGAAAAAAAGACGGAACCTCCAAAGCCGCCGGTCTTGCCCGCTCCGGCGGCATCGGACACGACGCTTGGCGATCTGTCTCGCCTGCGGGGCGTCAAGCGGGTGCTTCAGCAGGAAGCGGAAATTGCCGATCTGCGCAGGCGGCTTGCCGAAGCGCAGCAGCCCATCGTCGCGACGCCCGTACCGCAACCGCAGCCCGCGCCGCAGGCGACCATCAAACTGCCGCCCCTGGACGATGCGGAAAAGGAAAAGCCAAAACGGCGTTCCGGGCCGTCCGTGGTGTCCGTGCAGGGCGTGGACGGCAGGCTTTCCGCGGATATCCGCACCTCCGACGGACGTGTTGTCACCGTTAAAAACGGGGAACGCTTCAACGGCGGCGTGCTCGTCGTGTCCCGCAAGGGCGTCAGCGTGCGCAAAAGCGGCGCGCTGACACGCATTCCCTTTGAGCAGGAGTAGGTCATGCCTGATATGGACACTTTCCAGGAGCGCATAGCGCTTTTGCACAGACTGCCGGACGCCGCGCGTTTCCGCACGGCGCTCGTTGACGACGAGCTTTTCATTTCCGAGGACGTGCGGGGCGAACCGGCTCTCGTGAGCCTTGTCGTGGACATGGCAAGACTTGGCGTTACCGGCGTGAATTTTGTCCCTCCGGGGGACTTTGACGCCAACTACGCCCGCTTTGCCTCGCGCACCGGTCTCGGCGACACGGACATCCAGCAGATGGCCATCGACCTCATCGCACGTGCGCACGCGCAGGGAGCCTCGGACATCCATGTCGTGGATTCGGGAACGTTCTGCAAGACGCGCTTCCGCATTCTCGGCATGCTCGTCGACGACATGGAGCTTGGCGGCGACACGGGAAGGCGTCTGATCCGCATCATCTACGAGCATCTGGGATCGGCCCAGGACTCCCCGACGTTCGACGTGATTTCGCCGCTCGACGGACGTATCGCCAACCGGGACTTTCTGCCGCAGGGCGTGCATTCCGTGCGCATCCATTCGGAACCCGTCGAATGCGTCAACGGCGAAAACGGGTACGGCACGTTCATGGCGCTGCGCCTCATTCACGATACCTCCGGGGCTTCAGGCTCGCTGGAAGAGCGCCTGGGCAAGCTGGGCTTCACCGGCAGCGACGTTGTTCTGGTGGACGAGACGGGCAAAGAGCGGCCCGGCCATGCGCAGACGGCGCTTTTTCGCGCGCTCGCGAACCGCAACGGCATGACGCTGATCTCCGGCTGCACGGGATCGGGCAAGTCCACGGCGCTGGCGCACACGATGGAGGCGCTCATTCAGGAGCGGCCCGGCGACAATTTCATTTCCGTGGAAGACCCGCCGGAAAAGCCCATTCCGGGCATGCATCAGATCCGCGTCAACTCCAAGCTGGATCAGCAGCGAACCGGCGGTCTCTCGGCCTATACGCTGGCCATCGCCGGCACCAACCGCGACGACCCGGACACCGTGATGATCGGGGAAATCCGCTATGCCGATGCCGCAATGGCAGCCATCGAAGTCGCGCAGTCCGGCCACGCCGTCTGGGCGACCATCCATGCCTCGGACGCCTTCGGCATTCTGACGCGCCTTGAAGTCATGCTGCGTGGCCACATGCACGAACCGCTGCGCACACTCTGCGATCCTACCGTGCTTTCCGGCATGGAGTATCAGCGTCTTGTGGCAAAGCTCTGCCCGCACTGCAAGCGGCCCGTAAGGGAAAACAGAGACGAGCTGCCTCGCGATGTGGGAGCGCGCCTCGAACGCTGTCTGCCGCCGGAGCTTATCTACGGCGACGCCCGGCATGACGGGGTGTTTTTGCGCAATCCTGAAGGCTGCGAGCATTGTCGTGCAAGCGGTCAGCCCGGACTTTTGCGACAGACGGTCGTCGCTGAAATCGTGGTCGTCGATTCGGCCCTGCTCGCACTCATGCGGGAAGGCGATCTTGAAGGCGCGCGCATCTACTGGCGCGACGAGCTGCACGGGATGACATACTTCGAGCATGCAAGACATCTGCTTGTGTCCGGCATCCTCGACCCCGTTACCACGGAAGATCAGCTTTCCATGCCCCTGGACTACGATCTTGACCGCAACCGTTCCAGAAAAGCGGGAGGTGGGCGCAATGCCTGACCTTTCTCCGACGCTACGCCTTCAGGCAAAGTTCTTCTTTACCCCCGCTGTGCGGATACGCACCTGGAAGAAACTACAGGCTCAGATGTGCAACGGCATGCGACTGGAAGAATCCCTGCGCCAGTTGCGGCAGCACGCCAGGGAAGCCCAATCCCCGCTTGCGCATATCTACAGTCATATTCTGGCCGTTCTGGGGGACGGCAGAACGCTGGACGTAGCGCTGGAAGGGCTGGCGACGCAGGAAGAGATCATGCTTATCGGCTCCGGCCTTTCCACAGGCAGGCTGCCGGAAGGACTCGGACTGGCCATCAAGGTTGTCAACGCACAGATGACCATTCGTAGAAGCGTTCGTTCCAGCCTGACCGGCCCTGTCATATCCCTGATTGCCTGTATTGCGCTCTTTGTTTTTGTCGCCGTGCATATCATGCCTCAGCTCATGCTGGTTTTTAATCCGGCGACATTCACCGGCGCGACCTGGCTTCTGCACGCCATTTCCACATTTCTGGTTTCTCCCGCAGGGATTGGGTCGGGCGTTATGCTGCTGGTAGTCGCAGTGATTACGGTGCTTTCCTTTCCTCGCTGGACGGGCAAGGGGCGACGCATTGCAGACCGCTGCCTGCCCTGGAGCATATATCGCCTGACCGTCGGGACGGTCTGGCTCTACACCATAGCCACGCGGGCGCAGGCCGGGCATCAGCTTGTCCAGATACTGGAAAGCATGACCGGTGAAACTTCTACGCCTTACCTGCGGGAAATCGTTGTCTCAATTCTGTGTCATTCGCGGCATGGAGAAGATTTTGGCACGGCTCTCAAAAATTCCGGGATGCTCTTCCCCAGTAAGGAGATTGTGGAAGAGTTGCAGGTCTATGCAAAGATGCCCGGTTTTCAGTCCCGCATGGCGGAGCTGGCCGATGCCTGGATTGAGGATGGCGTTGAGCTTGTCAAAAAGCATGCTCGGCGCATTGCGGCTGTCGCGGATATGCTCGTCATCGGACAGCTTGTGTTGGTTACACTGGCGAGCGCTGGGTTTGAAAACCAGTTTGGGGGTTTGTAATGGGTGAACTTGGCCCGATTATAGGCCGACTGCTCATCGGTCTGCTCATCATTGGCGCGGCTGCCATAGGCATCAACTCCGCCTACAGCAAAATCAACATCGGCACCACGCAGGAAAATCTCGTCGTTCTGCGCATGGAAGTGCAGAAGTTCTTCACGGGATCGAGCTATGCCGATCTTTCCAACGATGTCGCTATCAACGCCGGTCTCGTGCCGCAATCCTTCATCTCGGACAACTCGCTCAAGAACGCCTGGGGCGGCGATATTACGCTCTCCGGCGATGCCAGCAACGGCACCTTCAGCATCGAGCTGACCAACATCCCGCAGTCCGAATGCACGCAGCTCGCCCGCTTCCAGGGCGACGCCTGGGAAAGCATTGCCGTCAACGGCGCGGAACTCGACTTCGAGGACGTGGCCGCCATCGCCAATGCCTGCGGCGAAACCAACACCGTCACCTATACCGTGAGGTAGCTCCCCCATGAAAGCCCTTGCCGTGCTTGCCGTCCTTATCGGGGTCATGGCCCTGCTCAGGATTCCGGCAAACCGAGACGTTCAGGAAGTCTCTCACGAGAGCGTCGCGACAAACTATGCCGTCTATCGCAACGCGGCCTTCCAGTTCGCCTTCGCGCACAAGGGCTACAGCGGGGACATACCGCTCGCGTCTCTCAGTCTCCCGGAAAGCTGGCGCATGGCGCGGACCTGGCATGCCCGCATGCTGGACGGCTGCTGCTACGTCTACGGCGAAGCCTCGCCGGAGGAAGCGGAAGCCGTGCGCCGGCTCTTCCGGGGGAGCTTTGCCATCGGACTGGCCTACGGCGGGCGACTTGCGCCTGCGACCGGCCCGCATCCCGTTCCCGTGCCTTCCTTTGTTCCCAACGGCAATCTTGTCAGCGTCGTGGAGGTCTCATGATCCATGCAATCGGCATGCTGCTCATCTTTTTGTTGATGCTTCCGAACCTCGCGGATCTCTGGGTCATGGGCAATACGGCGTCGCAGCAGCGCGTGGCCGCGGATCATCTGCGCATGGTGGTTCAGGGAGCGCGCTCCTATGTCAACCGCCATCAGGACACGCTGCTGGCACAGACTGGAGCCTCGTCCGGCCCCACCGTGACGATTCAGACTCTCGTCAACGAAGGTTTCCTGCCCGCGGGGTTCAGCGAACACAACATCTGGTTGCAGAACTATTCCGTCTACGTCCGTCAGCCGGAGACCGGCAGACTCCAGGCTGTCGTCCTGACATCGGGCGGACGCGGCGCGGCGGATTCCTCGGACGCCTTCGCCAACTCCGTCATTCCGTTCACGGCGTCTCTCGTGGGCGGCGCGGGCGGTTATGTGCCCACCGGCGTCAAGCCCGGAGAGTCCAGCGGCACGCTTCAGGGAGCCGGCAACGGCTGGGCCGTCAGTCTTGCCTCGCTGGGGATTCCTTCGCCGGGCGCGGGGCATCTCGGAGCGCTTTCCATCTACGATTCCTCGGCGCTGGGGCAGGATTTTCTCTATCGCGTGGCCGTGCCCGGAAACCCGGAGCTGAACGCCATGCAGACCGAACTCGACATGACGGATCACGCTATCGACAACGCGCAGTCCGTGCAGTTTGTGGAACGCGAAATTTCCTCCGAATCCTGCACGGCGGACGAGGATCAGGGACGCATGTTTCTTGATCGCGAACAGGGCCTCTATCTCTGTCGCAATCATTCTCTGGAGCTTGTCAGCGACACGGGCAATGCCGCGCACTTCAAGGAAGCGGTCGTTGTCGCCAACGGCGCGCGGGTGAAGAAGCCCGTCTGCGCTCCGGGCACGAATACGACGCCCGCCATCTATGTGGCTCCCCAGCTGGCCGCGGCCGGAGCGCAGGCGCCGCCCATCACGGCCTTTCAGGCATGGGCGACTTCGGTGTCGGCCACGGAATGGCAGGTGCATCTGCGGCTCCAGACGGCGGACAAAAGCACGGGCGACGACGAGGGCTGGCTCTATCCGGCGGCAAACTACGCCCGCGTCTTCGCGCTGACGCAGTGCGTGAAATCGGGGAGTTAATTCATGACGAGCGTTTTTCCTGTCTGGATCGCCGCCAACATAGCCGCCCTGGGAGTCTGGCTTGCGGCCAGGAAGCGCCATGCGCTGAAGGCGCGTCTGCTGCGCTCTCCGATTCTGAGTCCGTTACAGAGCCTCTCGCTCATGGGGCGGCTGGCCTTTGTTTTCGCGCTTTCCATGACGGCGCTGCCTGTCTGCTGGGTGGGGGTTCTTTGCGTCCGGGCTGTTTCCTACATCCTTTTTGAGGCGGGAGACGCCTTACGCATCGCCTCCCTTGCGGCGCTGGCTGTCCTTGTTGTCGCGTATATTTTTCATCGCGTCGCGCAAAAGTCTCCAGAATTTCGGGATGTCTGCAAAATTTTGATGGCATTGGGCTACATTATATTTCATATCATACTCGTATTTGCATTGTTTAACTATGTCAATTAGTCATAATGTCCCGCATTGATATGATGCCAAAAAAGAAAAGAAGACATGGGACTACATTTCGAGAAGTCTGCAAAATTTTGATTGCACTGAGCATACATACCATATTCATTTTAGGGGCGATTGCTTTTGCTGGACTGTTACTACTGTACAGCTTTAAGGGGCATATCTATTAAAAACTGATGATTTGAATCTCGACGAATCATGGAGCCTCCATTGAAACGAATAGCATTTTGCGCCGCTCTGTCCTTACTGATTCTGGCGTGCTGCGTCCAGCAGGCGCGGGCGACGGCTTCCCCGGACGAGCGCAGGCAGGTTGCCGGGATGCTGCTGCAAGGCCCCTGCGACGAGTACGGCGTGCCGAAAATTCTGGCGCTGGCCATCGCCAGACAGGAGAGCGGCTGGCATCCCTGGATCATCAATGTGGCCGGGAAGGACGTGCGCCCGCAAAGCAAGGCCGAGGCCGTGCGCGTGGCCCGCGCCGCCCTGCGCGCGGGAAAGTCCTTCGACGTGGGCCTCATGCAGATCAACTCCTACTGGATCAGGAAGTATGAATGGCCGCTGGAGCAGGTGCTTGAGCCTGCCAATAACGCCAAAATCGGCGTGTGGATTCTGGCGCAGGAAATCCGGCGTCACGGGCTCAACTGGAAGGCCGTTGCCTACTATCACACGCCCCTGCACAAAAATCCCGCGCGGGGCCGGGCGTATGCGCGGGCCGTCGCGCGGCATATCAACGACATCAGAAACAGCCGGTAGGAGTCCGCCATGTCCCTTGCCTCAATCCTTGCCCTTGCGGCCTTTGTCATCAGCGTGGCCGCGCTGGTCGCCGCCTTCGCCTCCTGGATATTCTCCCGTCCGCGCCGGGAAGGACTACGCGTCGTGCATGTCGTCCATCATATCATTCGTCGCTGAGCTCAGGAGTACGCCATGTCACCTGCCAATCTTTCCGCGCTCATGGATAGCATGAGCTCCGCATACAGGGCCGGAACATTGATAACCGGCGGCATCACTCTTGCCTTCTGGCTTTTCCTGCGCACACGAACGGGGAAGCCCCTGCGGCGAACGTTGGGCGAATCTTATTTGTGCCCGGACTTTTTCTGCGATGTCCTGTGCGGAACTTTCCTGCTGGGTGCTTTTGTCAATCTTCTTTTCTTCTCCAACATGGTGTTTCTCTTTTCCGCTCTTTTCTTTGTCGTTATACTTTTTGTCATGTTTTTCATGATAATGTTTACCGAGAATGATATGCTCATGCGGGTGATGTATTTTTTTTCCGCTGACGGCACTAATGTCCGCCATATATATGTTTTTCATATGTTTAGATAATGAAAACTTTTAACGATAATGTGAAACTGACAAAAATGCTATTTAAATTGCAAAGCTGAACTAAATTTCAGCATCGTTTTCATCCTTTTTGTGAATGTGGAGTGCGAACCATGCTCTGTCTACAGGATTTCCGGTCAAAAGCCAAAGGGCTGCCCGATCTGCTGACCTATGCCGCCCTCATTGCGCCGGGCGTCGTCCTGCAAAAGGACGGCTCGTTTCTCGCGGGCTACGAAGTGCGCGGACAGGATACCGCCAGCGCCGTGCCCGCGGAGCTGGAACGGGTCTCCATGCAGGTCAGCGCCGCCATCAAGGGGCTGGGGTCGGGATGGATGCTCCATGTGGACGCCTCCCGCACGACGCGGCGCGCCTATCCCGATCCCGCGAACAGCCGTTTCCCGGATCGTATCTCGCGCATGCTGGACGAGGGACGGCGCTCCTTTTTCCGGAGCGACATCTGCCGCGTCACGTCCACCTTTGCCGTGCTGACCTGGCTGCCGGACGCGCGCGCCGCGCGCATGGCCGGCGCCGCCCGCGGGGAACGGGGCGCGCCCGACATGAGCCGCGACCTGGAGCGGTTCGAGCATTCTCTGGCGGAATTTGAGGACGCCTGCACGGCGGGCGGGCTCAAAATGCGGCGTCTTGGCGAATACGAGGCTACGGATCGCGTCGGGCATCAGTTCACGCACTCCGATCTGCTGGCCTGGCTCCAGAGCTGCGTCTCCGGCGGCATGCACTATTTTCGGGTGCCGGAAACGCCCATGTATCTGGACGCGCTCATCGGCGAAGAAGACCTTGTGGGCGGGCTTGAGCCGTGTCTGGGGAAAAAGCATCTTGCCGTGATTGCCATCGACGGCCTGCCGCAGGAGTCGTGGCCGTCCATGCTGTCGGCGCTCGACCTTCTGCCATTTGAACTGCGCTATTCCACGCGCTTCATCTGCCTTGACCAGTTCGACGCGGAAAAAGAGATCGCCATGTTCGTCAAGGGCTGGAACCAGAAGGTCGTCGGCTTTCTTGACCAGTTCCTGAACAATCCGAACCCCAAAATAGACCGGGACGCGCTGCTCATGAGGGAAGACGCCGAAACGGCCAAAACCGACGTGCAGTCCGGCATCGTCGGCGCGGGGTATCTCACGTCGAACATCGTCCTGCTGGACGAAGACAGGGAACGGCTGGAAGAGCACGCGCGGGAAGTGCGCCGCCTGCTCCAGTCGCAGGGCTTCGGCTGCCGTATCGAGAGCGTCAACGCCCTTGAGGCATGGCTCGGCTCGCTTCCGGGAAATTCCTATGCCAACGTGCGCAGGCCCCTGATCTCCACGCTGAATCTGGCCGATCTGCTGCCGCTGCATTCCGTCTGGACGGGCAATCCGCAAAGTCCCTGTCCGCTCTATCCGCCGGCATCGCCGCCGTTGGCCGTCTTCCTGACGGACGGCGCGACGCCCTTCAACTTTAATCTGCATGTGGGAGACCTTGGCCACACGCTCATCTTCGGGCCTACCGGCGCAGGAAAGTCCACGTTGCTTGCGGAAATCGTCTGGAATTTCAGGCGATACGCCGGGCGCATCTTCGCCTTTGACAAGGGGGAGAGTCTGTTTCCTCTCTGCGCGGCCATGAAGGGCGCTCACTACAATATCGGAGGCGGGACGCTTTCCTTCGCGCCGCTGGCGCGCATTGACGGCGGTTCGGAACAGGCCTGGGCGGAAGAATGGATTGCGGGCCTTCTGGAACTCCAGAACGTGCCGCTCACGCCGCCCATGCGCAACGCCGTGCATAAGGGCATGGAACTTCTGCGCGCGCAGCCGGAGAACATGCGCTCGCTCACGCACTTTTCCTATCTGGTGCCGGACGAAGTTATCCGCGAAGCCCTGCAACCCTATACGTCAAAGGGCGTGCTGGGCACGCTGCTGGATGCGGAAACCGACGAGCTGGGGCTTTCGTCGCTCGTGGTCTTCGAGGTCGAATCCCTGCTCAGAATGGGCGACAACAACGCCATCCCCGTGCTCAACTATCTGTTCCATCGTATCGAGGGAGCTCTGGACGGCGCCCCCTCGCTGCTGGTGCTGGACGAGGCCTGGATCATGCTGGGGCATCCCGTTTTCCGGGCGAAAATCCGAGAATGGCTCAAGGTGCTGCGCAAGGCCAACTGCGCCGTGGTCATGGCGACGCAGAGCCTTTCCGACGCGCAGGGAAGCGGCATTATGGACGTGCTTGTGGAGTCCTGCCCCACGAAAATCTATCTGCCCAACGCGGCGGCCCTCTCCAATGCCGAACAGATTGGTTTTTACAAGGGCTGCGGCCTTAACGAGCGCCAGATTGCAATGATCGGCCATGCCGTGCCCAAGAGGGACTACTACATGGTCAACGACGACGGAAGACGGCTTTTCCAGCTCGGACTTTCGGCAAAGGAACTCGCCTTTGTGGGAGCTTCGGACAAGGGCAGCATCGCCCGTATCCGGGAGCTCATGGCCGAACACGGGCCGGATGTCTGGGCGGATGCCTGGCTTGAGGAACGCAACGCGCTTTAGGAGGAAGTCATGGATACGAAGAACGACGCTTTTGAACAGGAAATGGAAGCCGGTCTCGCCAACCCCGCCGAAGCTGAACGCGCTTCGGATGGAACTCTGGCCGTCACGGAACAGAATGCGGACTGCTGCTTTGATCCCGTGCTTTTCGCCATGAAGGACAGATATCATCATTTCAGCATCGGTTTGCTCACCATCCTGGAATGCCTTAAATTCGCGGAAGACGAGGGGCATGTGCCGCCCCTTCCCCCGCAATGGTGGATAGACATTGATGTTCGCTACAACCTGAACCTGTGAGAATTTCATGAAAATTTTCAAGCTCCACCCAGACATGGATGCAAGGCATTATCCGCTGACAAAGGAAATTTATCTTGAAATGACTTCCAGAATGCCACCTTATGTCATGCTGGAAAGTGATGGAAAGATGCGCCATTACGCCGTATGTCCGGCATGCAATAATCCTGTTCAGATTATCGGCCTGCATCAGCAAAAGGTGGAGCGTGCCATTTATGCAAAGCATATCCCCAAAACCATCCCCAGACTGGCGACATACAGACAGGCGGCGTATGAAAATTGTCCTCTGGCGGCAAAAAGTCGGATTCAGGCGGAAAAATCCGCCAGAAAATCTGGCAATGACGATCTGGCCCCTCAAATCCTGCACATAATTGAACGGCATTTTGATCGAATTGTTCGTGTATTGCAGCAAGCTCTCGGAATAATCATCAGTCCCAAATTGGCTCAAGCGTTGCTTGAGGATTATTTGGCGGAAGAAGGATATCGGTATAAATATGCATCTCTCATCAATATCCCGTGGATGATAGGGTATTTTGCAAGGGCAAAGTCTCTTGTTTATTGCCTTGTTAAGGATGAAGTAATGAAAAAATCCATAGCGGAACATGAGCCAAATGTCGTGTTTTCAGGAGACAAACTGGACAAAAAAGGCAAATCTTTTCTTCATATTGATATGTATTTTTCCCGTCATGATATTCGGCCAGAGGGGGATGCCATAACAGAATCAATGGATATGGTGATAGTGTCACATAAAAACGGCGTAAAAAAAGAACTTTTCAGAAAGCGAATTGTGTTTGATTATGACAGCTTTCAATACCTTCTGAATATACCGGAAGGTAAGGGAAAACGCAGGGAAGATTTGCTCACCATAGCGCATCAAATACTTCAGCAAGCTGGATAGTACCTATGAAAAAGATTGTGGAAAGCTACGGAGAATCACATGCCCTTGCCTTGCTGATCCTGCTGACGTTCTGGCTGTGCAGCCTCGCAGGTTGCGTGTATGGCGTTCGTGCCTGTCTACAAAATATTATTGACAGTAAGTCATGCGCTTTTGAACGGATACTTTTCGCTGCTCAGGCTCTTCTCTGTGTTGCGGGAATTGCCTGCCTTATATTGCTGCCGCTGCAAAAGATTGTCGAACGTTACGGAGAACTCCTGTGAAAAAATCCCTTGTTTTCGCCTTACTGGTCTGTTGCGCCACTCCCGCCGCTCCTGTCCATGCGGATACGGTCTACTGCTGGAACTGCTCGGAAAACGTCACGCAGGCGCTTGATCGCGTCACCAACCTTGAACAGCTCCAGACGCTCATCAAGGGCTATGACGAGGCCATACAGCAGACGGCTGCGCAGCTTGAGATGGTGCAGCAGAACATCCAGCAGTACGCCAACATGGTGCAGAATACCGTGCGTCTGCCCCGCGAAGTGATCCGCCGTATTTCGGACAAGCTCTCCGAGGCCGGACGCATCACGGCGGCTCTCAATTCCATGCGGGCGGACATACAGGGGCTCGCGCGCATTCATGAGGAATTGTACGGCACGCGGGATGACCTGAAGGATTTGGCAAACCTGCCGCGCAACCTGCTGACGCAGGGCGTTTCGGCCTATCACACGAGCTGGGACACGTGGAGCGACCGCGTGGATCGGGCCACGCAGGCGACCTTCCAGCTTTCCGGGCATCAGCTGAAGCAGCTTGAGGAAAGCGGGGAGCTGGAAAGCTACGTGAACTCCCTGCTCGATACCCCGGAAGGCCAGCAGCAGGCTCTCATGGCGGCCAACCAGCTTGCGGCCCTGCAAATACAGGAGGCTCGCCAGCTCCGCGAACTCATTGCAACCAAGGTTCAGTCGGATTTGGCGAGCCAGACGAAGAGGGAGAAGGAGGAGCAGATGGGGGAAGAGATGCAGCGACAGATGAGAGAGGGCTTTAAAGGTATTGATATGAAATCTTATTCTGACCCATTTTGATTTATAATATTAAGAGCTTCTTGTTCTGATATTTTTTTATAATTTAAGCCTCTTGGACTTAAACAACGTATGTGAGAATCGTCTATTTTTTTGAAAACTCCAGCAAGGTTGTTAGCGTCCATTATTATGACACCGTTTTCATTTCTGTACGAAACATTTTCCCATTTTTTATTCCATCCTTGAAATGTTTTTGGGGAAAAATGAATTATTTTCATTTCCTGTATCACATTTTCATTTGTCATCCACCAACCTTCAAGCTCAAAAGCCTGTAGGGGAGAAGAGAGCATGAATATAAAAACAATTTGCAATAAAATGAGCATCCCTTTTTTCATGGTACTTATTCTCC
>DXFI01000121.1 GCA_019114565.1 Candidatus Desulfovibrio intestinigallinarum | reverse complement strand
TTCAAAGTCTGCGGTCTGTCGTTTTGTGGAAAATTGCAGTTTTTCCATTCGCTTCTGGCTGGTCGACGCTGTGTCGCTGCCTCGCGTCTACCTTTGAAAGATGCTTGCCATATTACCTGTGCCCTCTCTGAAAAAGCGCGTTGGGGGAAGGATGGGGGGCTCGGGGGGAAGGAAACACCCTTGTGCGCTAGCCAAGGGGGTTGCCTTCCCCCCGGAACAACGCTTTCGCATCAACACGCTCCGGCGACGCCGCAGGCAGCACTATAGCTGTCCGGGCGGGCAAGGGAAAGCCCCCTGCCGCATTCAGCGCCGCAGGCTCATGGGAAAATCCACGCCGGGGCGTACGCCGTAGTCGTCGCCGTCGCCGGACGAGTCGTCCATGTCCGCCGCCGGCTGCCAGGCGTCGGCATGGCAGCGGCAGTGGCTTTCAGGGCCAAGCAGCACCACCGCGCCGAAACCGGCATCCGGCTCCACAGCATGACAGAGACAGGGCGCGCGCAGGCGCGGGCCGCTGCCCGCGGGGCTGCCTTCGGGCAGGAGGACGGTCACGGCGAGCGCCTGTCCGTAGTGGGCGCAGGTACCGCAGATTCGTTCATCATTACTGAAATGGAGCATGTGCCTCCCTGTGCTGCGCGTCCGTGAGGGCGGCCCCTCGCCGGTTTTGCAGGGAAATTCCCTTGCGGAACGTCCGCGCGGCTGATGAATCATACCAAACGGTAGTATATCAGACTGCCGGTTTCGGCAATAGTTTTGTTGCTGCTTTTGCGCTGTCTATAGATTTTTCTATTTTATACGAAAAATATTTTTGCCATTTTGCGCTGAAATACGGAATTTCCGGCCTTAGCTGGAAAATGTTTTTCTTTTTTATGTCAGAATATCTATATATTTGTTTCGATTTGCCGATAATTATTTCAAGTTTTGCTGCGTACCGCCCTTGCAAGCACTGATACCATTTGGTAGTAAACATTTTTGTGGATGCCCGCCTCGCGGGCTGAATTTTCCCGGAGGTGCTCCCTCATGAAATGGTTTCGCTGGTATCACGGCACCGTGGATGATCGTAAATGGCTCGTTGTGTCCCGCTACTGCGGGCAGAGTCGGGCCGTCGTGCTGGCGGTCTGGTGCGCGCTGCTTGAATTTGCCTCACAGGCCGAGGAACGCGGTTCCATTGCCGCCTTTGACTGCGAAAGTCTTGATGCGCTGCTCGGCGTCGAGGACGGCGTCTGTGCCGCCGTGATGCAGGCCTTTGTCCGCAAGGGGCTTGTCAGCAACGGCCGTCTGACGGCCTGGGAGAGGCGGCAGCCCCGCCGTGAGGACGAGGACGCCGTCGATCGGCAGCGCCGGCGGCGGCAGCGTCTGGCCCTGCCGCCCGCGCGGGTGGCGTCGCCGGATATTCCGACGGACTCCGGCCCGGAGGATGGCGCAACCTCTTGTTCAGTGATTCCGGATGACTACGTGGAATGTCACGCACTGTCACGCACTGTCACGCAGTGTCACGCCCCAGAAGAAGATACAGAGAAGAGTATATCTTTCTCCCCCCCTTCCCCCCCGTCCGCCCCGGACTCTCCGGCGGTCGCTGCGCCGCTCCCGCGTGTGGACGCGGCCCGGCAGGATCGCGTGCCGCCCGCGGCGGAGGAGGGGGACATGGGCTTTCAGCAGCTTGTGGCGGCCTATCCCGCCGCTCATGTGGCCCCCCGCGCCGAGGCGCTCGACATCTGGCAGCGTCTCGGGCGCAGCAATGCGCGGCCCGGGCTGCCCCGTCTGTTGCAGGGGCTTGCCCTCTGGCGAGATTCTTCCCTCTGGCGCAAGGAGGACGGCCGCTATATTCCCAAGCTGGCAAATTTTCTCCGGCGGCGCATGTGGGAGGACGCGCCCCCGGCCTCCGGCGAGGACTGGAAGGCTGCCGAGGCCCGTCAGAAAGCCTACCGCGCCCGTATGAACGCGCTGCTCCGGGAGGCCTGTCATGGATAGAGAACTCTTTGTCGCCACCCTCGGCGTCGTTCATGCCCTGTTCGGCAAGCCCGCGCCCGGGCCCGCCGTGACGCAGGCCCTCTGGGATCGCGTCGCCTCCTATCCCGATGCCGTGCTTCCCCTTTTCGAGCAGCGGCTCGAACTGGCCGAACGCCTGCCCGCCAATCTCTACCGGGAGTTTCATGCCGCCCGCGAAGACTGGCGGAGCCGCGTTGCCGCCCGCAGGCAGGCCGCTCCCCGGGCTCCGTGCCCCGTCTGCGCCGGGCAGCGCGGTTTCTGGTGCTGGCAGCGCGAAACCGCCGGTCGCTGGCATCATTTCTTCGTGCCCTGCGCCCGCTGTCAACCGTCTTCCGGGCGGGCGTACCCCTCGCCCGAAACGCTCCGCGCCCGCGGCATCCTCGTCATGCCCCCCGGCTATCCCGGCGGCCCCACGGCCTTTGACCGGGATCACGCGCTGGGCGTCCTCTGGCCCCATGCCGGAAACTAGGGGCAGGACTCGTTATGTTTTCTCTTGAGGGGGAAGGAACCCCTTTGCTCTGCTGTCGATGTCCGTAAGGCTCCTGCGTCGCCTAACGGACACGGCCTGCGGCCGCCCGTTGGGTCGCTGCTCGCGGCAAAAAGGGCCCAGCCTTTCCGCAGCAA
>DXFI01000120.1 GCA_019114565.1 Candidatus Desulfovibrio intestinigallinarum | reverse complement strand
CAGGCTTTTTTCCGCTTTTTGGCGAATAGCAGGATCGAGAAAAAAAGTTTCATCCTTTTTGGGGTGAGGCAGCGTCTGCCTTTGTTCATGGCATGGCCGAAAGAGGCTAAGGATAGCGGAAATAAAATTTCCCATAATTCCTCCCTTGTTGCCCAGCCTACGTTTTCCCGCTTCCTGACGCAACCCTCATTCTCAACTTGCGTGAAAATTTTTCTTGACAGCTAGTAAAAACTAGTTTTTGCTAATTCCAACAGGAGGTGAAATGACTCGTAAACAGGTGAGCTTCCCTGTCTCCGATAAGGAGCATGAGCAGATCAAACGCCTTGCCCAAAAAGAACGGCGAACCATCAAGCAATTAGTGTTGAGTGCGTTTGACAGGCTTTATCCGGGATGGAACAGGGAAGAAAAAGAAGAAAAAGAAAACGGCCCCAAGTAGCGCGGCAACGCTCCAAAGGGCCTAACCACCACACTACACGGGAGGTAGTGACATGGCTGAAAACAGCTTATCTCAAGCCGTCTCCTTCATCAACGACAATTCCACAATGGAAGTCGGCCTGACGGCCGAAGGCCAGCCAGCCGTGCGTTCGGACATCGTGGCTTATCATTTCAAGCGCAGTCACAAGAATGTCCTGCGCGATATTGCCAAATTGCGCTCCAAGTGCCCGGAATCATTTCATCGGCTCAATTTTGAGCCCATGTTCATTGAAACGCAGATAGGTAATGGAGCAACTCGCAAGGATCGCGCCTACCTCCTCACCCGCGACGGTTTCTCCCTGCTGGTCATGGGCTTCACCGGGGCGGAGGCGGTGCGCTGGAAGCTGCGCTACATCGAAGCCTTCAACGCCCTTGAGGCCGCCGCGCTGGCGCAGCGGGCCGAACTGGCCCGCGAGTCCGGCTATCTGCAAGGGCTGGACGCTGGCCGGGCATCGGTCGCGCCCCTGCTGGACGAAATGCGCGGCGAAACAGCCCGTCTTTTCTGGAAGTTGGGGCCGACGCAAAAGCGGCGTCTGCGTCGGGTCATGCGTTACCATGCTATGGGGCTTTCCCAGCGTGAAATCGGCAGGCTGCTGGATATTCCCCGCCGCAGCGTGCAGGAACTACTCAAGGCGGCGGAAGCTCTGGGGCTGCCGACGGAAAAGCCCGCCCGCCCCGTACAGGGCAACCTGCTGGAGGTGGAAGCATGAACGCCATTGAAGTGCCCGTGGAAGTGGTGGACGAAATGTTCGGCGTAGAGTGCCGGGTAGCCTTTCTGAAAGCGGCAGTTTGCGCCATTTCTGAACTGGGCAGAGAGGATATGCACGCCCAGACCGGGCCGAATGTCTGGCGGGGATTGTTCTACTGGACTCAGGACCTTGAAGACATGTTGCGCCGCCTGAACGAACTGGCTAATCCCGAATAAAACTGCAAATTGTTGCACAGCCCGCGCCCCTTCCGGGCATGGCCTCCGTTTTTCTGTCACCATGACGGGAAAACGGAGGTCTTTGTATATGGCGGACGGTCTTTTTTTGCCGGACGGCACCTTTCATCCTTTCAGCGCTGCGGAGCTTTCCACGGAGCTGGCCACGCGCAGTAATGCGGGCGTGCTGTTCGGGGAGCTGGAGGGCTGGCTGAGTACGTTGCCGGACCCGGACCCGGTGCTGCGCAAGCGCGGGGATGACGCCGCAATCCTGCGGGAGCTTTCAGCGGACGAACAGGTAACCACGGCCATGTTATCCCGAAAAAACCGGGTCCTCAACTGTCCGCACTTCGCGTTTCGGGCCGGATCGCCGGAAGGCGAGACGCCCACGCCGCAGGCGGAAGACCTGCACCGTCGCTTCATGACGGATCTGGAGCGGACGAACCTGCGCGCCATTATCAGCGGCATGCTGGACGCGCCCTATTACGGCTTTACGCCGCTGGAGCTTGTCTGGCGTTTTTCCGGGGACTGGTGGCACCTTGTGGATATTGTGCCGAAGCCTTTTCACTGGTTCCGGTTCGGCAGTCGCAACAATCCGGTTTTTGTGGGGGAATACGGTCTGTTCTGCGCGGACCCGCGCCCTCTGCCTCCGGGCAAGTTCGTTTTTGTCACGCACCACGCCTCCTATGATAATCCCTACGGTCTGCGGCTACTCTCCCGCTGCCTGTGGCCTGTGAGCTTCAAGCGCGGCGGCCTCACATTTTATGCCCGCTTTGTGGAGCGGCACGGCCTGCCCTGGGTCGTGGGCGAGGCTCCGGCCAGAGCCGAACGACTGGAAAAACAGGCAATGGCACGGGACCTTTCCCGAATGGTGCAGGACGCCGTGGCCGTCATCCCGCACGGCGCATCCGTCAAACTGGAAAGCGCCGGACAGACGCAGGGGGCGCTGCACGAGGACTTTCTGGCGCGGCAGGACAAGGCCATCAGCAAGGTCCTCATGGGGCAGACGCTGACCGTGGAAACCGACGGCAAGAACAGTCTGGCGGCTACGAAAGCCCATAAGGACGTGGCCGACGATCTGGCCGACGCCGACAAGTTCATGGTCACGGACGCCTGGAACGAAATCGCCTGGCTGTACGCCCAGGTCAACGCCGGGCCGGGCGTGCTGGCTCCTCTGGCCGCCTACGACGAACCGGAGGACCTGAACACGCGGGCCGATCTGGACAAGAAGCTCACCGAGATCGGCGTGCGGTTTACGGCGGAGCATTTCACGACGAATTACGGACTCAAGGAAAGTGAATTTGCCGTGGAGGCCCCGCCGACGCGCGGCGGCATAGCCGACTTTGCCGCTCCTTCGGGGCGCATGTCCCCGGCGGAAAAGGCCCAGAGCCGACTTGACGCGGCCATTGTGAAGATGCTGCCCCGTGCGCTCAGGGCCAGCACGGATTTTGTCACGAAACTTGAGAACGAAATCCGTGCGGCCAAAAGCTATGAGGATCTGGAGGAGGCTCTTGTTGCGCTGCTTTCTCCTTCTCTCTCCCCTGACGCGCTGGAAAGTTTTCTGGCTCGCGCCATGACGGCGGCGGCGGGACTGGGCGCGGCGGCGGTGCAGGCGGAGGGAGAAGAAGATGGCTAAGAAAAAGCCCTCCTTTGACCTGCCGGAGCCGGAACTTATCGCGGAAGGCGTCACGCCGGACGCCGCCCTGGAGTTCTGGAAATGGCGGGCCAAGCTCACGGACGAGGAAGCCAAGGCGCTGGGCGAGGAAGCGAAGCACCGCGCCTTCTACGTCACGGGACTGGCCAAGCATGATCTCGTGCAGCTTGTGAGCGACGGCATCGAGGAGGCCCTGAAAAGCGGTGAAACGCTGCCGCAGTTCAAAGAACGTATTATGGCGGCCATCCAGACGCAGGGCTGGCACGACTACCGCATCGAAAACATCTTCCGCACCAATCTGCAAACAGCCTACGCCGCCGGCCGCTACAAAAAAATGCAGGCGGTAAAAGCATCCCGTCCCTACTGGCAATATATGGCGGTCATGGACAAGCGGGTGCGGCCTGCGCATGCCATGCTGCACGGCAGGGTGTATCCGGCGGATCATGAGTTCTGGGCCTCCCATTACCCGCCCAACGGCTTTCGCTGCCGCTGCTGCGTGCGCACGCTCTCCGAGCGGCAAGTTCACAAGATGGGCCTGAACGTGGAAACGGAAATGCCCCAGGCTGGCGTATGGACGGACCCGAAAACCGGGATGGAATACTTTGTCCAGTTCCCCGGCGCGGACAAGGGATTCAGGAACAATCCGGGCAAGGACTGGGTCGAGTCCGGGCTGAATCTGAAAAAGCACGGTCTGGAGAACACAGCCCCTCCCGTACCGAAGAAGGAGCCGCTGACACAGAAAAAGCTGGAAGCTGATATCGCTTCCATCGACGAACTTATCAAGGCTGCCGACGATTCTCAGACTGTCGCCGGGCTGGAAGAAAAAAAGGCGGAACTGCAGGCCCTGCTTGAAAAAAAGAAAAAGCAGGCCGAACAGAAGAAGCTGAAAAATCAAAACAAGAAGCTGGAACAGCAAATCGGGGACTTTCCCGTCAAGACCTACAGCGGGATATGGCAGGCGGATGTCTCCACGACGGACTGGTTCGCCAAGTCCGGGAGCATCTCGGCCAAGAAAGCCTATTTTCAGGGCAAGCTGAGCTTCGGAAACCTGACGCCGGAGGAAACGGCAAAGTTCAAAGGCCTGCTGCAGGACTTGGAAGAGTTCGACGCCCAGGGGCAGCAGCTCTACGAACTGCAAAAGAAACAGAAAAAAGTTCAGGAATCCTTGCTCAAGCTCAAGAACGGTGGTAAGGAAGACCCTAATCCCTATTCCGAAGCGCGCAAGGATGCCGCCCTGTGGGCACAGACTCCGGAGGAAGCGGACGCCGCGCTGCGGGAGCTGTGCGGCGAAGTCTGGCGCAATGCTTCCAAGGCGGAAAAGGATGCCATTTACGAATATACACGGGGTTCAGGCGGTTTCAACCGTCCGCTTCGCGGCCATGACGGCTACTGGGGCAACTTCAAGGGCGTGGGCAAGGTGGATCTGAACAACGAAGGCCGGGGGGCCGCCATCAAGCACATGACGGACCTCATCAACCGTTCGTCGTATGACAGGGACATCTGGCTGCAGCGCGGCGTTGAGACGGCGGAAGGCGTAGCGAGTTTTCTTGGTATATCTGTAGAGGAGCTGCGGACATTGCCACCGAAAAAACTGCAAGAGCTTTTGAAAAAAGACCCCAAAACCGAACATGCCTTTACATCATGTGGAAGTGCCAGGGGGAAGGGGTTCAAAGGCTATATTTTCCGCATCTACTGTCCCAAGGGAACAAAGATGATGTACGCCGAACCGTTCAGCCATTACGGAGCCGGACACAAAAGAACATGGGACGGCAAGAAACCGCAGGTATCGTTTGGCTATGAGGATGAAACGATTATCCAGCGTGGAACCACATACCGAATCACGAAAGTGGAAAAAGTGGGAAACAAGCTGGCTTTCGAGATGGAAGTTGTTGCGCAGATATAAGGCGATACCATTATGAGTGATAAGCGACCAAGATGGGAAAAAGAAATATGGACAGTTCAGCATCCTAATGCTGTGGCCTGTAAAACTTGTAAATTTCGGGCAACTGTTGCCGATGATGGAAGTCCGCTGGATCGAGCAAGTACTGACACTTGCGAGATATACGAAGACCCGGAGCGCAAGCCCAGTGACGTACTTTGGGACGGCGCGGCCTGCGAGTTTTACGAAAAGGCGGACGACAAGCCTCTTGCGCTGATCATGGGCGTGGCCGTGGGCGATGCGCTGGGTGTGCCGGTGGAGTTCAAGAAACGCGGAACATTCCATGTAACCGGTATGCAGGGCTACGGTACGCACAACCAGCCGCCCGGCACATGGTCCGACGACACCTCCCTGACCCTGGCTTTGGCAGATAATCTGCTTGCAGGTGGAGACAGGCCCGATCTTGAATGTATCGCGTGGGGATGCACCGAATGGTACTACAAGGCCGCCTACACGCCGCACGGTAAAGTGTTTGACGTGGGCAACGCGACGGCTGAGGCCATCAAACGTCTGAAAAAAGGCGTGGCCCCGGAAAAGGCAGGCGGTTCCGGCGAACGCGACAACGGCAACGGTTCCCTCATGCGGATAGCGCCGCTGGCTTTCTACATGTTCGGCATACGGAAGGCGGAAGAGCGGTTCCGCATCGTCCGGGAGGTTTCCTCTCTGACTCACGCCCACGAATGGTCCGTGGCTGCCTGTTATATTTACGTTGAAATGCTGAACAAGCTGCGCATGGGGCGAAAGAAGAAGACCGCCTACGCGGAACTGCGGGAAGACTTCGCGCGCGGGGTGCCGTTCATCAGCAAGGCCACGCTGGCCAAGTTTGTCAGGATACTTGAGAACGACATCAGCCTGCTGCCGGAAGAGGAAATCCGGAGCAGCGGCTTTGTTATTGATACGCTGGAGGCCGCGTTCTGGTGTTTCCTGACTACGGACAACTATCGGGACGCCGTGCTGAAGGCCGTTAATCTGGGCGAGGATACCGATACCACGGGAGCGGTGACGGGCGCTATGGCCGGGCTGGCATATGGCCTGGACGCCATCCCGCAGGAATGGCGCGATCAGCTGGCGGCCGGGGAGGAAATCCGGCGCATCGCCATCAAGATGCCTCGCTGGGACATGTTCCGAAAAACAGCCTGAAATTTGTCCGCACAGGACGCGCCCTTTCCGGGCAAGGCCCCTGTTTCCCTGTCATAGTGACGGGAAACAGGGGCCTTTTTTCATGGACGACAACAACTGGATCGAAATAGCCCGCACGGGGATTTTCACGGACAGCGCCGGGCGGCGGCAGACGTTTACGGAACGGGACCTGGACGACATCGCCAGGGCCTACGACCCGGCGAAAAGGGACGCGCCGCTCTGCTTCGGCCATCCGCAGACGGACAAGGCCCCGGCCTTCGGCTGGGTGGATCGGCTGAAAAGCGAGGGCGGCAGGCTGTACGCCAGCTTCTCCCAGGTGCCGGACGAAGTACGGGAGCTGGTGGCAAGGGGGCATTACCGCCATGTAAGCATGAGCCTCATGCCGGATCGGGTAAGCCTGCGCCATGTGGCCCTGCTGGGCGCGGCGCAGCCCGCCATAGACGGGCTGGCGGCTGTGGAATTTGCAGACGGCGGCGACGCCATAACCGTGGATTTTGCCGCCGGGCGCGGCAAGGGAGACAGTATGACTACTGAAGAATTGCAGCGGCAGGTAGGCCAGTTGCAGGCGCAGCTTGAGGCGTTGAAAGCCGAGAACGCGACGCTGAAAAAACAGGCCGAAACCCACAGGCAGGACAGGGACAAGGCCGAATCCGCCAAAAACGAGGCCGAACAGAAGGCCGAAAAGGCCAGCGCCGATTTTGCCGCCTACCGGGAAAAGGTGGAAGGCGAGCGCCGCGAGGCGCGCGTTTCCGAGCTGGTGAAGGCCGGGAAAGTAACGCCCGCCGAAAAAGCCTCCGTGCTGGACTTTGCGGCGAAGCTGGCGGAACTGGGCGGCGGCACGGTGGACTTTGCCGCGCCCGACGGCAAGACGGAAAGCCTGAGCATGGAAGAACGCTATTTCCGCGAACTGGACGCGCGGCCCGTGGACGAACGGTCGGTGGACTTTGCTGCGCCTGTTCATGGAGAACCTGCGAGGGGCGGCAACATCAACCCCGCCGATCTGACGGCGAAACTGTAGGAGCAGACGTATGAATGAAGGATTTCTCGGCCGGCACACTCTCGCCGGAGAACGGGCGGCCACAGGCGAACATCCCGTTATTCTGCACCACCTGCCGCTCTCGGATAAGGCAAGGGCTGCCGCCATTCCCGTGGGCACGGTCCTGAAGCGCGTGGATGTCATGGGGGATGAAGACGAGAGCGACACCGTGGTGGGCGCGGCCTGGGAGCCGCTGTTGTCCACGGACGAGGCTGCGGTGATGCCGGTGGCCGTAGTGGATACGCCCTGCGATCCCACGGGAGAAAACGGAGAAATGTCCGCGCTGTGCGTGGTGCATGGCTGCGTGAAAAGTCGCCTGCTCAAGACGGGCGACAACAAGGTACTGACGGAAGTACGGCTCGCGCAGCTGGCCGAATGCGGCGTGTACGCTAACTAAAGGAAGAGTTATGCTCGCGAATTTGAAAGGCATATTTGCCCCGCAGGCGGTGGCGCAGTCGCTCAAGACGCTGCCGCCGCTGGAAAGCACCTTTATGGATCGTTTTTTCAAGCAGCGTCCGACCCATCCCCTGTCCATGCTGGGCGTCACCGATCTGAAAGCCGTGGTGCAGACCGTGCCCGTGGTGCGCCGCGACGGCGTGCCCGTGCCTCTGGACGATGAATCCGTCGAAACCCAGTTCTTCGCGCCTCTGCCGATCAAGGTACAGATACCCGTTACGGCGGCGGAACTGAACGATTTGCGCGTGCTGCTGGGCAACACGGCCTCTCTTGAGGCATGGCGCACGCGCAAGGTGGAACAGATACGGCAGGCCGTCCACGCGACCACCGAGGGAATGTGCGCGGGCGTGCTGACCACGGGCAAGCTGGCCTGGCCGGTACGCACTCCGGGCGGCCGTTCGGAAACCTACGGCATCGACTACGGCGCTCCACTTTCCCATGAGCTGACGGGCAAACTGACGGGAACGAGCAAACTTTCCGACGTGTACCGCCTGCTGCGGGCCATGCAGCAGAAAGTCCGCATGGCGGGCATCGGCGGCAAGGTGGAGTTTATGTGCGGCGAAGATGTGGCGGCCGTATTTCTGGACATGGCGGAAAACTATCGCTCCACGGCGCAGGACGCGCCCATCGGCATCAGGCTGGGCGACGGCGAGGTGCGCATCGGCAGTTACGTCATCCGCTTTATGGATGAAACCTATCCCGCTCCCGTGTCCGGGGAATGGGTGCCCAAGCTGGACGCGAAAACCCTGCTGGGCGTGGCCGTGGATGTGCCGGGCACCATCTGGTACTGCGCCATTGATTCCATTTCCGCAGGAAATGCCGCCGTTCCCCTGCATATCGTGCCGGTGAAGAGCGACGACGATTCCGCCATTACCCTGATCGGCCAGGCCAAACCGCTTCCGGCGCGTCCGTCGCGGGCGGTCTGCAAGGCCGTGGTGGTCGATTAGAGCGTTTCACCTTTGAAAAAGGTGAAATGCGAGGCGGCGGCACAGCGCCGCCCGGCCCAAAGTGAGCGGAAAAACCGCGTTTTTTCCGCGAAACGAAAGGCCGTATGGTTTGAAATGCAAAGCATTTCAAACTGAAAATGCTCTAAATAACGGACGTTGACAAAAAGCGCCCGTAACCGCCACGGAGAGGCGGTTTCGCCTCCGGGGCGGTTACGGGCCGGGAAAGTTTTTCAGACTAGTCTAAAACTAGTCCAAAACGCGAAAAACGGGGATTCAATGCTGTTGTGCAATCGTGGCCATATCGTGGACCTGTTGCATGCTCCCTATGTGGAGGCGTGCGAAAAACAGAATCCCGGCATCGTGGACCGCACCATCGAAGCCGTGTCCGGAGAAGTGGGCGACGCGCTGTCCTACCGCTATCCGCAGCCCTGGCCCTATGTGCCGGAGCTGGTGCGTTACATAGCCGCTGTTATCAGCGCCTACAGGGTGGTCGAGGGCATCACGTCCCTGGTGGATACGGAGGCGAGCAGCGAGAATGAATGGCTCCCCCTGCAAAAGCAGTGGAAATACTGCACGGACCTGCTGGCGGACCTTGCTTCCGGCAAGTTGAAACTGCCGCTTGAAGAAGCAAATCCCGACCGGGAAGAAGCGAGCGTTGCCGTAGTGAGCAGGCCGCCGTTTTTTGATTTGCGAGGACTGTAATGGCTAATAGCGGCGCTTCCCTGAACTGGGGCGGCCTTGACGCCACTCTGGGGCATGCGGGCAAGAAACTGGGCAATACGCAGGCGCTCATGGAATCCGTGGGCGAAGCACTGGTGTCGGGCACGCGGCAGAGGTTCAGCGACGAGGAAGACCCGAAGGGGCAGAAATGGCCCAGGTCGGGACGAGCTGCCGAATCCGGCGGGCAGACACTCACGGATACGGGGCGGCTGCGCGACTCCATCGAGTATGCGGCCACCCCGAACAAGGTCATGGTGGGCAGCAATCTGGTATACGCCCGGATTCATCAGGAAGGCGGGACAATCACTCCCAAGAAGGCAAAAAAGCTGGTTTTCACCGGGCGCGGCGGCAAAAAGGCAGCCGTTGACAAGGTGACCATCCCCGCCCGCCCCTATCTGGGCGTTTCCGAGCAGGACATGGAGGAAGTCCGGGCAACGATGGCCGACTTTCTGGCCGGGGCTTTTACACCATAGAGCCTTTTGCCGTTGAAAAAGACTGAAAATGTCCAGCCGGGGAGACACTCATGCAGGCTTTCGCAAGGGAAGTCGTCACGCGGGCGGCGCTGGCTGCCGGCTTGCCGGAAGGCCGCGTTATCGACATCGTAAAAAAGGATAATCTGACCATTGAGCGCCCGCGCCTGGAAGTGCAGTTCCTGCCGGAAAAGTTCACGCGCACGGGCCGGAAACTGGCCGTATATCGCACAGAAACGGCGCTTATCCGCAAGCGCGAGCTGTACGCGGTGGAATTGACGGTCAACGCCAATGTGCTGGCCGATGACCGGGACTGGCTGGAGGCATTCTGTATGGCCTTTGCGGCCGCGCTGCCGCGCGGCGGCAACGACAGCCGGGGCAACTGGATACGGGTACGGGCGCAGCAGGCGACGTTTTCCCGTCCGCCGGACAGGCGCGTCGGCAACGAGGTCATCGAGATTTTTACAAAAGTGAACCGGCTGTTTGTGCTGACGTTTACCGGGCGCGTTACCGCCGAGGAAAGGGAGGCTTTGATTCCTTCCTGGACCATCAACCCCAACATAAAGAAAGTATAAGGAGGCCGGTATGGCTACGAAAACGAAAACCGCCGGAGAAGCGCAGACTCCCGAAGCCGGGATTGTTTCGGCGGGAGCGGAACAGGCGGCTGAACAGACCGCGCCGGGGCGTGAGGCGAACCAAGCCGAAGAGGCTCGGGAACAGACTCCCCCGGCACCTGTGGAAACGCCGGAAACGTCCGCGGATCGCGAAAAGGAGGCGGAAGCTGCGGCGCTGGAACCGCTTTCCGTGCTGGCGGACAGGCACCGCGTGCCTTCGTGGCAGCAGGCGGCGCTGCTGCGCTTCATGGACTGGACGGAAGACAAACTGGTGAGCGACGCCGACTACCGCACGGCGCTGGAAAGCCTGCACCATCGCCGTATGGGCGGCGGGCGGAGGTAAGGTATGGGCGACGTACTGACCTATCTTATAGACGGAACGTCCGGCCTGGCTCCGGGAGGCGTGGACGGCAAGGCCCTTGTGGCGGGCGTATGCTCCAGGGGGACGGTGGGCAAGGCGTACCTTATCGGCAAGCGCACGAATCTGGAAGACATGCTGGGCACGGGGCCGCTGACGGACCATGTGCGGGACATGCTTGTCACGGGGGGCAGGAGCCGGTTCTCGTGGCTGTCCCCGTTCGGGGCCAGCAGAGCGGTTACATTACCGATCCCGTAGTTACGGGCAGCAAGATCATGCCGTCCGTTTCGGGCGTGGCGGCGAAAAATGCGGACATTATCGTGCGTGTGGCCACTCCCGGCCCCATCGGCACGGCCACGCTGGAAATCAGCACGGACGGCGGGAAGACCTTCGGAGAAGCAATCCCCTCTTCCGAACAGGTAGTCATCGGAACCAGCGAGGACGCGACCGGGGCCACGCTGGTGTTCCCGGAGGACGCTGAACTGGAAGCCGGTGCGGAATATGCCGTGACGGTACGCTGCGCCGTGGGGCCGGTCAGCCGTGTGGGCGATGCGGAAAGCCCGCTTGTGACGGTCGCGGCGGAGGAAACAGGGGTTCTCGCCGGGGCGGAGCTGGTGATTCAGATCGTCAAGGGCGGCGGCCTGAACACGGGCACCTGTCAGCTTTCCACGGATGGAGGGGACAATTTCGAGAAGGTGCGCACCATCCCTGCGGACGGCAAGCTGACGCTTTCGAATCTCGGCGTGACCGTGACCTTCCCGGAAGGGAAGTATACGGCGGGCACGAGCTATAATTGCCGGCTGCTGGCTCCCACGCCGTCCATCATGGATGTGATGGAAGCTCTGGAAAGCCCTCTTGCCCTGTATGACGTGGAATTTGTCCATATCGCCGGAGAAACGGACTCTGTTGACTGGGCGGCGGCGCAGACCAGGGCGGAGGAGCTGTGGAACCTGCAGCGCCCCGCCTATTTCAAGATGGAAACGCGTCTGCCGCGCGACGGGGAAGACCTGAACGACTTTGCGGCGTATCTGCTGGCGGAAAAGCAGGGTTTTGCCGGGCGCTTCGTCACCGTCTGCTGCCAGTACGGAGAAATCACGGACAGCACGGGCGCGCGCCGTCTGCGAAACGCGGGCGGCTTGCAGGCCGGGCGCGTGATGTCCATTCCGGTGCAGCGGGCCACGGGCCGCGTGAAGGACGGGCCGGTTTCGCAGCTTGTCCTGCCCGAAAGCTGGGAGGCCGTACAGCCCACGCTGGAAGACGCCGGATACCTGACGGCGAAGAAGTACGCCGGACTTGACGGCGTGTACTGGGGCGACTCCCGCACGACGGCGGACGCTACCAGCGACTACCGTTATGAGGAAGTGCTGCGCACGGTGTTCAAGGCCGTGCGACTCTTGCGCATTGCCGCTCTCAAGAGCCTCTATGACGAAGCCGGGGACCCGCTGCGGCCGGATAACGCTTCGGGGCTGGCCTATTTGCGGGCCAGCCTGGAAAACGCCCTGGACACAATGGTCAAGGCCAATCCCAGAGAGCTGGCCGCGTATGAGGTGGACATCGCATCGGGGCAGGACATTGCCAACAACGGCGTGGCCGTGGATATCACCCTGATAGGCATCGGGATCATCCGTCAGATAAAGCTCTACCCGCGCTATGTGTACGCGGGTTCCACCTTCGACCCGCGCATGGTCGCATAAGAGGGCATCATGGCAATCAACGGACGCAACTACGACTGGGAAGACATGCACGTCGTGCTGCCCGGCGGCGAGGCAGTGGGCATTACGGAAATCAAATATTCCGACGGCCAGAGCATTGAGGCCCGGTACGGACGCGGGGCCGTGCCGCGCGGCTGGGGCCGGGGCAACTATGAGGCTTCCGGCTCTATGGTGCTGGACCGCGACGAATGGGAACTCTTCAAGAAAAGCCTGCTGGGCAACGGCGGTCTGTACGACCATGCGCCTTTCACCATCATCGTCGCCTATGCCAACAATGACATGGGCATGGTGCTGGACACGCTGAAAAGCTGCAAGATCACCAAGTTCGACGGGGGCGGCGCATCGCAGGGGGACGACAATGCCAGCCCCATTTCCTGCGAGTTCACCATTCTGGAACCCATTCTGTGGAATGGTGTCGCGGCGAAGAAGGAAACCTTCTCGCTTGTTTGATTCTCAACGTAAAAAAATCCGCATGGAACGCGCTCTTTCCGGGCGCGTTTTTTTGTTTCATGCCATGCTGCAACAAAAGCGGGCATATCGCCCGCGCCAAAACTGGAGGTATCCATGTCTCAGGCTGAAGAACGCAAATACGTTGCCTTTACGCACTCCTTTGCCGATCCGTGGTCCGGCGACAGCGCGGAGGACGCGCAGGACGTGACCCTGACCTTCCATTTTGCCAAGCCGACAAAGCTGCAGATTCAGCGTCTGCAGGACAAGGCGGCCAAAAATGCGGGGCAGGCGTCCCGCAATCTGGTGCTGGATTGCGTCCATCCTGACGAAAAACAGGCGCTCACGGACGCGATGGAGGAATATCCCGGTATTGCCACCAGCTTTGCCACGGCCATCATCAAGGGCGTGGGCATCTCGGCGGAACTGGGAAACTAGCGCCGCCCCCGGATGCCTTCGGGCAGGGGGACGCCCTCATTCTGCACTGGCTGCACTGCGAACCGTCGGAGGACTTTGACGCATGGCGGGCGCAGGTGGGACAGGCCGCGTGGATTGAAGAACGCTACTTTGCCACGCTGGCCCGCATGATTCACGGAGACAAGAGACGGGGAAGCCCCGCACGGAAGTAGCTCATGGAAGTTTTCAGCGTTTTTGCCACCCTCTCCCTGGTGGACATGCTCTCCGGCCCTCTGGATCGGGCAAGGAATGCCGTGCGGGGCATGGAAAACGGCGTGGCATCGCTGGGGCAGCGCATGGGCAGTCTTGCCCTGAGCATGGCTCCGGTGGCTCTGGCCGCCGGGGCCATGCTGGGGGCGTTCGGCATGGCCGCGCGCAAGGCCATGACCTTTGAGTCGGCAATGGCCGACGTGGCGAAGGTGGTCAACTTCGAGTCGCAGGCCGAATTTCAGGCCATGAACAAGACGGTTATGGACATGGCCGGGCGCATTCCGATGGCTGCGGACGGCATAGCGGCCATCATCGCCGCCGCCGGGCAATCCGGGGTGGCCAAGCAGGATTTGGCGGAATTTGCGGAACAGGCCGCCAAGATGGGCGTTGCCTTCGACCTCACGGGCGATCAGGCGGGCAAGATGATGGCCGACTGGCGCGCGGGCATGAACCTGACGCTGCCGCAGACCTACGCCCTGGCCGACGCGGTGAACCACCTTTCCAACAACATGAACGCCACGGCTCCGGCCCTGGGAGAGGTCATCCAGCGCGTGGGCGCGGTGGCGATGGTCTGCGGTCTGTCGGAAACGAAGGTGGCGGCGCTCGGCGCGGCCTTCTTGTCCGCCGGGGCCGCTCCGGAAGTGGCGGCAACGGCGCTCAAGAGCTTCACCACCACGCTGGTCAAGGGCACGGCCATGAGCAAGAGCCAGGCCAAAGCCTTTGCGTCCGTCGGCCTGTCCGCCACGCAGCTGGCAAAGGACATGCAGACCGACGCGCAGGGAACAATTTTCAAGGTTCTTGAGGCCATAGCGGCCAAGCCGAAAGAATTGCAAATGTCCCTGCTCACGGAGATGTTCGGGCAGGAGTCCCTGGGAGCCATTGCGCCGCTGCTGAAGAACATGGGGAACCTGTCTCAGGCGTTCGAGCTTGTGGGCGATGCCTCGAACTATGCCGGTTCCATGCAAAAGGAGTTTGATGCCCGGAGCAAGACCGTTGCCAACGCGCTGCAACTTCTGTCCAACCGGCTGACGAATCTTGCCATTGCCGTAGGCAACGCCTTTCTGCCATCCATCGGCTGGGCGGCGGAAAAGCTGGGCGCGTTCGCGGACATGCTGCGGACCGCCGCCGAAACTAAAGCCGGGCAATGGCTGCTGCAGCTGGCCGGGGCTATGGGAACGGCGCTGCTGGCGCTGACGGCGCTTTCCGCGTCCATGTGGTTCTTTTCGGCGCTGCCCGCCATGCTGGGCAAGGCCCTGCTGCCGCTGAAAACGGCGCTGCTGGGGCTTGGCGCGCCGGTCTATGCCGCCATTGCCGTGCTGGGGCTGCTTTATGCCGCATACCGGACAAATTTCGGCGGCATGGCGGATTATCTGCATGAATGCTGGACCAAGATCACGCTGACGGTCAGGGGCGTGCTGGCTGTGTTTCAGACGCTCAAGGACGGCAGCGGGGAAATCCGGGGCGAGCTGGCCACGCAGATCAAGGCCGCCGGGCTGGCGGGCCTTGTGACCACGGTTTCCCGCATCGTGTACCGCATTCAGGCTGTGTTTCGCGGCTTCAGGACAGCGGTTTCCGCCGCCTTCACGCGCATGGACTCGGCCTTCGTTCCTGTGCGGCTGGCCGTGGCGGAACTCATGCAAAGCCTGCGCGGGCTGTTTGGCGCGTTTTCCGGCAACGAAGTAACCAGCGCGGCTTCGGCGTGGGAAGCCTTCGGCACGGCCCTGGGAGAACTGGCGGGCGGCGTGCTGGAAGGGTTGACCACGGCCCTTGTCTGGCTGGTGGACGGGCTGCGCCTGTTCGCTTCCGTCATCGGCTACGCCCTGAACTGGATTTCTGCTCTGTGCAGCGGTCTGTTTACGCTGACCGGCGCAACGGCGGCGGCCAACGACAGCGCCGATCCCGCCTCCTGGGCGGCGCTGGGAAAGATGCTTGGCGTGGTTCTTGCCTCTGTTGTTGCCGCCAGGGCCGCCTTGCTGCTCTGGCGCGGCGCTGTGCTGGCCGTGAGCGTGGTCACAAAAGCCTGGACGGCGGCGCAGTGGCTGCTCAATGCGGCCATGCGCGCCAATCCCATAGGGCTGGTTATTACCGCCGTCATGGCGCTGGCGGCGGCTGCGGGCTGGGTCATTGCGAACTGGGAGGAGATCGCCTCCTGGTGGAATGCTCTCTGGAGCGGCATGGCGGCCTGGACAGACGAAAAGTGGAATGCCGTCGTCAGCGTCGTCAGCGGGGCCTGCGCAAACGTCCAGGCTCTGGTCTCCGGGCTCTGGGCTGCCATTATCGGCGGACTGACGACCTTCGGAGCCTCTCTGATGGCCGGCATAACGACGGCATGGGCCGCCGTACTGGAATTTTTCGGCGGTCTGAGTCTTTTTGAAAGCGGCGCGCGGCTGCTCTCCACCTTCATTGACGGCATAAAAAGCATGGCCTCGTCCGTGGTGGATTCCGTGGCGGGAGTGCTGGCCTCCGTGCGGGAATATCTGCCGTTCTCGGACGCGCACGTCGGCCCGTTGTCGCAGTTGACGCTCTCCGGAGCGCGCATGATGACCACGCTGGCCGAGGGCGTGGCCAGCGCCCAGGGCGGGCTTGTGTCCCGCGTCTCCGGCGCGCTTGCCGGGGTGGGCGGAGCCATCCGCGACTGGTGGAACGGCGCGCTTTCCGGGGGCGGCGCGCCGACCGTGGCGGCTCCGGAGCTTCCTCAACCGGCGACGCCGGAAATCGCGATTCCACAGGCTCCATCCTTCGGCGCTCCGGACGAGGGGCGCGCGGAGAGCTGGCGACGCGGCGACGGCCAGGGCGGCCAGAACATCAGCATTTACGGAAATATCGTCCTTCCGGAGGTTCAGAAGGCAGAGGACTTCGGGGAAGCCATGCGCAGCTATCTGCAAGGGGAACTTTCCATGATGGAGGGGATGGCATGAGCCAGACCAGTGAAAACGAACAGGGGAAAGAATCGACTCTGATCACTTTTGCGGACGGCGTGCTGACGCTGGGCGGCGAGGAAGTTCCGGGGATTCTGCACACCCTGCGCGTGGACGGAAAAGTGCGTTTTGACGAGCAGAAGGTAGACGGCTCCTCCGGCAAGAAAAAGACGCCGCAGGGCTTTGAGGACAGCGACATCATGGTGTCCCTGTACCTGGTGACGGATGGCGAATCCAGCTGCTACGACAAGCTGGAAACGCTTTCAGGCATGTTCCGCAAGGTGGACGGCAAGGCAAATCCGCAAATCTATACGGTGGCAAACAGACACCTGCTGGCGCGGGGCGTGCGGAAAGTAGTCTTCTCCAAATTGCAGACGGCGGAGAATGACGCCACGGATGAAATCACGGCCACGCTGGGTTTTACGGAACACAACCCGCCCGTGGTCAGGACGGAGAAGGCTCAGGCAAAGACGCCCACCAGCAAGGAACTGGCGGAACAGGCGGCCGCAAAGGCGCAGGCGGCGGCAGGCGCGCAGCCGAAGGAAGACAGTCTGATCATCGACGCGGAGGGCAAGGCATGAAACGGCACGATTTTCGCGCCCGGCCGCGTCAGGCTGCGGGCCTGCTCAAGGGAAAAAGGCGGTTCCATGATTGAAGGCATCAATATCCGCTGCAACGTGGGCGGCGTGGAAGTGCTGCGCAGCCCGCGCATTGTGCTGACCCTGCGCCGCCGCGCCGTTGTCTCCACCTGCGAAGTGGATATCCCGGACGCAGACGGCACGGTTCAGGCAGGACTTGCCAAAAAGCAGCAGGTGCGCGTGCGCTTCGGGCACCGTGGCGAAGGGGGAACCTGGCACGACTGGTCGGGCACGGTGAAGGACTTTCAGCCCGCCGGGCCGGATACCGTGCGCGTGCAGGCCGTGGGGCTGGAACAGGCGCTTATCGACACCACGGTGACGGAAGCCATGCACGGCGAACCTGCGGATGTGGTGGCCCGCCGCCTTCTGGCATCCACCGGCCTGCCCGTGGCGGAAATCAGCATTCCTGCGGAGACGTTCCCGCACATAGTGTTTTCCCGCGTGACCGTGGCGCGGGCCATCAAACAGCTTGCCGCCAGTCTTGAACGGAGCTGGGGGCATGACCTTTCCCGGCACGCGGTCTGGCTGGGGGAAGCGGGCCTGTACTGGTCCGACGGCGACGAACCGGGGGACGTGTTTGTTGTGGAAACGGCGGGCAACCTGATCTCGAACAGCCCGAATCCTGCGGGGATGAGCCATGCCGTGTCCACCGTCCTGCCGGGGTTGACCCACAGCCGCCGGGTACGCATCCGGGACACGCGGCGGGATTTTTCGGAGCTGGTGCGCGCGGAAGAGGTCATCCATACGCTGGGCGCGAACGGGAACACGACGACCATCGGTTACGGGGATGACGGAGGCTGGGGATAATGGCGGAACAGAACATCCTTTCCCTGCTCAAGCGCGCCCTGGAGCTGGCCATGCCGGATTTGCGGGCTTATTACCGCATGACGCGCAAGGCCAGAATCGTTTCCAGCTACGCCAGCGACGGCCGCTATTTTGCCGACGTGCAGCCCCTGCGTAACGACGATACGCCCGATCCCGCCGAACCCGTGATTCCGCAGGTGGAAATCCCCGTCATGTGGGGCGGGCCGAAGCGGGGCATCGTCTGTCCTCCGGCGGCGGGAACGCTCTGCGACCTTTCCTATTATGACGGCGACCCGAACTATCCGCGCATCAGTAATTTCCGCTGGCAGACGAACGGCGCGCCGGAATGCGGGCTGGACGAACTCATTATCCAGCAGACGCCGGGCGTGAGCCTCAAGATAGAAAAGGACGGCTCCTTTCTGACTATCTCTCCCAGGGACTGGACCGTGGAAATCGGCGGTAATGCCGTCATCAAAGCGGCGGGCAACGCCACGGTGGAAGCCGCCGGGACGCTGACCCTGCAAGCGCCGTCCATCATCAAAAAAGGGAATGAAACCTGCTCCGGCAGCGACGGCGGCGCGGGAACCACCACGGAAAACGCCCACCGCACCACCAACGGCAGCCTCACGATCAACGGACCGCTGACCGTCAACGGCGATCTGTCTGTTTCCGGCAACGCCCACGCGGGAAGCCGCAGCGGAGGAAGCTGCCCGCATTAAAGGGAAAACTAATTTCGAGGAGATGTTTTTTCCCGAGAAGAAGTTGAAGGAAGTTTGCTCTGGCTGCCACGTATAAAAGCTGCGGTAAGAGAAACGATGGTCCCCCCTCCCAAAAATCCGGCCAGCCAAGGCTGATCGCAGGTTACAGCCCATGCGGCGACACCAAGACCAGCTAAAGCAACTATCAGGCCGAAATACAATCCCAATCGGCTATCCCGGATGTGACTATCGACAAGTTTTTCATCAAGTTTACGCCGATGCTGCGCTTCTTCTTCAGCCCATTGGAAAAACTTTTGGGGGGCATCGGGATAATTTTTACAATACTCGTCAAGAACAACCGGAGGCGGGACACTGAGCACAAGCTGTTCCGATCTGGCATGTATAGTCAGATGGCTGCTGCTCTGCTTTACTCCAACCGCTGTTGAGGCGCTCTTTGCAGCATTTCGATGAGAACCGGAAATATTATCGGGAGTTCTTTCCAAAATGTCGCTCCAGCCTTCGCGCGGCATACGTCAAATCGTTTCGTAAGGCTTCGCCATCACATATCATATTTTGGCGATCTCGCATCCAGCCTGGGACGGAAAAGCGATCTTCCAGCTTGCGCAAAGTATAAACGCCGGAAAAATCAAGAAGACGTCCCGCGCTGTAAAACATTCTGCGCAAAGTTTGTACGCTCATGCTAACATCCCCCTATGCCTTGAAAATACGTGGTTACGAAAAGGTTTGCAAGTGTCATTCTCATTTCTCGTGCAAAAAACAGGCGGGAAAACCCTCTGAAAATACTTCGCATGGAGCGCGTCCTTTCCGGGCGCGCTCCTCTTCTTTGTGCCAGAGTTTCCCCATGAGCGGCACGACGACGGACCTCTGGGGGCAGGATATCGCCCTTGACGATGCCGGACAGGCACGCGTGGCAGCCAACGGCGAACTGGTGCTGACTGACGGCGTGGAAACGGGCGTGCAGGATATCAAGCTGCGTCTGTTCACACGTCTGGGCGCGTTGTTCTACGACCTGGACTTCGGCAGCCTCATTTCCGACTGGTTCTACGAAGACAGCACGGCCACGACGCGCGCGGCCTTTCTGGCGGAAGTGACCATGCGCGTGGAGGAGGACCCCCGCGTGGTTGTGGGCAGCGTCAAAAGCCGCCTGCTCGCATGGGATGAAAGAAGCATCGCCGTAGCCGTGGAATGGCGGTTTATCGACGAAGATCAGCCGCTGAATCTGGTGCTGCAGCTCGACAAGAGCGTGCGCGAACTTGTCATTCGGGACGGCAGATTCTCCGATCCGGAGGCGGCGATATGAGCATACGACTTTCCAAAGACATAAGCGATATACGCGCCGGCCTTTTTGAACGCATCGAGGCTGTGCAGGACGAGTACGCGGGCAAGGGCTGGCTGCCAACACGCCTCAACCTGAATAAGGGGATCGCGCGGGGCATCATAGAACTTTTCGCCTGGGGCCTGTGGCAGCTCTACAATTTTCTTGCCGTCATCCACAGACAGGCCATCCCGCTGCAAGCCACCGGCGACTGGCTGGACACGCACGCGGAGCAGGTGGACGAAAATCGCAAACCCGCCACGAAGGCGCGGGGAAACGTGCAGTTCCTGCGCGGGGACGGGACGGGGAACATCCGCATTCCCGCCGGGCGCATTGTGCGGACGCAGCCGGACGGCACGGGGGAGGTCTATCGCTATGTGACGGACGCGCTGGCCGTGCTGCCGGAAGGAGCGGCATCCGTGTCCGTGCCCGTCACGGCGGAAGAATACGGCCAGGGGGCCAACGCCGCCGTGGGACAGATATGCGAGCTGGTGACGCCGGTGGAAGGCATCTCCGGCGTGACAAACGCGGCGGACTGGCTGCTGGAAGAAGGTTCGGACGCGGAAAGCGACGCGTCCTTGCGACGGCGCTATGTGCTGGCCTGGCAGAGCAAGGCGGGCGTCACCCGCGCGGCTTACGAGGCGGCGGCGCTTTCAGTTCCGGGCGTGGTGGACGTGTATGTGGCGGATCAGCATCCGCGCGGGGAAGGCACGGTGGACGTAGTTGTGCAGGGAGCTGCGGGGCTGCCCACGGAAAGCCTGCTGGAGGACGTGCGCGCGGCGCTGGATGCGGCCATCGTTATCAACCACGACCTGCTGGTCAGAGCGCCTGATCCTGTGAAGGTGTCGGTCAGGGCCGCGCTGGAACTCATCTCCGGAGATGCGGACGCCGTGAAGGCTGAAGCGGAAAACTGGGTGAGGAGCATGTTTTCTTACGGCGACGACCCGGCCATTCCGCGCTTTTCCATCGGCAAGGACGTGGTGCGGGATCGTCTGGCCTCCGGGCTGGTCGGCATCAGCGGGGTAAAGCGCGTCCGCTGGGAAAGCCCGACAGAAGACGTGGAGATTCCCGCAGGCAGTCTGGCCATACTGGAGTCCCTGGAGCTGACGACGCTCTGGGCGGCGGAGGAATAGGCATGGCAAGCCCGTTCTGGCGATATTTTCACGACAGGCTGAACTGGCCCGCGATCTTCCGGCCCGGTCCGATGTCGGCGCTGGCAAAGGGGCTGGCGCTGTACATGGACGACGTGCGGGAGGACATCCTCTGGCTGCGCCGCCAGTGGAATCCGGCCACGGCTGATATGGTCCTGATAGCCGCCTACGGAGAAAGTCGCGGCATTATCCGGCATCGCTTCGACTCGGACGAAACCTACCGCCGCCGCGTGGTGCAGGCGCTTGCCTGGCACAGGCTGGGCGGCAAGTGGCGCGGACTGGAGCGTATCTATGCCCAGAACGAGTTTCCGGCACGGGTGCTGCCGTCGGATGATCCGGCGCTCTGGGCGCACTTTCGCGTCGAGCTGGATGTAAACGCGGTGGACTTCACGCCCGATGCCGCCGAGCTGTCGTGGTGGCTGGCCAACGAGTACAAGGCCGCCCGTTCCAGGCTCGAAGGCATCAGGACAACGGCCACCCTGCCGCTTGAAGAGCGCGTCGGCGTCGGTCTGCGCGGCCGCACACTGAGCCGGAGCCGACTCTGGTTTTTCCCGCCGGAGCCGCCGCGGCTCCGTATGGCCCTGGCCGTCGGTCTGCGCGGCCGTACCGTCGGCAAGTCTACGCTGTATTTCAAACCGCCGGAGCCAGCCCCCGTTCAGCGATGTGTTGCTCTGGGGTGCAGTGCAGTTACCAAAAGCCGCCAGATATTTTTTATGCCTGTAAAGCCCGTTGCCCATCGGCAGCGGACGGCCATCGGCGTAACAGCAATGACGACATCCCGCGTGATGTCAAGGAGAGCATGAATGGCAGAAGATGCCCCCAAATATTACGCCGTATTGACGGATGCCGGCGCGGCTCTGGAAGCGCGCGCCCTGGCCGAGGGCAAGGGCATAGTGCTGACGCATATTGCCGTTGGCGATGCCAATCTGGAAACCGTGACGCCTGATCCAGCCGTCACCCAGCTTGTCCATGAGGTGCATCGTCGCCCCATAGATGCCCGCAGCAGGGATGAGAACGATCCGAAAGTAACGCTGCTGCACGCGACCATCCCCGCCGATGTGGGCGGATTCTGGATCAACGAGCTGGGCGTCGTCGGACATCTTGAAGGCGAAGAGGAGGAAGTCCTTTACGCCTATGCCAACCACGGCCGCTACTACAAGATGCTGCCGCAGGACGGCCAGACCATCACCCACGAGCTGACCATCCCCGTCGTACAGAGCACGGATGCCCGCATCGTCATCGAGGTGGCGGACGACGGCTACGCCACGCGGCAGGAAATGTTGCAGCTCTCCGGCGTCGTGGAAGACCTGCGCCGCAACCGGGAGGCCGTCTGGACGCTGGACGCGCCCGTGGAAAACGGCGGCGCGCTGACCCTGCCGGAGGGCCTGACCTATCTGCCGGGCAGGCATCTGCTGGATGTCTTCTGGGACGGCGTGGCCTGCTATCCGGGGGAGCAGTTTGAAGAAATTTCTTCGGCGGAGGAACCGGAGTCAAACAGCATCCGCATGCTGTTCGCCCTGTCTGTCGGGAGCGAGATGCGCGTGCTGGTGCGTCCGTACAGCCTCCAGCCGAAGCTGTCGGGACAACCCGTCCCGGCGGACGTGGAGGATCGCCTCGCGGCGCTGGAACAGCGCGTGAGCGAGGCCGCTTTTGTCGAACCTTAACAACCTCAAAATGGAGAAGAACATCATGGCTGAACCTCTGAAAGTGCAACTGAAGGACGCCGCCGGAACGGTTGTCTACCCCGTCACCACGGCGGATCAGGTCAAAACGGCTGACGGCGGCAATGTCGAGGCGAAGATCGCGTCCTTGCAGGCCGCGTTTGCCTCCGGCGTCCGGCCGTGCGGCACCGTGGGCACGGGCGGCACGGTGGAGGCCCTGCCCGCCGACAACTACAAGCTGGGCGACCTGTATGTGGTCAAAACCGGCGGAACCTACGCCGGTCAGGTCTGCGAACCGGGCGACCTGATCCTGTGCATCAAGGATCATGCCGAAGAAGGGGCCGCCGATACCGACTGGACCGTCATCCAGAACAACATTGACCGCGCCGTGACCGGCCCGGCGTCTGCCGCCGACGGCAATCTCATGGCCTTTGACGGCGCGTCCGGCACGGTGGCCAAAGACAGCGGCGTTGCGCTTTCCGACGTGTCCGACGCCGTGACCAAAAGGCACCAGCACGCCAATGCCGCTCTGCTGGACGGCATCTCCGCCGACGGCGAAACCGTCACCATCAACGGCAAGACCTACTATTCCGGCCGCATGGTGGCCGTCATCGAGGCGGGCGGCGAAATCCCCGCCGACATGAACTCCGCCGGCATCGTGTTTGAAAAGGTGGCCGCCGGTCCGGCGGCCTAACCGCAGGGAGGGAGTCCCATGTCGTACATCATCAGGGATGCCAGAGGCAAGGCGCTGGGTATGCTGCCGGACTCCCTCCGCGCCGTGGGGCAGGCGGAGGAACGGCATTCCCCCGCCGGGAGCCGTTCCGCCGCCATCACGGCGGGGCAGCAGTATGCCGTCCCGCCGTACACCGTCGACGGCGCGATGCTTGAAGTCTTCCTTGACGGCGTGGCCTGCGCGGCCGGGCAGGAGTATGCCGAATCCGGCGAGCCCGGCACGCTGTCGTCCTCTATCGTCTGGCGCATCGCCGTCCCGCAGGACCGCGACATCCTTGTCCGCAGCAAATAGGAGGTAGTATGTCTTTGCCCGGAATTTTTCGGAGGCTCTTTGGAAAT
>DXFI01000119.1 GCA_019114565.1 Candidatus Desulfovibrio intestinigallinarum | reverse complement strand
AGCAGAGGGGTTTCCCTTCCCCCCGACATTCTATGAATAGTGTTATTTCCCCCTCAAAAAAACATCATGGCGGAAGGGAGGATGTCATGGAACTGCGGCAACTGGCCTGCTTTGTCGCGGCGGCGGACTTCGGGAGTACGCGGCGCGCGGCCGAGCATCTGCACACATCCCAGTCAAGCGTCAGCAAGCATATTTCCATGCTCGAACAGGAGCTGGGGGTGATTCTTTTCCGGCGCAGCAATCGGGGGCTGCGCCTGTCCGAGGAAGGCAGGGAGCTTTACGACTACGCGCACGGCATGTTGCAGAATGCCCGGCTTATGCAGGAGCTGGGCAAACGGCGGCATCTGCGGCGCATCAGCATTGCCTGTTATCCCTCAACCATGATTTCCCGTCTGTTCTGCCGCCTGTATGAGGAATACGGCGGCGACAATCTCCGTATGTCCTTTCTGGAAGGCACGGTGGAGGAAATCGTGGGTTACGTGCACGAGGGCATGGCCGACATGGGCATCGTCTATTTTCCCAAGGATCAGCAGGGCTGTTTCGAGCATATTCTGTCGCACCGGGATTGCGAATATACCGAGTTGTCGCAGCACGCGCCCTGCATCTACGTCGGGCCCGGAAGTCCGCTGTACGAACGGGAGAAGGTTTCCTTTGCCGACCTCGAAGGTCTGGATTTTATTCAGCCGCTGCACGATTTCTTTTCCATCGAGCATCATCTGGACAGAATCAGCGTCGGCATGGCCAGAACCAGCCATTTTGAAAGCCGCGTCTCCACCAACAGCGACAATCAGATCATAGAAATGCTGCTGCATACCGACGTATGCAGCTTCGGCATACGTCTCATGAACGACGACTACCGCAAATATGCCATCCGCGATGTGCCCATCGAGGACTGCGGGCGCTGCCTGACTTTCGGTTTCATCAAAAAACGCAAGTACGATCTTGCGGAAGAATACCGGCGCTTCATAGCGCTGGTGGACGAACACCTCTGCAAGGTGCAGCGGCACAGGGACGGCTAGAGCGTGTTACCACTAAATCGTTCTTCTGGGGGAAGGAAACCCCCTTGGCTAGCGCGCAAGGGCTGTTTCCTTCCCCCCGGGCCCCCCATCCTTCCCCCAACGCGCTTTTTCAGAGGGGATGCAGGCCATGAGGCAGGAATCTTTCAAAGGTTATGAGTAATCTGAATTACTATTTATTTGAAATAAATAAAAAAACAGTATTAACAGGCCCGGGGTATTTCAACTTTTAAAAAGGTAAAATCGCGTTTTTTCCGCAAACGACAGGCCGCAGGATTTGAAACGCTGTGCGTTTCAAACCGAAAAGGCTCTGAAAAAAGAACCATATTCAGGGGGATGAGATGAAAAAACTGTTGACTCTCGTTCTGGCCGCCGGTCTGCTGCTGACGGCCACGGAAGGGCAGGCCGTAGATTTCCGGGCAAAAGGCGTCTGGATCAACATGCTGGAGTACGGCGACGGCGGCAGCTTTGTCAAAAGAGGGCGCGACGGCGGGCACGTGACCGGCTGGGGACGCTGGGGAGAAGATCAGTTCGAAGCAAAGTCCCGCGTACGCCTGCAACTGGATGCCGTAGCTTCCGAATCTCTTTCCGGTTCGGTCTATTTTGAAATAGGTTCGACGCCGTGGGGCAACGCCAAAAAGGGCGGCGCGCTGGGCGCGGACGGAACCATCGTCAAGATCAAACACAGTTATCTGGACTGGGTCATTCCCGCCACAGACATCAAGGCGCGCATGGGCATACAGCGTATTTTTCTGCCCGACTTCGTGACGGACGCCTCGCAGGTCTTCGATGCCGACGTGGCGGGCATCACGCTTTCTCTGCCGCTGAACGAACGCGCCGCTCTGACGGCCTTCTGGGCGCGCCCCTTCAATGACAACTGGACGGGCGACGGGGCAACGCAGGGGCAGGGCTATCTTGATAATGCGGATATTTTCGGCCTTGCGCTGCCGCTGCATTTCGACGGCTTCCGCATGACGCCGTGGGCCATGCTGGGAGCTTTCGGGGCCAACGCCTTCCGCTCCGGCGACGACTACTACGGCCGGAACTCCGGTCTGACCGGCGGCCTCGGGCTGTCGCCGTCCTTCTACATGCTGCCGCAGGGCCAGTCCGGCCCGGCCCGCGCCCATGCCTATGCCACGGCCTTCTGGGCCGGGCTCACAGGAGAAATAACCGCCGCCGATCCCTTCCGTTTCGCATGGAGCGCCAATTACGGCAGCATCGACACCGGCCTTGCCGCGCTCAACCGCAGCGGCTGGTACGCCGCCGCGCTGGCCGAATACAAGACGGACTGGGGCACGCCCGGCATCTACGTCTGGTACAGCAGCGGCGACGACGATAATCCGCGCAACGGTTCGGAGCGCATGCCCACCTTTGAAGCCAATAACGAAAGCACCAGCAGCGTTGCCGCCTTCGGCACGCTGGGCACATGGACCATAGGCCGGGACACCCTGCTGGGCTCCACCCTTGTCGGCACCTGGGGCTTTGGTCTGCGACTGGCCAATATCAGCCTTATGGACAAACTGACGCAGACCATTCACGCCAATTTCTATCAGGGCACCAATGCGGCAGGCATGGCCGGTTATATTACCGGGCGCAAGCCCCGGGACGGCTATCAGGGCTACGCCCCCGCCGCCGGAGGCGCTTCGGCGGACTTCAATACCGTCAACGGCTACGGCCTGTATCTGACGGAAAAGGATTACGCGGCGGAATTCGGCATCATGAGCAGCTACCAGATATACGACAATCTGCGCTTTCTGGTGGAAGCAAACTATATTGCCCTCTGGCTGGATCAGTCCTCTTCGGTCTGGGGCGGCTACAGGCGCTCCGACGGCAGCCGCCTGTCCGCCAACAGCACAGAAGACGCCTGGAATATCAACGCCAGCCTTATCTACAAATTTTAGAGCGTTTCACCTTTGAAAAAGGAGAAACGCGAGGCGGCGGCACAACGCCGCCCGGCCAAAAATGAGCGGAAAAAACTGCGCTTTTTCCGCGAAACGACAGGCCGTATGGTTTGTCAAACTGAAAATGCTCCAGGCCCAGGACTCATTATGTTTTGCCTCGAGGGGGAAGACCCCCCTATGCTCTGCTGTCGATGCCCGTAAGGCTCCTGCATCGCCTGACGGGCGCGGCCTGCGGCCGCCCGCCGGGTCGCTCTCGAGGCAAAGAAGGCCCCGGCCTTTCATGGCTTCTCTTTCTCCAGCCCCGCTTGACGTTTCAGAAGAAGCAACAGCCCCTGAACAGAGACCGTTCAGGGGCTGTTTTTGTCTGGCTTTATATTGCCGTGTTCCGGGGACTCGAAGCGTGTCCTTGGCGGGAATGCGGGCTACGATGCGGGCTTCAGTTCGGTAAGCGGGCGGTCGCCTGCGGCGGCAGCGGCCTCCTCGGCTTCTTCCTTCCGGACGCCGTCGCGGATATTGTCCAGCATGACCTGGATGGCGGAGACCTGCGTTTCCATGCCGTGGACGTGCTGGTTGGCCGACTCCATGGCTTCCAGAATGGAACTGCTGATGGTGGAAATATCGGCAATGGTTCTGTTGATGCTCTCCGCTGTGGCGGACTGCTGGGAAGATGCCGTCGCGATGGACTGGGCCTGTGCATTGGCGTCGGCGGCGAGGCTGTGAATCTGATTCAGGGACTGGCCGCTCTTGCCCGCGAGCGTCGCCACCTGCCCGATGGCGTCCACGGTGTCTTCCACCGTGCGGGCGCTCTGGCTGCTGCTGCTCTGAATGGCATGCACCGCCCCTTCCACTTCCGTGGTGGCGTTCATGGTCTTTTCGGCCAGCTTGCGCACTTCGTCGGCCACGACGGCGAAGCCGCGTCCGGCTTCACCAGCGCGGGCGGCTTCGATGGCGGCATTGAGGGCCAGCAGGTTGGTCTGATCGGCGATGTCCCGGATGATGCCGAGAACCGCGCCGATATCCCGGGCCTGTCCGTCCAGGGATTCCATCTCTTCCTTGAGACTGGCGGCGGTTTCGCGCACGGCATGCATGCTGTCCACCGTCTGATCCATATCCTTGCTGCAGGTGGCCGCTTCGTTCTGCACGGCCGTGGCTGCTTCGGCAGCCGTGGCCGCGTTGTGGGCCACATCGGATACCGTGGCGCTCATTTCTTCCACGGCCGAGGCCGTTTCGTTGATATGCGCGGCCGTGTCGGCGGTGCGCTGCTTGACGTCCTCGATTTCCCGAATCAGGGCCGAGCTGGCTTCGTTGAGCGCCGTAACGGCGGCCGCGATGCTGTTCACCGTTTCCATGCGGCCTTCGCGGGCGGCCGCCGCCGCCTGCTGACGAAGTTTCGTTTCTTCCGTAATATCGTGTCCCAGTTCCACGTGGCCGATGCGCTTACCGGAAAGATCCGTCAGCCAGTGCATGTTCATGGACATGAGGCGGCCATTGGGCAGCGTGTTCTTGAAGCGGTGCGTGCCCTGACGCAGCTGCTCAATGCCGCAGCGAGGCGTATTGCAGAGATTGCCATTCTTGCGGGAGCAGTGCTGCCCGCGGTACTCGCCTTCGATGTTCATGCTCTTGAGCGACGCCGTATTGCAGAACGTCCATTTCATATCCATATCCGTGACGGAGACGGTGTAGGGAATGGTGTTCAGAATGCTTTCATACCAGTGGCTCCGTTCCCGGCTGCGCGTGACAAGCGCACAGACAGCCTCGCCTACGGGGCCGGCATTGCGGCAGGGTTCGGGATCGGGGTCCTTGCCGTTGATAATGTCCTCGGCATAGCGCACGACGGCGTCCATGGCGCCGTTTCTGGCAACGACGACAAAGATCAGACAGGCTCCCGCAAGGCCGGTAATGATGGAGACAGTCATGCCCCAGGAAAAGAAAAAGGCCATCGCATTGCACAGAACAAGGGCAATGGCGATGGCAAAGGCAAGGAAGGCTGCCTTCCGGGAAGCGTTCATGGGAACCTCCTGACGGTGTCGTGTCGTCGCCGATTTTCCGGGACGGTGGAAAAGGGTAACGGCTCGTATGAAAGAGCCGCGCCGCATGTCCGGTATCGGAACAGGACAGACGGCGCTGCTGTGTGAGCCGGAATTTCGGCGGAGGACGAAAGCCTCGCGTCGGATAATGCCGCTATCTGAAGATGCATTCCATCAGCACAACAAGACAAATGCCGCCGATGGCGGCTATTGTTGCGGCATTGCCATTGCCCGAAGCATTGGCTTCGGGGATCACTTCTTCCAGAACAACATATATCATCGCACCTGCCGCAAAGGCAAGAGCTATGGGTAAGAGCCCCGAAGCGAGCGTGGCGGCAAGCGCACCCGGCAGAGCGCCCAGCGGAGCCGTTGCGCCGCTGGCAACGCCCCAGAAGAAGGACTGCCGCGCGGAGCAGCCTTCGGCCCGCAGGGCCAGCGCCACCACAAGACCTTCGGGAAGGCTCTGCAGCATGATGGAGGCCGTCAGCAGAATGGCCGTGGCGATGTCTGCGCCGCTGCCGCCCGGCAGCAGGGCCCCGGGATGCGCCGCCGCGCCATAGCCGACGCCGATGGCAAGGCCTTCAGGGATATGGTGCAGCGCCATGGCGGCCACAAGCAGCGCGCTGCGCCGCCAGCGGGCATCAACCCCTTCGACGGAATCCTGCATGGCGTGCAGGTGCGGCAGCACCTTGTCCAGCCCGAGGAGAAAGGCCGCGCCCAGCGCCAGCCCGCAGATAATGGGCAGGAAGGAAAGGCGGCCGAGATGTTCCGTCATTTCCAGGGCGGGCGCAAGCAGCCCCAGCGAGGCGGCTGCAAGCATCATGCCGCCGGCCGCGCCGAGCAGGCAGTCCATCAGGAAGCGGGAAAAGTTCTTGCGGGCAAAGATCAGGGCCGCGCCCGCGCTGATGGAGAGCCATGTCAGCGTTCCCGCGCCGAAGGCCTGTACCGCCGGATGGTCAAAAATCATGTCTGTTATCTCCTGTATCGTCCGGAGCGTTTTAAACCTTATGGTCTGTAGTGCCGTGGAAAAATGCTGTTTTATGTTTACTTCGGGCCGGGCGACGCTGTGCCGCTGCCTCGTATTTCACCTTTTTTCAAAGTTGAAACGCTCTGGTCAATACGCTCTAATGGTATGAAAGAATAAATATTTTACTGTCTTATGGAGAATAGCCTTTTTGCTCTGTCATACAGCAGTGCGCGGGGGCCGGGGAGGATGGGGGAGTTTGAGGGGGAGCTGCGGAAACGCCCTTCCTCGCTTCGCTACGGAAGGGCCGTGCCCGTCAGGCTGCGCAGGAGCCTGACGGGCACGGCGGCAGAGCAAGGGGATTCCTTCCCCTTCAAGACAAATGTGCGGCGGCGTCGCGTCAGTTCTGCCCGCGCCGCAGCAGTTGCGGAAGGGCAAAGTAAATGCGGGCCGCCGTATCGAAGCAGACACCGGGCAGATAGCTTGCCAGCCAGAACAGCCGGTGTTTGCGGCAGCTGTTGCGCCAGGGGCGCAGAGCTTCGCGGGCCTGCCCTCCTCTGCCCTCGCGCCAGAGGCTGACGGCCTTCTGAAAGGCCGCACGCTGGCGCAGCAGCTGCACCAGATCCGGCCAGGTCTCGTCATAGCCGGGATAAAGGGCGCGGTGCTTGTCCAGAATACGCAGGGTTTCGTCCGCAAACTGGCCGAATTTACGGAAGGTGGTATTGCCGCCGTGCACCCGCCAGATGGTCAGCGGAGCGTCCACATAATCCAGCTTCCAGTCATGCGCCACGCGGTAGAAGACGTCAGCCTCTTCGCAGACGTTGAGGCTTTCGTCGAACCATTGCGGCTGTCCGCCGCCGGTGTCGGCTACGGCGTCGAGCGCAGCGCGGCGCAGCACGGCGGAAGACATGGAAATCCACTGACGGCGGAGCAGATCGCCGAAGACCTGCCCGCGTCCCGGCGCACTGTTGGCAAAGACGCGCTGCAGAATGCGGCGGCCGTCGAATATTTCCGTATCCGTGCAGACAAGGCCCACTTCGGGATCGTCAAACAGGGGGACCTGCCGCGCGAGTTTTTCCGGCCGCCAGAGATCGTCGCAGTCCAGAAAGGCGATCAGGTCGCCGCGCGCCTCGCGTATGGCGAGATTGCGGGCCGCGCCCAGCGGGACGGTTTGTGTGCCGCGGAAATAGCGCAGACGGCCGCGCAGCCCGGCATGGCCCTGCGCCATGAGGGGGCTGTTGTCCGTGGAACCGTTATCCCAGAAGATGACTTCAAAGTCGGTGAAGGTTTGCGCAGCCAGGCTGTCCAGCGCTTCTTCCAGATCCCTGCCGCCGCTGTTGAGGCAGTTCATGATGACGGAAACGCGCGGGGCCCGATCCTGCGGCAGGGGCGGCAGGGGGGCGGGCTTCTGCACAAAACCCGGCAGACCGCCGTAAGGGAGTCGCGTCGTCTGCTCCTCCGTGGTGCGGAAGACCCAGAAACGCAGCAGCACATAGGTCAGCAGCGGGACAAGCGCGCTGGCGATAATCATGGAGAGTTCGTACGGGCAGCCCAGCCCGTCCAGAACGGCGATGATCAGCGAGTTGACCGCCAGCCCCGCCGCCTGTGTTGCTGCAAAGCGGGGCAGAAAGACGGCATGTCGTCCTTCCTTTTGCTGGAAGGACCAGAAACGATGTCCCGTGTAGGAAAAGATGAAGGCGATAATGACGGCGCAGGCGTTGCCGAACAGCAGCGGCCAGTCCAGCAGGCGCACAAAGAACAGTCCGCCCAGGAAGTAGACCAGAGTCGCCAGACCTCCGGTGATAAGATAGCGCACAAAAGAGCGTTCCAGCGCGGCGCGGATCAGGGGGAGGAGTTGCTGCGCCTTCATTTAGCCCAGCACCTCCGTTATGGCATCGCAGACGCCGTGCACGTCGGCATCGCTCAGGCCGGGATGGAGCGGGAGCGTCACCAGTTCGCCGTGGAGGCGTTCCGTAACGGGGAACGGCAGTGAACCCGCCGCCGGGCGGAAGAGGGTCAGCAGATGGTTGGGCTTATAGTGTACGCCTGTGGGAATGTCGCGGGCCGCCAGCGCGGCCTTGAGCTCTTCCTTGCGTCCGTTGAGGATGCGCACCACCTGAATGTGGGGCACGATGAAGTCGTCGGGAGACTGCCGCAGCAGAGCCACATCCTTCAGGGCGGACAGGCGTTCCGCATAGATGGCGGCCAGACGTCGCCGGGCCGGGATGAACTCGGCTTCCAGTCGTCCCAGCTGCACGCGGCCGACGGCTGCCATGATATTGCTCATATGAAAACGCCAGCCGAGCCGCTTGACGTCGGGGTCCCAGGTGCGCGTTCCCGCAAATCGGGCGGCGGTGTCCCCTTCCACGGAGAGCAGGCGCGCGTCGGCCGCAATGCGGGCTTCTTCGTCGTTGAAGAGGACGCAAAGGCCGCCTTCGCCGCAGGTAATGTTCTTGATGCCGTCAAAGCTGAAGCAGACGGCGTCGCCGAAGCTGCCGATTTTCTGCCCTTTGTGGCGGCAGCCGAAGGCATGGGCGGCATCTTCAATGACGCGCAGACCATGCCGCCGGGCAAAGGCGTGCACTTCGTCAATCTGCCAGGGGTTGCTGGCATAGTGCACGGGCATGACCGCAAAGACTTCCGGGGTCAGGCGGCGTTCGGCATCGGCCAGATCCAGCGTGCCGGTTTCGGGCAGCACATCGCAGGCCACGGGCTCGCAGCCCGCGGCAAGAATGGCCTGAAAGGAGGCCACAAAGGTCAGGGACGGCACCAGGACGCGCGGTTTGCCGGCGTGCTTCCAGTCGGCGGGGCGCAGGGCGTCCACGGCCAGCGTAAGGGCCGCCGTGCCGGTATTGGCGGAGACGACGTTCTTTTCCGCAACGCCCAGATAGGCGGCGACTTCCTTTTCAAACTGATGCGTTTCCCTGCCGATGCCGAGATAGCCGTCTTCCGTAATGACGCGCCGGACGGCTTCAGCCTCTGCCTCACCTACGATGGACATGGAAAGACGAAGGGACATGGCTCCTCCCTTGCAGCCCGGGCTGAAAAGCCGAAGCTTTTTTCGTATGCAGGACTGCTGTAAAAATCTTTGTAAGAACAGTATGTTATGCTGATGTTTCGCGTTTTTGCGGTACGGTTGCTGCGCTACGTTTCAAAGTATACGGCCTGTTGTTTTACTGAAAAACGCTGTTTTTCCGCGCACTTCTGGCCGTGCGGCGCTGTGCCGCCTCGTATTCTGCCTTCTTTCAAAGGCAGAATGCCCTATTCCTGTCCGGCGAAGGCGGACCAGCGTTCCATGAGCAGGCGCAGAGCCTTGCCGCGATGGCTGCGCGCATTCTTTTCCGGGCCGCTGAGTTCGGCAGCGGCCTTGCCGAGTTCGGGATCAAAAAAGACGGGGTCATAGCCGAAGCCGTTCTGGCCGCGGGGTTCATCCAGAATGCTGCCTTCCCACGTGCCGCGCACGACAAGCTCCCCGCCGCCGAGAAAGTCCGGCTTTACGGCGGCCATGCAGCAGACAAAGCGGCAGTTCCGGGGGGCTTCCGGCAGCTTGGAGAGGCTCAGGAGCAGCTTGCGCATATTGCGCTGATCCCGGCTTTCTCCATCCAGAGAGTGCCAGTCGTCACCGTAACGGGCGGAGTAGACGCCCGGCGCGCCGTCCAGCGCATCCACTTCCAGTCCGGAGTCGTCGGCGATGGCGATGTGGCCGGTCAGCTGCGCCACGGTCCGGGCCTTGAGCAGCGCATTTTCCTCAAAGGTCGTGCCGGTTTCCTCTATTTCTCCGATGCCGGGAAAGGCGTCGAGCCCCAGCACCTGAATGCCGTAGCCCGAGAGGAGTTCCCCCAGTTCGCGGATTTTGCCCGCATTGCGGGAAGCCAGAATGACGGTCATGGATTCGTTCATAAGGGTTCCTTTAGAGCAAGGTATGGCGTTTGGAAGCGAAGTTTCAGTGGAGCTGCCGGGGCTGGTTTTCTGAGGGCCGGGATTATGCCCGGCCTCTGCCCCCGGAGCATGCAGCGTGGCGGCAAGGATACCGCCGATAACCAGCGCGCCGCCGACAATCTGGGCGCGGACGATGGCTTCGCCCAGAATGACGACCGAGGCCGCGGCGGCAAAGACCGGCAGCGAATAGTAGACAATGCCCGCGCGTACCGGGCCGATGCGGTCAATGGCCAGCGTCCAGAGCCAGAAGGAAAGGAAGGAGCAGCCGATGCCGGTATAGAGGACGGAAACGACAACCAGCGTTGTCGCCTGCGGCAGCGGCAGCAGGACAGCCTCGGCCAGCGTGAACGGCAGGGCGCAGAGCAGGCCCAGCGCAAAGAGGGCCGCATTGAAGCCGAAGGCGGAGATCCCGGCGGGCCGCCGCCGCATGAAAAGGGAATACAGCCCGAAGCAGAGCGCGCCGCCCAGAGCCCAGAAATCGCCGCTGTTCAGACGCAGGGCCGCAAGGCGTTCCCAGTCCCCCCGGCTGACGAGAATGACGACGCCCGCCACCACAAGGCACACGCCGAGCAGGCGGCGGGGCGAAATGGTTTCTCCGTACAGAATGCGGGACAACAGCAGGATGACGACGGGCGCCGTCGGCACGAGCAGGGCCATATTGAGGCTTTCCGTGGTCTGTCCGGCCTTGTAGATAAGGGTATTCATGAGAGTGACGCCCAGAATGGCCTGCACGGTCAGATAGCGGGCGTGGGCACGAATCTGCGGCCAGTCGGCGGCCAGATGCTTCCAGGCAAAGGGCAGCAGGGCGAGAAGCGCCACAAGCCAGCGCCAGAAGTTGCACTGCCACGGGGGAATCATGTCGGCAACGGCGCGTGCCACGACGAAATTGCCCGACCAGATGACGGTTGCCGCCAGCGCGGCGGCATAGCCCTGGCTGATTCGCTGCATACTCTTCCCCTGTCCGTTGATTGCGGGCGTTTCACCATAGCGAAGGAGCGCCCCCTTGCCAAGGCGGCGGCATGGGGGGACGCCGCTTTTCTTTCGCGCGGCAAAAAGCTAGACTGGCGCAGCCCCATCTTTTTCCCTCCCCGTCAGGCGGGAGGCCATGCAAGGACATAATGATGAACATCATGCAGATATTTGAAGAGGTCGCACCGCAGGAGCGCATTGCGGTTCCCTATGTCATCGCCGAGGCCGGCGTCAACCACGAAGGCAGCATGGACATTGCCCGCCGTCTGATTGACGAAGCCGCCGAAGGCGGCGCGGACGCCATCAAATTCCAGACCTACAAGGCGGCGACGCTGGCTTCCAAGGATTCTCCGGCCTACTGGGATACCTCCAAAGAGCCGACGCGCAGCCAGTATGAACTGTTCAAGAAGCATGACTCCTTCTGGAAGAACGAGTTCGAGGCGCTCAAGAAGCACTGCGATGCCGCGGGCATTGCCTTCATGTCCACGCCCTTTGATGTCGAGTCGGCCCACTTCCTCAATGATCTCATGGATGTGTTTAAAATATCCTCGTCGGATATCACCAATAAGCCCTTTATTGAGATTCTCTGCGACTTCGGCAAGCCCATTATTCTGTCCACTGGGGCCGCTCATCTGCACGAGATCGCCGAGGCCGTGGAGTGGATCGAGGCCAGGGGCAATCCTCTGGCCCTGCTGCATTGCGTGCTGAACTACCCCACCCGGGACGAAAATGCCGCGCTGGGCATGATCAGAGGCCTGCAGCAGCATTTCCCCCAGCATGTCATCGGCTATTCCGATCACACGCTGCCCGACGATATGCACATTCTGGAGACGGCTACGCTGCTGGGCGCGCGGATTCTGGAAAAGCATTTCAGCCATGACAAAACGCTGCCGGGCAACGATCACTATCACGCCATGGACAAGGAAGACCTCAAGCGTTTCTATGCCCGCCTTGAACGGACGCTGGCCAGCGTTGGAGATTTTGCCCTGCGCGCCCTGCCGGAGGAAGAGCCCGCCCGCCGCAATGCGCGGCGTTCGCTGGTGGCTGCGCGGGCCATTGCGGCAGGAAGCCGGATTACGCCCGCCGATCTGACCTGGAAGCGCCCCGCTCACGGCATTTCGCCGCGAAACTACGACGAAGTGCTGACCATGCGCGTCCGCAGGGACATCCCCGAAGACACGGTGCTGCGCTGGAGCGATCTTGACGACGGCGAGGCCCGCGGCTGAGTCGCGTTCCCCTTTTCGGCGGACTCCCGCATCGGCTTCTGACAGGGGCGGGCGCGGGAGCCCCTGCCGGAGATTCTTACGTCATGGACGGATTTTTGTTATGCAGACGCAAAAGCGCATTGCGCTTTTGCGTCTGCTGATCAGGAACGGGAAAAACTGCGGAGAACTTCATGGTGCACTCTTCTGCCCCGTCTGCTGCCTGTCCCCGGCTTGTGCTGGGTTTGATGCCCCCCGGCGCAACTCCGGAGTCCTTTCGTCCGTCCGGCCCGTGGTGTTTTGCCGGGCAGGAGGAGTTCTTTCCCGACTGGGAAGAACGTTTTCTTTTCCCGCCGGAGCCGCTGCGCTGTGCGGACGAGGCGGCGCAGGCGGCGGAGGAAGCGCAGGCCCTCTGCGCGGACATCATTCCCCGCGTGGCGGCGCAGCTCTGCCCGCACTGGGCGGATTTGCCTGAAAGCTACTGGGAGACGCTGCTGGCCCCGTGGGCCATTGTCGTGGCCAGTCAGGTTGTGGAGCGGCAGAAGCGCGTTCAGGCCCTCTGCGCGGCATGGGGCGACAGCGCGCTGGAAGTGGAGCTGCTGCCGGAAAACTGCCGTTTTGTCTTCGGCACGGATCAGGATGTCGTCCTGCACGGGGCGCTGGGAGCGGAGTTCAATCACTGGCTTTTTTCGCGCCTGCTGGAAGCGCAATGGCCCGCTGCCTGGCGCAGAATTGCGTTGCCCGAGCTGGAGCGGCATTTTTCACGGGAAGAGGATGCGCCGCAAACCGGCTGGCGCGCTGCCCTGAAGCAGCGTCTGCGGGAGCTGCTGCTGCGTTTGCCTTTTCCCCGGCTCAAGGGCATGAGTCTGGCGCAGGCGCTGCGTTTTTCCCTTGCGCTGCGCGGCGAGTGCGCGGGCGAGGATCGCGGGCGCACTCTGCGCGAGGCCTTCGGTTCCGAGGCCACCGGGCGTGTCTGCGCCCTGCCGCTGGACCCTCTGCCTCTGTTTATGGCGGCGCTGCCGGAGAGCCTGCGGCGTCTGGAGCATCCGCCGACGATTTTCCCGCCGCTGGGCAAACGGCATCTGCGCGTTGCCAGCGTCGCTGCCTATGAGGATGCGGAATACAGGCGTTTTCTGGCTGTGTGGCGCGCTCAGGGCCATCGGCTTGCCTATGTGCAGCACGGCGGCAACTACGGACAGATTGCCACGGCCTGCGCTACTGCCGTTGTGGAATTCAGTCAGCACGCCTTTTTCACCTGGGGCTGGGATTCCTATACGGCACGCGGCCTCGGCAAGGGGGACGGTCCGCGCTGGCTCCCTCTGCCCTATCCGCAGCTTGCGGCCATGAAGGACGCCTGGCGGGGCGGCAGCGGCCGGCTGATTCTGGTCGGTACGGAAATGCCGCTGTACGCCTACCGGCTGGATGCCCGTCCGACGCCGCTGCAGGTGGTGCAGTACAGGGAAGACAAGCAGTGGTTTCTGGAGGCTCTGCCGCGCGCCGTGCAGGATGTGACCTACTATCGGCCCTATTTTGATGTGCCGGGCTCACTGGAGGACGCTCCGTGGCTGCTGCCCCGCTTTCCGCACGTGCATCTGTGCACCGGCCCGCTGGAAGAACATATGCTGTCCTGCCGGCTGCTGGTGCTGGATCACAACTGTACAACGCTCCTGCAGGCTCTGGCGGCCAACGTGCCGACCATTGCCTTCTGGACGCGCGATGTCTGGCCGCAGACAGCGGAGGCCGGAGCCTGGATTGACGCGCTGGCTGAAGCCGGTATCTGGCAGCCCACGGCCGAAAGCGCCGCCGCCAGGGTCTATGAAGTCTGGGATGACCCGCTTGCCTGGTGGCACAGCGAGGCTGTGCAGCGCGTGCGGCGCGATTTCTGCCGCTGCCATGCCCGGACGGCGGAAGGCTCCCCCGTCCCTCTCTGGATACAGACTCTCAACAGGCTGATGAAATAATGACGAAGCAGAAACTGGGATTGATGGCGCTGTGCCTGTGCATGGCGCTGGGCGGAAGCCCGGACGCTTTCGGCGCGCCGGCTTCGGAAAAGACGGAAGCCGCCGAAGCTGCCGGGGCCGTCGCGCCGGAAGCGGCGGCAAGCCTTGCGGAAGTGCAGGCTGCGCTGGATGCGGACAATGCGGAAAAGGCCGTGGAACTGCTCAAACCGCTGGTCAAAAAAAAGCAGCCTGAAGCCATGTACGTCATGGGACGTCTGGCGCTGGAAGGGCGCGGCACACGCCGCAGCCCCGTCTATGCGGCGACGCTGTTTCAGGAAGCGGCCCAGAAGGGAGATATCCGGGCCCAGAACGCCATCGGCACGGCCTACGCGCGCGGACAGGGCGTCAAGCGGCATTACGGCGAGGCCGCACGCTGGTTCCGCAAGGCTGCGGATCAGGGGCATGCCGTGGCTCAGTGCAATCTCGCCTATCTGTATTCGCAGGGGCGCGGCGTGCGCAAGAGTCAGGAAAGCGCCATCGAATGGTACAGCCGGGCCGCCAATCAGGGGCTGGCGGACGCCCAGTATAATCTGGGGCGTCTGTACATGAGCGTCAAGGGCGAGCTTCAGGACGACGTGAAGGCCGTGCACTGGCTGGAAAAGGCCGCGGAACAGGATCACGCCCGGGCGCAGAATGTGCTGGGCTACATGTATGCCGAAGGGCGGGGCTATGCGCAGGACAATGCCAAGGCCCTGCAATGGTATCAGCGGGCGGCGGATCACGGGCTGGCCGAAGCGCAGTATAATCTGGGCTACATGTACGAGCAGGGGCGCGGCGTGGCGCAGGACTACGTCAAGGCCGTGGAATGGTATCGCAAGGCCGCCGATCAGGGCGATGCCACGGCCCAGTACAGCCTCGGCCTGATGTACGATCAGGGGACCGGCGTGCCCGCCAATCTGAGTGAGGCAAACCGCTGGTACCGGCTGGCCGCCAAGAACGGCGATCCGGACGCAAAGGCCGTAATCCGTTCGCAGGAACGGGGAAAATAGAGATTTTCAACTTTGAAAAAATACCCCCGGCAGCGTGTCTTCCTGTATCGCGTTGCCGGGGGTATCTTTATGTTTTCGGGGCTGGCGTTCCGGCGGCGGCACAGCGCCGCCCGGCCCAAAGTGAGCGGAAAAAACGCGTTTTTCCGCGAAACGACAGGCCGTATGGTCTGAAGCGCAGTGCGCTTCAAACAGAAAATGCTCCAAGGCCTGTCAACAAAAATTTTAAAACAATTTCAATAGATAGGATAAAAATGCTGTACACACGCCAATTGTCTTTGGTGGCGGAGTCGCTTCATATTCCTGACTCTTCCCCGATAAAAGCGCGCTGGGGAAGGGATAGGGGGCTTGGGGGGAAGGGAAAAACCTCTCGCGCCAGCAGAGGGGTTTCCCTTCCCCCCAAACAACTTACGAATAGTGATAGCAGGCCTTAGTTATAGAGCGGACTCATGGCCCGGAGGATGTTGGTGAACAGACCGTCCATGCCGGAAATGAACGAGCCGATGTGCTGGGCCATGATCTGGAAAATCAGGCCGATGAAGAAGAAGCCCACGCTGATCTTGATGGGGAAGCCGAATTCCATGATGTGAATCTGCGGCGAGGTGCGGGCCACCAGACCGAGCGCCACTTCCACCATGAACAGCGCCACCATGACGGGAGCGCAGATTTTGAGCGCCAGCCGGAACATGCCGACGGACAGACCGACCACCTGATCCAGCAGCGCCTGCCCGATGAAGAGTCCCCCCGGCGGGATGAGATCAAAGGTCGCGGCAAAGCCGCGAATCATGTAGAGGTGTCCGTCCAGCGACAGGAACGTCAGGAGGGAAACCATCCAGATAAAGAAGGATGTGGCGCCGGTGTTGTTGCCGCTGATGGGGTCGGCAAAGGTGATCATGGCGAAGCCCATCTGAAAGCCCAGCAGCTCGCCTCCGGCCTGAATGCCCATGAAGAGAAAATTGACGATCATGCCGAGCACCAGGCCGATGACCAGCTCGCCGAGCAGCATGATGGCAATGTCAAAGGGATGGGCGGGCATGAACGCGCCCGAGAGGGATACGACGGGCCACACGCCCAGGGTGAAGACCATGGACACGGCGGCCTTGACGGTTGTGGGGATGTTCTGCGTTGAAAAGATGGGCAGCATGAACATGATAATGCTCACGCGCATCAGCGTCAGAATGAAGCTGAGAACAACCGTGGGATTGTAGTCAAAAAGATTCATGGCGTCCGGCCACTAGCGGTGCAGCTTGACGGAAATGAGTTCCCGGATGATCTGGTTGAGGCGGGGCAGATCCGGCTTGGAGACCTGTCTGTCGGCCCCGACCTTTTCGCCCTTGGCACGGACGGCGTCCGTAATCAGGGACGAGAAGAGGATGACGGGAATGTTGCGCATGGCCGGATCGCTGCGGATGTGCGCCGTCAGGCTGTGACCGTCCATTTCCGGCATTTCGATGTCGGAGATGATGACGTGAAGATGATCCGTCAGGCTTTCTCCCTTGTTCACGCACTCGTCGCGCAGCTGCTGGAGGTAGCTCCAGGCGTCCTTGCCGGTGGCCTTGTCCGTGACCTGAAAGCCGGACTGGAGCAGCGAGGAACGCATGATGTGGCGGATGGCGCTGGAGTCGTCCACCACCAGCAGATGGAACTTGCCCGCGTCTTCCACCGGCGTGGTGTCCACTTCCACATGAGACATGTCCAGCGAGGGATCAAGGCTGGCAAGAATCTTTTCCATGTCCAGAATGAAGAGGACGCGTTCATTGATGCGCAGGACGCCCGTAATGGAAGACTGCGAATAGCTCTGCACATGGTGATTCGGCGGCTCGATCTGATCCCAGGTGAGGCGATGGATGCTGGTGACGGCCGAGACGAGGAAGGCCGCCTGCACGCCGCAGAATTCCGTCACGAGAACTTTGTTGGTGGGATTCTTGACCAGCGTCTTGCCCAGCCAGGCTCCCAGATCCACCAGAGGCAGAACCTTGCCGCGCAGATTGAACGTGCCGAGGCTGGAGGGATGGCTGGCATTGGGCATGCTGGTCACGGCAGGCATGCGGATGATTTCCAGCACCTTGGCAACGTTGATGCCGTAGGAGCCCACATAGGTGGAACCGTCGGGCAGAGATTCCTCGATCAGAAACTCGATGATTTCGAGCTCGTTGTTCTTGGGCGTGAGCAGGCTGTTTTGCGACATGGCGACCTCGTGCATCTTCTGAACGCCGCTCGGCGTCTGAACTCCTTATCGGGCAGACAGCGGAAAGCTTAACCTTCTTCGCTGGGCGAAAACGCGGGCATCATCTCTGCTGCCCTACGATGGCGCATGCGGCTTTCCGGGGGCGTTTTTCTTTCGGGCAACGGGCGGTTCGCGCCGGGGGCAGAAGTCTCCCATTTCGCATTCGCCGCAGCGCGGGCCCCGCGCATGGCAGACGTCGCGTCCGAACCAGACCATGCGGTGATTGAAGCCGCCCCATTCCGGCTGCGGCAACAGTTTCATGAGGTCCTGCTCCACGTCAACCGGATCCGTCTGCGTTGTCAGGCCCAGACGATAGCAGATGCGCTTCACATGCGTATCCACGGCCAGTCCCTCATTGATGCCATAGGCCCCGTACAGAACCACATTGGCCGTTTTGCGGGCCACGCCCGGGAGCGTCGTCAGCTCCGCCATACTGCGGGGCACGTCGCCGCCGTAGACATCCGTGACGCGGCGGGCCGCGCCCAGAAGGTTTTTGGCCTTGCTGCGGTAAAAGCCCGTGCTGCGGATGACTTCTTCCAGTTCTCCCGGTAGCGCCTGCGCCAGCTCTTTGGGGCCGGGCCAGCGCCGGAAAAGTTCGGGGGTAACCGTATTGACGCGCGCATCCGTGCACTGTGCCGCCAGCACGGTGGCGACCAGCAACTGCCAGGCATCCCGGGCCTGAAGATGGGTGGCCGGGACCGGGTAGCGCGCCTTCAGCGCTGTCAGGACCTGCTCGGCGCGTTCGCGCGCGCCCCTGGGCAATTTCGTGTTCCGCATGACCTTGCTATATGCCACAGCCTGCGGCTCGCGGCAATACGCCCGCCCGCGGTTCTCCCCGGCGGAACAGGGAAAAGCCCCGCAGGCCTCTTTGTTTTTTGGTCTGTGCCGTGTACTCTGGCGCTGCGCCCGGAGCGAATCGGGAGGAACATTATGAGTCTGCTTGTCTATGTGACCATGCCGGACCGGGAGTCCGGTCTGCGTCTTGCCCGTCGTCTGGTGGAAGCGCATCTGGCGGCCGGGGTGAATCTTGTGCCGGGCGTCCTGTCCGTGTATCGCTGGCGCGATACCGTGCATGAGCATGGCGAATGCCTGTTGCTGGCGCAGGTCGCGCGGGCCGCCTTTGCGGAGGCGCGTGCGCTGATTGTGCGGGAACATCCCTATGAAGTTCCCTGCATCCTGGCGCTGCCCCCGTGCGACGGGCACGAACCCTTTTTGCAATGGATTGCGGACAATTCCTTTTCCGGCGGCGGAACGCCTGTTTCGGAAGATCCGTCTTTCTGAACGGTTCCCGGACGGGCCTGCGTCTGCAACGGAACCGCACCGGCGGAAAATACCCTCAGGAGAAAATAGCATGTCTATCTATGTTTCCGGCTCTCTGGCCTTTGACCGCATCATGACGTTCAAGGGCAATCTGCACGATCATATTCTCATGGACAAGCTGCGCATGATCAGCGTCAGCTTCATGGTGGACAGCATGGACGAGCGGCGCGGCGGCTGCGCGGGGAATATCGCCTACAGTCTGGCCCTGCTGGGCGAAAAGCCCGTGCTGGTGGCTGCCGCCGGCCGGGACTTTGACGGTTACGCCCGCTTCCTTGAGGAACAGGGCGTCTCGCTGGAAGGCGTGCGTCGCGTTCCCGATGTCTTTACGGCGCTGTGCTACATCACGAGCGATTTGAACGGCAATCAGATTACGGGCTTCTATCCCGGGGCCATGAACACGCCGTCGGACTATGCCTTCCCGCATCTGGATGCGGCGACGGATATCGGTATTGTCTCGCCCGGCAACATGGACGACATGCGCCGTCTTCCCGCCTTCTATAAGGAAAAGGGCGTGCGCTACATCTATGACCCGGGGCAGCAGCTGCCCGTGCTGAGCAAGGAGGACCTTGCGGCTGGCATTGAAGGCTCCTTTGCCTGCGTGACCAACGATTACGAAATCAGCATGGTCTGCAAGAAGCTGGAGCTGCGGGAAGAGGATTTGCTGCAGAAAACGCGCTGGCTTGTGACCACTCTTGGCGCGGAAGGGCAGCGTGTGCGCTCCGCCGACGGCACGGACGTGCACATTCCGGCGCTGAACTGCCGCAAGGTGGCCGATCCCACCGGGGCGGGCGACGCGCACCGCGCCGGTCTGCTGACGGGTATTGCGCGCGGTCTTTCCGTGCCGGAAGCGGCCAGGATCGGGGCCGTCAGCGCCACCTACGCCATCGAGCATGTGGGCACGCAGGAACATGCCTACAGCCGCGAGGCCTTTACCCGCCGCTATGAGGAAGCTTTCGGGCCGCTGCCCGTGCGCCTGTAATTTTTTGTTATTCCGGGGGAAGGGAACCCCCTCTGCTGGCGCGAGAGGGGTCCCTTCCCCCCAAACTGTTCACAGGCCTAGCCGAGCCAGGTGTCGCCGTCGGCCAGTTCCAGCAGATACTGGCCGTATCCGGATTTGCACAGCGGCAGCGCCAGCTTGCGCAGCTGATCGCCGGAAATGAAGCCCTTGCGCCAGGCGATTTCTTCCGGGCAGGCCACCTTGAGGCCCTGCCGCATCTGCACGGCCTGCACAAAGTTGGCGGCCGCCAGCAGGGATTCGTGCGTTCCCGTATCCAGCCAGGCCACGCCTCGCCCTATGCGCTCCACATGCAGACTGCCCTGTTGCAGGTAGCGGTTGTTGACGTCGGTAATTTCCAGTTCGCCGCGGGCGGACGGTCTGATGGACCGGGCAATGTCCACGACCTGTGCGTCATAGAAGTACAGGCCGGTCACGGCGTAATTGGACTTGGGCTCCGCGGGCTTTTCCTCAATGCTGATGGCCTGTCCCCGGCGGTCAAATTCGACGACGCCGTAGCGCTGCGGATCGCTGACGTGATAGCCGAAGACCGTCGCGCCCTGCGTGCGCGCGTCGGCTCTGGCCAGCAGCTCCGCCAGCCCCTGCCCGAAAAAGATGTTGTCGCCGAGAATCAGACAGGACGGAGCTCCTGCCAGAAAATCTTCCGCCAGCAGAAATGCCTGCGCCAGTCCTTCGGGACGCGGCTGCTCGATGTACGTCAGGCGGCAGCCCCACTGACTGCCGTCCCCCAGCTGCGTCTGAAAGAGGGGGGCGTGCTCCGGCGTCGTGATGACGGCAATTTCCCGGATGCCCGCCAGCAGCAGCACGCTGAGCGGATAGTAGATCATGGGCTTGTCGTATACGGGCATGAGCTGCTTGCTGATGCTGCAGGTGAGCGGATGAAGCCGGGTACCGGAGCCGCCTGCGAGAATGATGCCTTTGCGTTGCATGGGCGAAATTCCTGTTGAGTGTCCATGAGCATTTTCTATTTGAAACGCTGCGCGTTTCAAACCATACGGCCTGCCGTTTTGTGGAAAAGCGCGACTTTTCCGCTCACTTCGGGCCGGGCAGCGCGGAACCGCCGGGAAAACGGTTCTCTGGTCCCTGCTCGCGGGCAGCAGGATAAAAACAAAGAGACGCGCCGGAATTTCCCGGTGCGTCTCCTGTTGAAATCGTCTTGTCCGGCATCATTGTCGGGAGGCATGCGCGCCTGCTTTGCCGTATGGCCCGCGTGCCGAGGATGACGCCGACAGACCCTCCCCGGATTGTGCGACAGTGCCGTCTGTCGCTGGATTCCTGCCGCGGCGCTTGCCGATGCGTCCCTTGCGGCGGGAAAAATCTCTGTCCGAAGTCGGGATGCCTAGACGCTGAGGCTGACGCCCAGCGTGCGGGCGGAATCATGAGACTGGAACTGCTCGAAGAAGTTGATTTCCTGCTGGCTCATGAAGGAAGAGGCAAATTCACTGACAGCGCCTTTGGCGGCATTGAGAATGTCCATGCCGAACGCTTCGTTGAAGAACATGCGCTCGGAAACATCCAGAACGTCCGTGGGAGACAGCTGGGAAGATTTCTCCAGGGCTTCGGGGCTGAAGCTGACCACGTCGCCGTAGCTGTCCGGGGTGGAAACGTTCTTTTTAGAGGTCAGTGAGGAAAATGTGTGACTGACGGCTCCCAAACCTGAAATCTGCATTGCGCCCTCCGATGCAGGTATGGCCTTGCGGCCCTGTTATTCGAGATGGGGATGAGAAAATGGAAAAGCTTTTTTCTCTGTACGGCGTTGTCAACAAAACATCAATACAAGATGTGGAGAAAGTCTAGCTTTTATCCGTGATTTTTCTCATTTCTTTATGGCGCTGTCGCATTTTCGACAGCGCGCTTGATATTTGAAGATATGCAATGAGCGTGCCAGATATAAAGGGGCTTAGCGCATAGTCTGATATTCGATATACTTTTCCAGAGAAACGTCGTAATCGTTGGTCTCGGTCCTGACGATGAGGCCGTTGCGCTGCATATAGAGGAGTAAATCCCCGTAGTAGGCTCCGTAATTGTTCATGCCCATATAGCGGCGCGCAAAACGGTCCATTTCGCGCATGACATCGTTGAATTTATGCTTGGCATGGCGGTTTTCATAGGTTTCGGACTCGCGGGCCCATGCGCCTGCGGTCTTGTAGAATTGGGCCATGTAGGCCTGAAGAATTTTCTTGGGATCCATAGCGTGTCCTTGTCCGCCGGAATATGGTGGATGAGAGGCCGTTCAGGTGCCAGTTTTGGCGATTTTAGGGAAGCTGTCAAGGATTTGTCGAGAGCTTGTCAAAAAAACATCTAGAAAGAAATCTAAAAAATTTTAAGACATTTTTTTGACAAAAACTGATGCGCTGCCGCGTCCTGCCGGCGGGCGGCGCCGGGTCAGTTACGCTGAATCATGAGGAACATACCCGCGATGATCAGGACGCAGCCCGCCAGCTGGCGCGGGCTGAAGGCTTCGTGGAAGAAGAGCCACGAGCAGAACAGAATGCCCACGTACTGGAGCACCAGAACGGACTGGGCCACGCCCAGCGAAACATGACGGAGCGCGGCGGCATAGATGACGCCGCCGATGCCGAAGACAGCCAGTCCCAGAAAGGAACGCCAAGACATAATATGCAGCAGCCACGGCGTCGGCGGCAGCTGCGCCCCCGATTTCAGCAGAATGTTGGCGAAGGTGTTGCAGGCCACGCAGAAGAGCAGCAGGCCCAGATGCGCCCAGTTGTTCATCAGCCCCGCGCCTCCCGGTGGAAGAAGGCGCTTTCGGCCAGCGCCAGCCATGCCCAGAGGAAGAGGCGATGATCGCCGCGTCGCCGCTGCTGGGCGTCGGCCCGCTGCCGGATGCCTTCGGGCAGCATCCACGGGCACTGCTCTCCGGGGAAGGGCGGCAGCGGCAGAGAGCGCAGCCAGAGATTGAGCGGAATGCCGAAGCCTTTCTTGGGTCGGTTGATGATGTTTTCCGGCAGCCAGCCTGCGAGCGCCTTTTTCAGAATATACTTGGTGACGCCCTCGCGAATCTTGAAGCGGAAGGGAAGGCGGCGGCAGAAGTCCGCAATGTCGTTGTCGAGGAAGACGGCGCGGCTTTCCAGCGACGAAAGCATGGAGGCGCGATCCGTCTTGACCAGAATGTCGCCGGAAAGATAGTGCTCCACAAAAAAGGCCTGCGCCTGCTCCGGCAGCGAGAGATGCCGGTTGCGTTCCCAGGTGGCCAGCTGATCCGCGTACAGCTCTTCCGGCGGCAGGGGGGACGCAAAGAGATCGCCCATTTCCGCCGGTTCGACGGGGCTCATCCATACGGGCAGCCAGAGGGGCCGCATGGATGATAGCCCGCGCAGGAAGCGGCGGATCTTGAAGTCGAGGCTCATGTTGGCGTCGGAGGTAGGCACCAGATTCATGCCCCGGCGCAGCAGCTGATGCAGGGGCCGCGGCATGCAGCGGCTGTACCACATGGCCGGTGTCAGCGCCTTGAACGGATCGTAGCCTGCAAAGAGTTCGTCGCCGCCGTCCCCGGACAGCGCCACGGTGACGCTTTCCCGCGTGAATTCCGCCAGCAGGGCCGTGGGCAGGAGAGAGGCGTCGCCCAGCGGATCGCCCACGCGGGGCAGCAGCTGCCGGACACGCTCCTGCGCGGCGTCCAGATCCAGCTTGCGGATATGGTGACGCACGCCGAAGTAGCGGGCGACCTCGGCGGCATAGGCGCTTTCGTCAAAGCTCTTTTCCGTAAAGCCCACGGAAAAGGCATGAATGCGTTCGGCGGGCAGCAGGCGGCTCATGGCCGCAAGAACGGAGCTGGAATCCACGCCGCCGGACAGAAAAACGCCCAGCGGCACGTCGCTGGCCAGACGGCGCTGCACGGCCTGCACCAGCAGGGCGCGCAGCTCTTCCACAAGACGGGGTTCGTCGGCGTCGCCGATAGTCTCGTCCGGCTCCAGCGCAAAACGCCAGTAGCGGCGGATATCTTTTTGACCGGTGCCCAGATGCAGCGTCAGGCTGGAACCGGCGGGCAGGCTGTGCACGCCTTCAAAGATGGTTCTGTCCGCCGTGCAGTAGCCCCAGGCAAGGTAGCGCTGCACATTGGCGGCGTGCAGACGGCCGGAGAACAGAGGCCAGTGAAAGAGCGCCTGGATTTCGCTGGCAAAGGCGAAACCGTCCTTGTGGGCGGCCCAGAACAGAGGCTTTTCGCCGAAGCGGTCGCGGGCAAGGAAGAGACAGCGGCGGGCCTTGTCCCATATGGCCAGGGCAAACATGCCGTTGAAGCGGGCCGGAGCCTCTTCGCCCCATTCCATATAGGCATGCAGGACGGTTTCCGTATCGCTGTGGCTGCTGCGGAAGACATGGCCGCGCTTTTCCAGCTCGGCCCGCAGTTCGGGATGGTTGTAGAGTTCTCCGTTGTAGACGAGAACGTAGCCGCCGCCGTCGCTGTCGTCGCCCGCCGCAAAGGGTTGCGCTCCCCCTGCATGGTCGAGGATGGACAGACGCCGATGCCCCAGCGTCACGCCGTCGGCTTCATGCCGCCAGATGCCGCCGCCGTCGGGGCCGCGATGCTTTATACTTTCCAGCATGGCAGGAACGGCTTCCGCCCCCTGCCCCCAGACGCCCGCAATGCCGCACATCGAGAGGAAAACTCCTGTTGCTTGTTACTGGAGGGGCGTCGCCCCCCTACGGCAGGCAGCGCCCGCCCCTGATGGAATCGTACCGGAGGGGGCTAGCGGCCGGCGCTGTCCGTCGCTTCCCGATCCTTGCCCTGCGTGCCGCTGCGAACGATATTTTTGATGCGGTAGGACTTCTTGTCCTGAGCCTCGAAGTAAGTCCGGCTCAGGACTTCCGCCAGCAGGCCCATGAGAATGGAGTTGACGCCGAGCAGGAAGGACAGGCCCGCAAAGGTCGGCAGAGGCGTCTGAATCAGGGACGTGTCGCCAAAGAATTTGAGCCCCAGCGCCCAGAGCAGGGTCAGCAGCGCCAGAAGAACGGCAAACAGGCCGAAACCGCCGAAAACATAGATGGGTTTGACCAGATGCCGATCAAGAAATTTGACCACGCAGAGGTCCAGAATCACCTTGAAGATGCGTTCGAGCCCGTACTTGCTCTTGCCGTGCATACGCGGATGGTGGGTGACGGGCATTTCCGTCACGCGCGCGCCCTGCCATGAGGCATAGATGGGGATGAAGCGGTGCATTTCGCCGTAGATGCGCACGCCGTCCAGCACCTCGCGGCGGTAGGCCTTGAGGGAGCAGCCGTAATCGTGCAGCCGCACGCCGGACACAAAGGAGATAAGCCGGTTGGCAATGTGGCTGGGCAGATTGCGGGTCAGTTCGGCGTCCTTGCGATCCTTGCGCCAGCCGGAAACAACGTCGTAGCCTTCGTCCAGCTTGGCCACGAGGCGGCCGATATCGGCGGGATCATTCTGCAGATCGCCGTCCATAGGCACGATGACGTCGCCCCGCGCATTGTCGATGCCCGCCATGAGGGCGGCCGTCTGGCCGCAGTTGCGCGCCAGATGGATAACCGTAAGCGCCTCGTCTCCGGCGGCCAGCTCGTCAAGAATTTCGGCGCTGCCGTCCTTGCTGCCGTCGTCGATCAGCAGCAGTTCATAGGGCGTGTGCAGCTTGCGCGCTTCTTCCGTCACCCTGGCGTGGAGTTCGCGCACGTTGTCGCGCTCGTTGTAGATGGGAATGATGATGGAAATCATGGGACTCCTTGCGCTGTGCGGGTTGTGTCCGAAGCGGGCAGGCCGGGGATGACGGCGCTACGGAAGGCAGAATGCCCGCGCTTCTTCCGGCGTATCATGCCGCAAGCCGGGGAATAAGGCAACCGGCAGCAGTATTGTCGTCCCGGCAGTCTTTTTTATGGAAAAAGAACTTGACGCCGTGTGCCGCTTGCGCTAGAAAGCTTCTCACGCACCACGTGTGCTGTGGGGAAGTAGCTCAGCTGGGAGAGCATCGCCTTCGCAAGGCGGGGGTCGAGGGTTCAAATCCCTTCTTCTCCACCACAAATTTCCAAAGGGTCCGCAAGGTAACTGGCGGACCCTTTTCTGTTGCCGCGGGCGTGGATGGAACATCCCTGCCGCGCAGCGCGGGTAACGACCATTAATTGTCTAGAGCGTTTCACCTTTGAAAAAGGTGAAACGCGAGGCGGCGGCACAGCGCCGCCCGGCCCAAAGTGAGCGGAAAAACCGCGCTTTTTCCGCGAAACGACAGGCCGTATGGTTTGAAATGCAGAGCATTTC
>DXFI01000118.1 GCA_019114565.1 Candidatus Desulfovibrio intestinigallinarum | reverse complement strand
CACCGAGGCCCGGCTGATGATTCGCATGGCGCGTACCATCATCTTCCCCGCGGGCATGCGGTATCAGGGCGAGCTGGCATCCACGGCCGCTTCCATGAAGGCCATCGGCAAGGACTTCCGCACCGTGACGCTGGATGCCGTGACCGAACAGCTGCGCGGTCTTCAGGACGCCATCGGCAGCCTGGAAGCCGTGCTGGCCGGGGCTGATGAAAAGCCGCTGGAAGAGCGCGCCGCCTATTACTGCGACAGGGTGCTTCCCGTCATGGGCGAAGCGCGTCGCTATGCGGACCTGCTGGAAACCCGCGTGGCCGACGACCTCTGGTCGCTGCCCAGCTATCAGGAAATTCTGTTCGGAAAGTAGTTGACATTCCGGAACATGACGCCTATGTTCCAAGAAACACAAGGTGAAATGATGATGTTCGTTCCTTCCTTCTCCTCTTTCGCGTTCGCGGCTTTTTGGTGGTGCACGGAAGAATGCAGGGAGGACGCGCAGGCGTAGTCCTGCGGACATATCTATGCGTTTAAGACGCCGTCCTCCCGGAGGACGGCGTCTTTTTTGTTTCTTTGGCGCGCCGGGCGAAAACGGGTCGCCCGGCGGGGAAGCTTTCCCGCTCTGCCGCCGCCCGTGAAAGGAACCGTGACGATGACGTCGCATTGCGAGCCGCAGCCTCTGACGCTGCAACAATCCGCCCGCTGGCTGCCTGCGGATATGGAAACGCCCATCAGCCTTTTCAAAGGCATGGCGGGATCGGGGCATGGTATTTTGCTGGAAAGCGCAGAAGTGGACGGCCGCTGGGGGCGTTACAGCGTTCTTGCCTGCGATATGGCGCTTTTTGCCTCCTGCCGCGAAGGGTGTATGTCGCTGGATATCCGCGATCCCCGCTGCGCCGCTCTTGCCGATCTGGACGGCATGGACTTTGTTTCCGGTCTGCGCGGGCTGCTGCGGCGACTGACGCTGATTCCGCCGCAGAATATGGAAACGCCGCCCATTACCCGCGCGCTGTACGGCTGGCTGGGCTTCGGCATGGCCGGATTGTTCAATCCCAAACTGGCGTCGGCCATGCCTGCCGGCGAAGCGGAAGGTATGCTGGCGTTGCCGGGCACGGTGCTGGTGTTCGATCATCTGTATAATCGCCTCTGTCAGATCAGCCTGGGCGAACACCGCGACCTGCGCAGCGGGCGGGACGAAGCCGTCGAACAGGCTCCGGCCGCTCCCTTTGCGGTGAAGGCCGAACCGGACGAAGCCGGTTACAAGGCCAATGTGGAATATATCAAGGAACTGCTGCGACAGGGCGAAGCCATTCAGGTGGTGCCGTCGGTGCGGTTTTCCACGAAGTACGAGGGGGATCCCTTTACGCTTTACCGCCGTCTGCGGCGTATCAATGCGTCCCCCTACATGTTCCATATGGGTCTGCCGGGCATGACGCTCTTTGGTTCCTCGCCGGAAGTCATGGTGCGCTGTACTGCCGGAACCCTTCAGCTGTCGCCCATTGCCGGAACCCGTCGTCGCGGGCGCGATGATCTGGAAGATGCGCGGCTGGCCGCTGAACTGCGCGCCGACCCCAAGGAACAGGCCGAGCATGTGATGCTGGTCGATCTGGGGCGCAACGATCTGGGGCGCGTGGCGCGGCCCGGCAGCGTGCGCGTGGAACGTTATATGGATGTGGAGCGTTTTTCCCATGTCATGCACCTGACCAGCAGCGTGACGGCGCGCCTTGCCGACGGCCTGGATGCGGTGGACGTGCTGGCTTCCGCCTTCCCTGCGGGCACGGTCAGCGGCGCGCCCAAACTGCGGGCCATGGAAATCATCCGCTCCGTGGAAGGTCGCGGCCGCGGTCCCTACGCCGGGTGCATCGGCTGGATCGGACTGGATCACGAAAGCGTCAATCTGGATATGGGCATCGCCATCCGCAGCATGTGGCATAAGGAAGGGACGCTCTTCTGGCAGGCCGGCGGGGGAATCGTGCATGATTCCGATCCGGAACTGGAATGGAAGGAAGTCTGCAACAAGTCGGCCGTCATGCGCCTTGCGCTGGAAGGGGAGGACCCGCACCATGTTTTTGCTCATAGATAATTACGATTCCTTTACTTACAACCTTGTGCAGGCTTTCTATGAGCTGGGCAGGGAACCGGTGGTGCTCAAGAATGACGATCCCGCCGTGCTGGAACTGGCCGAAAGCGGCAGGCTGGAAATGGTCTGCCTGTCACCCGGTCCGGGACATCCCTCTGCCGCGGGCCTGTGCCCCGAGTTTCTGAAGCGCCTTGATCCGCGCGTGCCCGTCCTCGGCGTCTGCCTCGGGCATCAGCTGCTGGGCCTGCATGCCGGGGCCGTGGTGGAGGTCGGGCCCTGCATCATGCACGGCAAGCAGTCCGACATTGTGCATGACGGCACGGGCTTGTTTTCCGGCCTGCCCAATCCCATGCGCGTGGGCCGCTATCATTCGCTGGTTGTGCGCGCCGAGGATGCCGACGCCAATCCTCTGCTGACGGTGACGGCCCGCGGCCCGGAAGGCGAAGTCATGGCGCTGCGCTATAATGACCGTCCCTGGGTGGGGGTGCAGTTTCACCCCGAGTCCGTGCTGACGCCGGACGGTCTGCGGCTGCTGGGCAACTTCCCCGAAATGGCCACGGAGGACGCGGCCGCGGATATTTCCGCCATTCTCGACAGGCTGGCGCGCCGGGAAGATCTGACGGCCGTCATGGCGTCCACGGCCTTTTCCGCCCTGATGGACGGACGTCTGACCCCCGCGCAGTCCGGCGCGCTGCTCATGGGCCTGCGCATGAAAGGGGAAAGCGCTCTGGAACTGGCGCACGCGACCCGCGCGGCTCTGGCGCGTTCCGTGCGTGTGGACGGCATTCCCGGGGCCTGCATTGACGTGGTCGGCACGGGCGGCGACGGACGACACAGTTTCAACTGCTCCACGGTGTCTTCCCTGACGCTGGCCGGTATGGGCTACAAGGTGGCCAAGCACGGCAACCGGGCCGTGTCTTCCTCCTGCGGCAGCGCCGACGCGCTGGAGGCGCTGGGCATCAGCCTGAACACGGATCCGGCGGCGGTGGCGGAAATGGTGGAAAAGCGCAATTTTGCCTTTCTGTTTGCTCCCTGCTTTCATCCGGCCTTCAAAAATATAGCGCCGCTGCGCAAGGAACTGGGTATCCGTACCCTGTTCAACCTGCTTGGTCCCATGATCAACCCGGCCCGTCCCAGTCATCTGCTGATGGGCGTGGCCCGGCCGGAGCTGGTGCCGCTGGCGGCGGCGACTCTGGCCCAGTCGCCCCTGCGGCGCGCGGCCGTCGTGTGCGGCGCGGGCGGCTATGACGAAGTGACGCCCATCGGCCCGGCGGAGGCGCTGCTGCTCAATGACGGCAAGCTCTCCCCCCTGCATCTGGACCCTGCGGATTATGGCATCCGTCCGTGCCGCGAGGAGGATCTGACCGTGCGGGACAAGGCCGAAGCCGTGGCGGTGGTGCGCGAGCTGCTGGAAGGTCGCGGCAAGCAGGCCATGCTGGACATGGTGACGCTCAACGTGGCTCTGGGCGTCTTCCTGCTGGAAGAAGATATGGACATGGCGCTTTGCGTGGCCCGCGCCCGGGAGGCGGTCATGGCCGGCGTCGGGAGGAGAGTCGTCAATGCTGCTTGAGCGTTTTCGCACGGCAAAGCAGGATGAGCTGGCGCACTTGCGGGCGCTGGCTGCCGCCGGAGGCTTGCCGGAGCCCCGCTCCGCTTCGCGTCCCGATTTCCGCGCCGCTTTGCGACGGGATGCCTCCGGGCTTCCGGCGGTGATCGCCGAATACAAGCGGGCCTCTCCCTCGCGGGGCGTCATCCGGGAAGATATGGATGCAGCCGACGCGGTGCGGCGTTATGCGGACGGCGGCGCGGCGGCCCTTTCCATCCTGACGGAAGAACGGTACTTCAAGGGAGCGTTGCGCTATCTGGACGAGGCGGCAACGGCCCTCGGCCCTGCCTGTCCTCCGTTGCTGCGCAAGGATTTTCTGTTCGATCCCATGCAGATAGCGGCAACGGCCGCCACGCCGGCCTCGGCGCTGCTGCTTATCGTGCGCCTGACGCCGGATGCCGGTCTGCTGCGGGAGCTGCGCGAGCAGGCCGAAAGCTTCGGTATGCAGGCGGTCGTGGAAATCTTCGATACAGAGGATTTGCAGCTGGCCCGGCAGAGCGGCGCGCGCATCATTCAAGTCAATGCGCGGGATCTGGAAACCTTCGCTGTGGACAGCAACGCCTGTCTGGAGCTGATCCGGCGCTGCCCGCCCGAAGGGGAAGAACGCTGGATTGCCGCCAGCGGCCTCTCCCGTACAGAACATTTGCGGGCTGCGGCCGAAGTCGGTTATGATGCCGTATTGATTGGAACGGCGCTCATGGAACAGAAAGACCCCGGCGTCGCGCTGCGGAGGCTGCTGCGCGGCCAGGGGGGGTAACTTTAATCGTTCTTCCGGGGGGAAGGCCCCCCCATCCTTCCCCCCAACGCGCTTTTTCAGCGGGGGACACAGGGCATGCGGCAGGTACCTCTCAGCGGAAGAACCGCGTTTTTTCCGCGAAACGACAGGCCGTATGGCTTGAAATGCAAAGCATTTCAAACTGAAAATACTTTAGGAAACGTGCCGTTCCGTAACTCTGTGCCGGAAAGAAAGGAGCCGTCATGCTGGTAAAGGTCTGTGGTCTGAAACGAGCCGAAGACGTGCGCGAAGCCGCCGAGCAGGGTGTGGATTTCTGCGGTTTTATCTTCCATCCGCAAAGTCCGCGCGCCATTGCTCCTGCGCGGGCGGCCGAACTGGACAGCGGCAGCTGCCGTCGGGTGGGCGTTTTTGTGGATCAGGGCTCCGAGGAAATTCTGGGCATTATGGAGACGGCGCGCCTGGATTTTGTGCAGCTCCACGGGCGGCAGAGCGTTGACTGCGCCCTGCGCATCGGGGCGGAGAAGGTCATCCGGGTGCTGTGGCCCGAGCGCTTTGCCTCCGCCGGAGCTTTGCAGGCGGAGATTGACCGGCATGCCCGCGCCTGTGCCTATTATCTGCTGGATGCGGGCAAGCGCGGCGGCGGCAGCGGACGGCATCTTGACTGGGAAGCCCTGCGGGAGCTGCGTTTTCCGCATCCGTGGCTGCTGGCCGGGGGGCTGAGCGCCGACGCGCTGAAGGTGGCCCTTCAGTCCTGCCGTCCCGACGGCGTGGATCTGAACTCCGGTATCGAGGTGGCGCCCGGCGTG
>DXFI01000117.1 GCA_019114565.1 Candidatus Desulfovibrio intestinigallinarum | reverse complement strand
GAGGGGGTTCCCCCTCCCCCAACAAAAATAAAAAAGAAAAGTAAAAAAGGAAAAAAAATGGAACTGCGGGAATTGCGGTATTTTCTTGCGGTGGCGCAGGCTGGGACGATCTCCGCGGCGGCGGAGGCGCTGCACGTGACGCAGCCCACGTTGTCGCGGCAGCTGATGGAGCTGGAGAACCGGCTGGGGAAGACGCTGTTTCTCCGGGGGAAGCGGAAAATCACCCTGACGGACGAGGGGCTGTTTCTACGCGGGCGGGCGCGGGAGATTCTGGCGCTGGTGGAGAAGACGGAAACGGCTTTCAGCGAACCGGAGGAAAGCATCGGCGGCGAGGTGTTCATCGGCGGCGGCGAAACCGACGCCATGCGGATTCTTGCCCGGGCGGCGCGACGCCTGCATGAGCGTCATCCCAATGTGATCTTTCACCTTTTCAGCGGTAATGCCGAGGCGGTGGCCGAACGCATCGCCCGCGGACTGGTGGATTTCGGGGTTTTCATCGATCCGGCGGATCTGTCGGAATACGATGTGCTCCGGCTGCCTGTGCGGGATACCTGGGGGCTGCTCATGCGCCGCGACAGCCCGCTTGCCCGCAAAACGGCCATATGCCCCGCCGACCTTTTTGAACTGCCGCTGATCTGCTCCCGGCAGGCGCAGGTGGATAACGATATAGCGGGCTGGATGGGCAGCGGACACGAAAATCTGCATATTATTGCCACGTATAACCTGCTTTACAATGCCGCGCTCATGGTCGAGGAGGGACTGGGCTATGCCCTGTGCCTCGACAAGATTGTCGCCGCTCATCCGCAGGGAAATCTCTGCTTCCGGCCGCTTGCGCCCCGGCTGGCTGTGGGCCTTGCCGTAGCGTGGAAAAAATCGCAGACATTTTCTCCCGCGGCCGCGGCTTTTCTTGCCTGCCTCCGGGAAGAAATTGCAACATTTCGGGAACAGCCCGGCCCGGCCGCCGGAGACGCGTTCCCGCAGACGACGTAAAACGCCGACGCGCCCTCTTTCCCGGCCTTCCCAAAGCGGCATTTTTGGGCTAGCGTAACGCCATGAACATGAATGCGGCTTGTCTTGTGTACGGTATGACCTGACCTTTTCCGGCAACCGGGGCGGTGCGTCCCTGTCGGAAAGGCGCGGCATGTCGTCGGCCCCTCGGGGGAGCATAGTCGCAGCAGAAGAAATGCAGAAATTTCCGTCAGGTATTGCATGCGTCCGGGCTTGCCGCGTTGCGGCGGGCCCTTTTTGTTTTCGGAGAGGAACGGTCACGGCGTCGGCACGACGCGGGCCGCGCAACCGAATGGAGGACGTATGAAAAAGATTGCGGCAACACTGGCGGCAGTCGCCATGAGCGTATGGGCTGTTTCGGCGCAGGCCGGACCGCTGGACGCCTTCAAGGGCCAGAAGGGAACCATCGACATCGCGGGCGGCACGGCCCACGTGCCCGTCATGAAGAAGGCCGCGCAGGCCATCATGGCGGCCAACGGCGACATCCGCATCACCGTCACGGGCGGCGGCTCCGGCGCGGGCGTGAAGAAGGTGGGCGAGGGACTCGTCAATATCGGCAACACGGGCCGCGCCCTCAAGCCCGAGGAAGTCAAAAAGTACGGGCTTGTCTCCTTCCCCTTTGCCATTGACGGCGTGGCCGTGGCCGTGAATCCCAAAAATCCCGTATCCAGCCTGAGCAGGCAGCAGGTCAAGGATATTTTTGCGGGCAAGATTGCCAACTGGAAGCAGGTGGGCGGTGCGGATGCGCCCATTAACGTCTACGTGCGCGAAGACGGCAGCGGAACCCGCGAAACCTTTGAAGAAAAGGCGCTGGACAAGGGCACGTCCAAGGCCGACGCCAATGTGCTCAATTCCAACGGAGCCATGAAGACCGGCATTGCCCGCGACCCCGACGGCATCGGCTATGTGGGCATCGGCCATCTTGACGCGTCCATCAAGGGCGTCGCCTTTGACGGCAAGGCCCCCACGCAGGCCAACGCCGCCGACGGAACCTATCCGGTCACGCGCCTGCTGTACATGAACACCAAGGGCAACCCCACCGGCCTGACCGAGCTCTTTATCGGCTACATCTTCTCGCCTGACGGCCAGGCCGCCATCACGTCTTCCGGCTATATCCCCGTGAACAAGGCCCGGGCCGGGAAGTAGCAGCATGTTGCGCGATGCCCGACAGGAAAAGGACGGCTTCCGCGTCTGCGTGCAGGCGTCCGCCGCGCTGGCGCTGCTGGGCATCGCCCTGCTTTGTCTGATGATTGCGGGCATGGCCGTGCCTGCCCTTCTCCAGAAGGGGGACGGCCATGCCCTGAGCATTGTCTGGAATCCCGCCGCCGGACGCTTCGGCATTCTGGGCATGCTGGCCGGTTCGGCGGCGCTGGCCGTCTGCGCGCTCTGCCTCGGCGGGCCGCTCTCCTTTGCCCTGCTCTGCTGGCAGCTCTGCCCCGACAATCACGGCCCCCTGTCCCGTTACAGTCGCCGCCTCATGGGCGGACTGCTGCATTTCATGACGGCCGTGCCCACCGTCGTTTACGGCTTTGCCGCCGTTTTTCTCCTGACGCCCTTTCTGCGGGGGGCGCTGGGCGGTTCGGGCTTCTGTCTTGCCGGGGCGGCGCTCATGCTGGCCCTGCTCATCGTGCCCACCATGACGCTTGTGCTGCGCGCCGGGCTGGAGGCCCGTCTTGCCGCGCTTCTGCCCCACGGGCTGGCCCTTGGCATGAGCCGCCTGCAACTGCTCTGGCACTGCGTTCTGCCTCAATGCCGCTCCGCCGTCATGGCGGCTCTGCTGCTGGGTTTTGCGCGGGCGCTGGGAGACACCCTGCTGCCGCTCATGCTCTCCGGCAATACGCCGCAGCTCCCGCAGGGCCCGGCCTCCGGCGTGCGCGCCCTGACGGCGCACATGGCCATGACCGCCGCCAACGAAACCGGCGGCGCGGCCTATGATTCCCTGTTTGCCGCCGGTTTTCTCCTGCTCTGCGCCAATGCCGTCATCGGCCTTATGGCCCGGCGTCTTGCCGCCGGCAGCCATCCCGGGGAGGCGCGGTCATGATCCTTCTCCGTGCGTTTCACCCCATTGCAAAGGTAAAACGCTCATGATCCGCCCGCTTGCTCCGCGTCTGCTGCGGCTGCTCGGCCCCTGCGCCGCTCTTTCCGTTGCCGCCGCCGTGCTGCTGCTGACCTTTTTTCTCGCGGCCCACGGCCTCGAAGCCTGGGGTCTGTCCCTCTTTTTCGGCGACGCGCCGCCTCTGCGGGCGCTGTTCGGTCTGTCGCCCGTCTGGAACGGCATCTGGCCCGCCTGCGCCGGAACGCTCTGTCTCGTCGTTCTGACGCTGCTGCTGGCGCTCGCGCCCGGCATCGGCTGCGGCCTCTATCTGGCATGCTACGCCCCGCCGCGCCGCCGTCGGCATATCGACATGCTGGTGGACATTCTCGCGGGCATGCCGTCCATCATCATGGGGCTGTTCGGCTTTGCGCTGATTCTCGTCCTGCGCCGCACCATCGCCCCGCAGGCCAATACCGGTCTGCTGCTCTCTGCCGCCTGTCTGGCGCTGCTCGTGCTGCCCGTGCTCGTCGCCGCCACCCGCGAAGCCGTGCGCGCCGTGCCGCCGTCTCTCAATCTCGCCGGGGCCGCCCTCGGCCTCTCCCCCGGCCGACGCCTGCGCCACATCATCCTCCCGGCCGCCGCCCCCGGCATCCGCAGCGGCGTCGTGCTGGCCCTCGCCCGCGCCGCCGAAGATACCGCCGTGATCATGTTTACCGGCGTCGTCGCCAATGCCGGACTCCCCGCAGGCCCGCTGGAAAAATTCGAGGCCCTGCCCTTCTTCATCTACTATACCGCCGCCCAGTATCAGGATCAGGACGAACTCGCCCGGGGCTTCGGCGCCGCCCTCGCCCTGCTCGCCCTCTCCTCCCTCCTCCTGCTGCTGGC
>DXFI01000116.1 GCA_019114565.1 Candidatus Desulfovibrio intestinigallinarum | reverse complement strand
AAGGGGGTTCCCCTCCCCCAACAAACCATCCCCAACCATCCAGCCTCTCGCGCCAGCTAGCCCTGACTGCCGCTCATGTCGGCGAGTTCCACGGTCAGGAGAAGGGCGAGGAGGGTCACGGGCGCGGGGCCGTCAAAGACGAGCTCAAGGTGCGCGCCGTCGCGCCAGCCCCCGGCGAGGGGGGCGGCCCAGTCGGCGCGCTGTGTATAGGCGGCCGTGCGGGCGGGCACGGGCAGCAGAGGGCCGTTGCCGACGCGCGCCGCAAAGGGGCCGGCATTGATGACGCGGCATTTGACGGCATTGAGCTTGCGCACGCGCATGAGGGTGGAACCGTCGTCCTGCGAGATTTCGGGCATGCAGGGGATGCAGCGGCCCGTGTAGGACGCGCGCTCGCGACCGTCCGTATGACAGGCCGTCGCGGGATCGCCGCCCTCGAAGAAGCGCGCCAGCCGCTCGATGCGGCGCGAGCCGTTGCGCCAGGTCACGAACCAGACGAGCGTTTCCCCGTGCGCGCCGGGCAGGGATACAACGGACTCCAGACAGCCGCCGGGCGTGCTGTGGCGATGCCAGCCCACGACATCATGCTCGCGCATATAGGTCAGCCCGGCGAGACTGCCGTCGGCGCGCACGCACCAGACCACGGCGCAGGGTTCGGCCTGCCAGGCCCACGAAACAACGGGGCTTTCGCGCAGAATATGCCGCGCCAGCAGGGAAAGATCGCCCGATTCGTAGCGGTCGGCGCTGAAGCTGTAGCCGTATTCGCGCAGCACCTGCCCGCCCCGCTGCGTAAACAGCAGACTCTGCCCGGCGCGCAGAGGGGGCAAATCCGGCTCGGAGCCGTAAAAGGTCTGCGGCTGAAAGGACAGCGAAGACGGCGTCAGCGCGCCGCCGTCCGTTCCCGACAGCGTCCACTCGCCCCCGGCCGTGCCCAGAGCAAGCACATTGCGGTCGGACTGACACCAGAGAATGCGGTTGGCCTGCGTGGCCGCCAGCGAAACCTCTATGGCGTCGTCGTCGGCCGGCGGAATGCTGGCCGCCATGCTCTCGAAATTGCCCGTCTGCGAAAGCCAGACCGTCAGCGGCTGATTGTCCGACGCGGCAAAGCCCAGCCGCTGCTGATGCAGAAAGACCACGGACGGATAATTGCCCTCCCCGTCAAAGGGATTGCGGGCCTCGGGCGGTGTGTCTTCCGTGTCCGCGCCGATGTTGCGATCCTCGAAAGAGTTCTTGAGAGCGGTTCCGCTTTCCTCTCTGACTTCAGATGTTTTGCCCGCCGCGGGAACTGTCGTGGAAAGCATTTTCCCATTGAAGCCGCTGGCCCTGACTGGAGTTTGCGGCATAAGCCCAAAGGCCCCTCCTTCAGGTATACGAGGGAAGTCGTATATCCCATCACCTCGTGGCACATAAAATTCAATCCCCTCCAACGTAATCCATGCATCTCCATCCTTCCGTTCCAAGGTTATCGGTTCCTGAAATCCGGAAAGCGTCATGCGCAGAACTCTTTCTCCATTCCATAGCCCCGCCCAGGACACAGTCAGAGAAGCACCGTAAAAAGGCTGCTCCGAACCTTCGCCAGCAATGCGCCCGATATAGCCGTAAACGCCGCCCTTCTTCTTGTAGATGCGGTACTCGCTCGCGCCCTCCACAGGCGCAATGGTGATGCGGATGTAGTACCCCTGCGAAAGCGGGGCCACGTTCTCCACCGTCACGGCAGGCGACGGCATGGACTCCTCACCCGTCGCGCCGTCAATGGCCGTGGCCACATAGGAATAATTGGTACGGCTGTTTTCTCCGTTGGGAATGTTGCCTACCGGCACGGCCTCCAGAATGGTCGGCGCGGCAATGCCCGGCATCCAGTCGATTGTCTCGAAGCGCCAGTCATCGTCCGCATAGCGGGAAAGCTTGGCCGGAGCGTGGAGACGATGCGCCAGGAAGAGAACGTCCGCGCTCTGAACAATGCTCAGTTCGCGCAGCTCGGCCGCCGCGTAGGGCAAGGCGTTTTCCTTTCCCGAAAAAAGAACCTCCGCGCCCGCTTCCGTAGGCAGCCAGACGCGCAGGGAGGTCCCCTTGCCGGAGGACGCCAGCTCAAGCACCCGCGTTTCTCCCACATTAAAAACAAAGGGAACCAGACGCACCGCGTCGCCCTTGCCCTGCAAAAGCGTTTCCCCCACATGCTCCAGCCCGGGGCGCTTGGTAATGCCCCCCTGCGGCAGCGGCACCATGTTTTCCAGCGCCTCGCAGCCCGTCTGATACCGGGGCTGCTCCACCCGCGCCGCCATGTCCGGCGAAATCTCCCCGCCGTTCAGCACGTTCCGCACCGTCTGCAGCTCCGTCCGCACAGCGGCCGCCGCCGTCTCCGCCGCCCGCTGCCGGGACTCCTCCCGCGCCCGCTCCGCCTCCCGCAACGCCTTCTCCCGCGCCGCCCGCTCCCTGTCCGCCTCCCGAAACCCCGAAAGCATACTCCACCCCGTTTGTTGCTGGTGTGTTGGTTGGTTTGGGTGTTCTCTTGAGGGGGGAAGGGGAAACCCTTTTGGAAAAGGGTTCTCCCCTTCCCCCCTCAAACTCCCCTCTTCCCCTTCCGAAAACTTTTCTTCTGGTAAACCGGGCTTCCCGGTTGCCCCGTCGCTTTCCGTCTATTCGCCGTCTCCCGGCGATGCGGGGGGAATACGCCTCCCAGTACAACGGGATAAAAATCCGCCCATGCCGCCGGGGGACGGGCGCACAGGGGAAAGCCGCCGCGTTGCCGGTCCCGTCATCCGCCTGAAAAAAGCGCG
>DXFI01000115.1 GCA_019114565.1 Candidatus Desulfovibrio intestinigallinarum | reverse complement strand
GAAATGCTGTGCATTTCAAACCATACGGCCTGTCGTTTCGCGGAAAAAACGCGGTTTTTCCGCTCACTTTGGGCCGGGCGGCGCTGTGCTGCCGCCTTCGCGTTTCACCTTTTTCAAAGTTGAAACGCTCTAGTACCGTTCCGGCATATAGTGGGGCGGCAATTCTTCCACACTGCCGGGAGCGCCCGCCTTCAGAAGTTCCATCTGCCCGCGCAGAGCGCGCAGCATGTCCACGGCCTCGGCCAGCTGCTGTTCCACGGCATCCAGTTGCCGCTGCTGCGCCGTCAAAGCCGCATTCAGGGCTTCCAGCCGCTCTTCCTGAAAAAACGTCAGTTCTTCCAGACGAATCAGCCGTTCCTCATGATTTTCCATGTTTCCTCCCGGCAGGCCGGGCTCTGCCCTTATGCGGCACCCGCCCGAAGTCCGGCATCAGGATGCGGTGCTGGCGCAGGCGCTCGGCATCGCTGCGCGCCACGTACACGGGTTCGCCCTTTTCGTTGCATCCGCTGTAGAACATGGCCGTCGCCATTGTGCCCGGCGTCGGGATGAAGCACTGCGTCTGCTGCGGCGCCCAGTGCCGCGCACCGAGCCAGCGCGCCAGCTGCCGCATATCGTCGTCCGTACAGCCCGGAAAGGCGCTCATCAGATAGGGCACGACGTACTGCTCGCGTCCGGCAAAACGGCTCAGGCGCATGAAATGCCCCAGAAAGCGCTCAAAGACTTCCAGCGGCGGCTTGCGCATGGCGGCCAGCACGCCGGGCGCGCAATGCTCCGGCGCAAGCTTGAGCTGCCCTCCCGTAAACTCCTCCGCATAGGCGGCCAGCGCCTCGGGTTCCCGCAGGGCCATGTCCGCCCTCACCCCGCTGGCAACGCGCACGTGTCCCACGCCCGGCACGGCGGCCACGGCGCGCAGCAATGCCACGTACGGAGCCTGCGGCGTTTCGAAATGGCGACATACCGAAGGATAGCAGCAGGAGGTGCGGCCGCAGGAAGAGGCGCTTTCCGTACCGTCCGGCCGGCGCGTGACCTTCTCATCCAGCGCGCAGCGACCGTTCCACATATTGGCCGTAGGGCCGCCCACATCGGAGATGGCAAGGCCCCTGCCGCGTCGCCCTCGCAGCTCCGCCGCGAGCCGGGCCGCCTCTTCCACAATGGACGCCTGCGAACGCGAACTCAGCCGCCGCCCCTGATGCAGAGCCAGCGAACAAAAGGAACAGCCCCCGCCGCAGCCGCGGTGCGCGGTGATGCTGGTGCGCAGCATTTCCTCCGCGGGCACGGGCTCCGTATAGGAAGGATGCGCCGTCCGCCGGAAAGGCAGGGCATAGAGCGCGTCCATTTCTTCCGTTGTCAGAATTGCCGCGGGCGGAGCCATCACCAGCAGCCGATCCTCCACAGGCTGCACGGCCCAGGCATCCCGACGGTGCACATGGCGCTCCACATCTCGCGTCAGCGTCAGCAGCTTTTTCGGTTCCGCCAGAATCTCGGCATGCGAAGGCAGCGTCATGCAGGGACGCTTGTCCCAGCCGCACGGCACAAAACGGGGACGCGGCGAGGCTTCTGCCGCGTCGCTTTTGTCCAGCCATGCCGTCCCGGGAATACCGCGCCAGTCTTCGCCCCTGTCCAGACGGCGGGCCAGCTCCAGAATGGCGCGCTCGCCCATGCCGTAAATCAGAATATCAGCCTTGGCATCCAGCAGAAGCGGCCGCCGCAGGCTGTCCGTCCAGAAATCGTAATGACTGACCCGCCGCGTGCTCGCCTCGATGCCGCCCAGCGCCACCGGCAGACCGGGGAAGGCCCGGCGCACCAGATTGGTATAAACAATACAGGCTCTGTTGGGCCGGGCCCCGGCACGTCCTCCGGGCGTATAGGCATCGTCATGCCGCTTCTTGCGAAAAGCCGTGTAATGCGCCAGCAGGGAATCCACAGCTCCGGCGCTCACACCGGCAAACAGGCGGGGGCGGCCCATGCGCGCAATATCGTCGGGCGTATCCCAGCGCGGCTGCGCCACCAGACCCACCCTGAAGCCGTGCGCCGTCAGCCAGCGCCCCAGCAGCACCGCGCCGAACGAGGGGTGATCCACATAGGCGTCGCCGTTGATCAGCAGCACGTCCAGCGCATCCCAGCCCAGCGCGTCCATTTCTTCCCGGCTCATGGGCAGAAAGGACGGCTGCGCCGCCCCCCAGGCCACCGACGGACACCAGGGACCCGCCGGTCTGCCGGAACGCGCCCGCGCATCGCCGGTCCGCGACGCCGGAGCGGACGTACGTTCCCTCCGGACGGCCCGGGGCTCTGAAACATCGCCGCGCCGCGCGCCGTCCCCGGAACGGGCCGGACGCGCGGGCGCGGGAAAAGAGGAAGGTTTTCGCCTCACCAGAAACCTACCTTGAAGGCGGCGTCACCAGAGGCAGGCCGCCGGGCGCGGCTTCTCCCGCAGGCGGCATGCCGCCGCCACGGGGACCGCCGGCCTTGCCCATGGCATGCTCCCGCATGAAGGCAGCCCACTCCTCATGGCTGATGCCGCCGCTCTTGTCGGCATCAATGGCACTGAAGGCCGCATCCGTCATGTTGGGGAAGCCTTTCTTGAATTCTTCGGGGCTGAGGCTGCCGTTCTTGTCGGTATCAACCGCGTCAAAACGGCTGCCGCCGCCCGCGCCGCCGCCCATGCCGGGCATGGCGGGCGCATCCTGCGCGCCCAGAACCAGCAAAACGGCCGCTGCCGCCAGTAACTTCTTGTGCATGAGTCTGTTCTCCTTACTGTCTCAGGGGCGGACTGTTTTTCCGGGGGGAAGCCCCCCTTGGCTAGCGCGCAAGGGGCGTTTCCTTCCCCCCGGCCCCCCATCCTTCCCCAACGCGCTTTATCGGGAGGATGAAACGCCACGGGGACGCTGAAGCTTTCCCTGCAGCAACCGTCTCTCAAAACAGGATCTTTCGCCCTAGTCTTCCAGCCGGCCGGAGCGTACGCCGTCAATGAACAGGCGCAGATTGTCCGGCTCTCCGGGCTTGTGGTCGTCAGGATACAACAACGCCGACATATAGAAAACAGAGCCGATGCGTAAGGAATTACGGGCGCTGTTGGAAAAACGATGCAGGGCATGCGTCACCGCATCGCGCAGCACGGCGTCTTCCACGCCGGCGACCAGTTCGACCGCCTCGCGATCCATGCCCGCCAGCAGCGTTGCCTTTTCCTTCATGGCGGCATTGTAGGCAGCTATATCTCCGACATCCAGTTCGGCCAGGGCCTGCCGCTCCGCGGCCATGACCGCGGCATAACGCGCTTCCATCCAGTCGATAAAGGCTTGTGTTCCCGTCATGATACCTCCCTGCTCCGGCCCGGGCCGCCGCAGCATACGTTTAGAGCGTTTTGTCTTTGAAAAAGGCAGAACGCGAGGCGGCAAACGCCGTCCGCCCCGAAGTAAGCGGAAAAACCGCGTTTCTCCGTGAAATGACAGGCCGTATGGTTTGAAATGCAGAGCATTTCAAACTGAAAATGATTCAGGACCGGTCCTGAATCATTTTCAGTTTGAAATGCTCTGCATTTCAAACC
>DXFI01000012.1 GCA_019114565.1 Candidatus Desulfovibrio intestinigallinarum | reverse complement strand
GATGACGGGAAGCGAGGACGCGGCGGCTTGCCCCTGTTCATCCGTCCCCCGGTAGCATGAAAAAAAGATTTCTTTCCCGCGCTACCGGGGGACGGCGGGCAGATGGAAAGCGACAGAACAGCCGAAATGCTCCGTTTACCATAATAAAAGTTTCAGGAAGGGAGAGGGGGAGTTTGAGGGGGAGAGGGAGAACCCCTTTCCAAAGGGGTTTCCCTCTCCCCCCTCAATAAATAAACAACTCCACCATTACGCCGCTACAGACGCAGCTCGCGCTGGACGCGCTTCAGCTCTTCGGGGATATTGATGCCCTGCGGGCATTTGGGAAGGCACTGGCCGCAGTTGTCGCAGGCCTGCGGGGTGTCGCCGCGCTGGACGGGCGACATGGAGTAGCGCACCAGCCGCCGGGCCCGGGAGATGTCGCCGTCGGCCTTGTACTGATTGTACACCATATTGAACAGGTAGCCGATGGCGACATTTTGCGGGCAGGGGATGCAGTTGTAGCAGCCGGTGCAGGGGATGACGCCGTCAAAGGCGCGGTACTGCCGCGCGGCGCGTCCGATGACGGCCACGTCTTCCGCGTCCAGCATGCCCGGCGCGGAGCGCGAGGCATAGGAAAGGTTCTCCCGCACCTGTTGCAGGGAGCCCATGCCGCTGAGAACGACGCTCACCTCGGGCATGTTCCAGAGATAGTCAAGCGCCCATTCCACGGGCGGACGTCTGTGCGGAGCCGCGTCAAAGATGGCCTGCACCCGCGGCGGGGGCGTCACGAGAAAGCCGTTCCGCAGGGGCTCCATGATGGCCACGCCCATGCCGCGCGCGGCGGCGTACTTGAGACTCACAAGCCCGGCTTCATGCTCGGTATCCAGATAATTCTGCTGGATGAGGCAGAAATTCCAGTCCGCATTGGCGTCCACGATTTTCTTGAACAGCGTCACATTGTCGTGAAAGGAAAAGCCGGAGAAGCGGATCTTGCCCTGCGCCTTGAGCCGCTCGATTTTTTCAATCAGCCGGAAGGGGATGACCTTTTCCTTCCATGCCCGGTGCATGATCATGTGAATGTGATAGAAGTCGATGACGTCCGTTTGCAGACGGCGACGCGACTCGTCAAAGAAGCGTTCAAAGTCTTCGGGGCGCTCCATGAGCCACCAGGGGGCCTTGGAGGTGACATAGACCCTGTCCCGGTAGCCGCCGGACAGGGCCTTGCCGGTCACGTTTTCGCTCTGACCGTCCAGATAGACGTAACTTGTGTCCACATAGTTCAGACCGTGATCAATGGCATGACGCACCATGCGGATGGTCTGCGCCTCGTCCACGGTTTTGCCGTCGGCAAGCATGGGCAGACGCAGCATGCCGAAGCCCAGCGCCGAAACGCCCACGCCGGTGAGGCCGTACGGGCGATAGCGCATGTCGGGATGATAGTTGCGGATGTTTTCGGGCCGCTGCGCCGCCGCCCGGATGTCCGAAATCGAAGCCGCGCCGAGGACGCTTCCGGCTGTCGCCAGCGCCGCCGAGCCCTTGAGAAAGGTTCGTCTGTCCATGAAAAAACTCCTTTGCGGGCCGCTCCGTCCGAAGAGAGCGGAAAACCACGCTTTTTCAGAGCCTTTGCCTTTGAAGAAGGCAGTTTTTTCTCTGTTTTCCTTACTTTGTCTTGCGGCTGCTGCCCGGCTCGGGCGGCAGGTCGCCTGCCCGGCGCGGGGCATGGGGTGAGAGGGGAAAATCCCCTCTACACCCCCTGCACCCCCGTACTCCCCTTTTTACGGTAACGCGGAAGGCGTCTTTTTAAGCTGGACTGTACCCCGTCCGCCGCGTGTCGCGCGGGGCATCGGCGCGAACCTTCCCGGCCCCGTGGGCCGGGTGATGTCCGCGCCTGCTGCGGCGCTCCGTCCGCCCTCCGGGCGCACGGGATCGCCTTCGCGCCCGCGACATCGCTGCATCAGCGGCAGGGACGGAGGGGGTGCCCCGGGGGCTTACTCTGATTTTCCAGAGCGTTTCAGCTTTGAAAAAAGGTGAAACGACAGGTCGTATGGTTTGAAATGTGAAGCATTTCGGTCTGAAATGCGCTATTGCCCGTCCCCGCGCAGGCCCAGCAGCCGGGCGGGCAGGGTTTTGATCATGTAATCCAGCTGTGCGCGCGGCAGGCCGCAGTCAAGCAGGGACGCGGCGGCGCTGCGCATGCCCTTCAGCGGATCGGGCAGTCCGGCCTGTCCCATGTCTGTGGAAAGGAAGGTGCGATCCGGGGCGACGCGGGCAAATTCCGCCAGACGCGCCACGGGCTGGGGCGGCCAGGGCAGGGGCGTGTCCGGCCCCCAGAAGCAGGGCAGACAGCACAGCTCCACGTAGCCCCCCAGAGCGGCAACGCGCTCCATCTGCTGCGGCGTCATGGTCCAGATCAGCGAGTTGACGTGGGTTGCCACAAACTTGCCGACGCCGACCTCGCGCGCTTTTTGCGCCAGAACGAGACTTTCCTCAGGCGAACTGTGCCCGGTGGCGAAGATGATGTCCGCCTCGGCGCAGATTTCCATGACCTGCACGACCTCCGGCAGCACCCCGCCCGAGGCGTCCAGCACGGGAATGCCCGGCCCGCGCCGCTCATGGGCGCACTGATACGCGGCGTCCTGCGTGGGCATCCAGATGCAGCGACACAGGTTGCCGGAGGTTTTGAGCGCCTGCCGCGCCGCGTGGACGTTCACCCGGTCGCCCAGCAGCCGGTTCATGATGATGCTGCCGAACACCTCGAAGCCGGGCAGGGCCTCCCGCACGATGAAGGCTCTGTCATGGCAGCTCCAGTCGTTGGATTTGTACATGACGGCGCGATACCCGGCCTTCTGGGCGGCACGGGCAAAGCCCAGTTCGCTGACGGAGCGCGGGCGGGAGTCCGGCGCGGCGTGGACGTGAATGTCACACGCTCCGGCAAGCAGCGCGTCGGCGGACGCCGGCCGCCCTTCGGCCGGGGCCGGGGCGTGCGGCAGCAGCGCGCCCCCTGCCGCAAGACCGGCGGTCCTGATGAAATTCCGGCGGGAAAAATGCTGTGTACGTTGTTCCATGATTCCGCTCCCTGAAAGAATGCCGCGGGTATGCGCGGCGCTTCTCGGCAACCTGTTCCGGGAAACAGTTATTTCCCCGCAAGGCCGCTGTTCACGACGTGCTTGTCCCGCAGTTCCACCGGCACGGCTTCCAGCAAGACCCGCCGCGCGATCATGTGCTTTGTGGTATGAAAATATTTTTGAAAATGCGGGGTATTGCGATGCCGTTCATAGGCGTCGTCGTCAACATACATTTCAAAGAAGGTCAGTTTTGCGGGGTTCTGCCTGTCGGCAACGGCATAGATGGCAAGCACTCCCGGTTCGACGCGCAGCGCCGTTTTCATGCCTTCCTTTACGGCAGCGGTAAAGGCTTCGAGAAATTCCGGCTTTATGTCCAGCTGTGCAATGCGCACCGTGGTTGCCCTTGCGGGTTCCGGAGCATCCGCGGCTTTTGCGGCGGGCGTCCCGTGCAGAGCCGTCAGCAGGATGCAGGCTCCCGCAAGAGAGGAAAACCTGCGGCTGGGGAGAGTTCCCGTCGTTTCCTTTGATTCTTTTGTCATGGTGAATGCTCCTGTGATTGAGGAAAGTCTGGCATCCCGGAGCGGAAAAGGGCAGAGACAATTCTTTCAAAAACTTGCCTTGTTCTTGCAGCGGGTACGAAAAAAGCCCGCCGGAGGGCGGGCTGTGCGGCAAAGGGAACATGCCGGAGAAGGGCGGAATGCGCGCTGGCGGACGTCAGAGGCGGTACAGCGCCGCCCGGACAGAATTGTGCGGAAAAACCGCGCTTTTTCCACGAAACGACAGGCCGTATGGTTTGAAATGCAACGCGTTTCAAACTGAAAATGCGCTAAAAAGACGTGTCTGACCGGGAGAAGGAAAAAGCCCGTCCGTCCCCCGGAAAACAGGGGAAACAGACGGGCCGGAATGCGTTCAGACAGGCTGGTTATTGCACGTTTCGGCTGCGGATTTCCTCCAGCAGTTCCAGAAAGGCCTCCAGCGACGGCACCCGGTAGACGGACGCCGCCAGCCGGCGCATGTCGTCCAGCGCCGTAATGTCGTTCATGCCTGTGGCGGAGGTTGCCGCCGTCTCGCCGAAGCGATCCGACAGCAA
>DXFI01000114.1 GCA_019114565.1 Candidatus Desulfovibrio intestinigallinarum | reverse complement strand
AAGGAAACCCCCTTGTGCGCTGGCCAAGGGGGTTTCCTTCCCCCCAGAAAAACCAATTAGTGCTACTCCGGCTGGGACGGTCCCAGTTTTACAACGGGAACAAAGCGCGGCCGCATGCAGTCTGCCGCAGCAATGCGACATCCCGCGCCTGCTTTCAGTGCGCTACCTGGGCAGCGAATCCCGCAGCACATCAATCATGCGATCGTCGGGCCGCTGCTTGCACGCATCAATAAAATTCTGAATATCCTTGTCGCTGCCCAGAATGGACTTCTTCGTGACGCTGTACTGCCGGTTGTAGCCGTCCAGCCACACGATGAAGCCGCTGCCATCATCGGGATTTTCGTTGAGCTGGCGGCAGCGGGTCGTGTCGGCATCCCAGTTTTTTTCGACCGGGTCCTCAATCATGCGCCTGGCCTGCTCCCAGTGCACGGCCACGGGCTCCGTCGGATGCGCTTCGCACATGCCGTAAACAGCCTGCATCAGGCCCTTGATGGTATCGGGGTCCGCCCAGGTCATGCCCAGCTCGGCACTGACAAAGCCGTCGATTTGCAGCGCCTGAAACAGCGGACCGCTCGGAGAGGTCGAGGCCAGGGCCAGATACTGCGCGCAGATGTAATCGGGATTGATGCGTTCATTGTCGTCGGCGGCAAGAGCATTCTGCCCGACCAGCAGAGCAAGACCGAGCAGCGCGCCCACAAGCTGTTTTTTCATGATGCGTATCCTCCACGGGAATACTCTGAGAACCAGAGTCTTGAATACAGGGCAGCGAAGCGCAGCCCGGTCCCGAAACAAAAAGGAGAGGGAGCCGGTCCGGAAAAGGAAAACCTTTCCCCGACGAGTCCCCTCCCCCATTACTGCAACAGAAGGCGACGCGTCCCGAAATGCCGGCATTTCAGGCGTCGCATGCGACTATTCAAAGCGGCTGGCGCCGGTGATCATCACCAGATCGGCAGGCACGTTTTCATGAATGCCCACGGTCTTGGTCTTCACCTTGGCAATCTTGTCCACCACGTCCATGCCGTCCGTCACCTTGCCGAACACGCAGTAGCCCCAGCCGTTGATGGTGGGTTCGCTGAAGTTCAGGAAATCGTTGTCCACAAGGTTGATGAAGAACTGCGCGGAGGCGCTGTGCGGCTCCATGGTGCGGGCCATGGCAATGGTGCCGCGCTCGTTTTTCACGCCGTTGTCGGCCTCGTTCTTGATGGGCTCGCGGGTTTCCTTTTCGTCCATGCGCGCGCCCATGCCGCCGCCCTGAATCATGAAGCCGGGGATGACGCGGTGGAAAATGGTATTGTTGTAAAAGCCGTCATCCACGTATTGCAGAAAATTCTTGACGGTTTCCGGGGCCTTGTCGGGATAGAGCTCGATGAGGATGTCACCGGAAGTCGTTTCAAGCAGCACAATGGGATTTTCAGCCATGCAAAGTCTCCTCAAGTGGTATTGCCGACCGTGCGCGCACGGCTCACGGGCGGAAACAATATAGCCCGTCCGCATCAGGACGGCAAGGCAGTATAAGGCAGGCCGCGCCGGATGACAATGCGCGGGCGTCGGTGTAGGCTGCGCCCATGACGCAGCACTCCCTTCTTCAGACCACAGGCCCGCGCATCGAACCGGAAAACGTCTCCGCCCCGCCCCCGGCTCCCACGCCCGGCGGCGCTGTGCCGCCCCCGGGCTACCTTATGCCGGAAGAGCATACGGACGCCGTACAAACCGCCCTGCTTGACTGGTTTGCACGCCACAAGCGCGCGCTCCCCTGGCGGGAACGCTATACGCCGTATGAAGTCTGGATTTCCGAAGTCATGCTGCAGCAGACGCAGATGGAACGCGGCGTCGCCTATTTTCGCCGCTGGATGGAGCGCTTTCCCGACGTGGCCGCACTGGCGGCAGCGCCGGAAGAAGATGTGCTGCACGCCTGGGAAGGACTCGGCTACTACAACCGCGCCAGAAACCTGCATAAGGCGGCCCGGCGGATCATGGCGCAGGGCGGGGGCTTCCCCGACACGCCGGAGGGCATCCGCGCCCTGCCCGGCATCGGCCCCTATACGGCGGCGGCCATTGCCAGCATCGCCTTCAACATTCCCGTTGCCTGCGTGGATGCCAACGTGGAGCGCGTCATCTCGCGCCTTTTTGACGTGGACAGTCCGGTAAGGCAGGAACCTGCGGCCTCAATCATCCGGCAATGGGCGCAACGGCTTCTGCCACCCGGCAAGGCCCGGGAACATAATCAGGCCATGATGGAGCTGGGGGCCCTGATCTGCGGCAAAAAAGCGAACTGCCCGCAGTGTCCGCTGGAACGCTTCTGCACGGCCCGGCATCTGGGCATTGTTCATGAACGGCCCGTTCCCGGCCGCAAGGCCTCCATCGTCCCTCTGACCGTCGCCAGCGGCGTGCTTTTCTGCCGCGGCAAGGTCTTTGTCCAGCAGCGGCTCAATACGGGCGCATGGGCCCGCCTCTGGGAATTTCCCGGCGGCCGCGTGGAAGCGGACGAAAGCCCCGCCGAAGCCATTGTGCGCGAATTCCGCGAAGAAACAGGTTTTGCCGTGCGCGTGCGCCGGCCGTACGGCATCATCCGCCACGGCTATACGACGTTTCGCGTCACGCTGCACTGCTTCGGGCTGGAACTGGAAGATGAAAACGCCGCCGCGCTGCGCGATGACGAAGGTCGTCCTTTGCCGGAAGTCCTGACCGCCGCCACGGCCTGCCGCTGGCTCGCGCCGGAAGAGCTGGCGGGCATTGCCCTGCCGGCCGCGCATCGCAAGCTGGCGGACCGGCTTTTTGGCAATCCGCAGAACGTACTGCCCGGCGTGTAAACAACGTTGGACGCTTTTTTGCATTACCTCCCCGAAAAGGAATTCCGTCATGATTTTGACTCGACGCATAGGCATTTCCATGCGGGTGGTATGCTCGGAGTACGGAGAAACGCGAGATGCCCTGGCCCGGGACTGGCCGGTTCTGCTGGAGAAGCTGGGCCGCGCCCATGCCTGTGCGCCGGAGTGGTTTCTTTTGCCCAATATCGGTGAGGACTGTGTTTCTCTGGCCCGCCGCTACGGCATTCAGGGCCTGCTGCTGACAGGCGGCGACGATATCGGGACCACCCCGGATCGCGACGCAACGGAAAACGCCCTGCTGTGCTGGGCGGCCGGAGAGCGTCTGCCGGTTCTCGGCGTCTGCCGGGGCGCGCAGATGCTGGCCCGGCATGCGGGAGCGGAACTGGCCGAAGTGCAGCGGGAACGCCATGTCGCCGCACGGCATGGCGTGACATGGCGCGCGGCCGGCGAGCAGGCTTCTTTCTGGCGGCAGGCGCTTCCCGGACAGGGGAAAACGGAAGTCAACTCCTACCACAACTGGGGTCTGCTTCCGGCCGCCTGCCCCGACTGCCTGCGGATTGCCGCCGTCTGCCCCGAAGACGGAAGCATCGAGGCCTTTTACCACGCGTCTTTGCCGTGGCTGGGGATTTTCTGGCATCCGGAACGGGAAAAGACTCCCTGCGCTACGGATCTGGCGATCCTGTACAATCTTTTTGCCAACGCCTGATAAAGGTTCTTCGGGCCATATTATGTCTTCATCCCCCAGGAATACTACGCCCTCTCCCGTTCCCGGCACCAAGGCCGAGACGCTGGAACTCCTGTTCCGGCACGGCTTCCCCGTCCCGCCCCTGCGCTATTTTACCAAAACCCGCTGGGAGGAGATGCCTGACGGCATTCTTGACGAAATTGCAGCGGCCTTTCCCCGGACGTCTCTGGCCGTGCGCTCCTCGGCCTGCAACGAGGACAGCTGCGCGGCCTCCATGGCCGGAGCCTTTGACAGCGTGCTGCACGTGCCCTCGCAGGACGGCGCGGCATTGCGGACCGCCATAGACAAGGTGACCGCCCGTTATGACAACGACGCCGATCAGGTTCTGATTCAGCCCATGGTGCCCGACGTCGCCCTGAGCGGCGTCGTCATGACCCGCACGCTGGAAGACGGTTCTCCCTACTATGTCATCAACTATGACGACATTTCCGGGCGGACGGATACCATCACCAGCGGCTGCGGCATCAGCAAGACGGTCTGCGTGTACCGGGGCGTCAGGGCGGAATATTTCGATTCTCCACGTCTGCGTGCCGTGCTGGAGCTGGTTCGCAGGCTTGAAGACTTCTTTACGGGGCTGCCGCTGGACATCGAATTTGTCGTCGATACGCGGGGGAACGCGCACCTCCTCCAGGCGCGCCCCATTGCCGCGGCGCGTCACTGGCGCTCCCATGTGGCGGAGGATGTCTCCCGGCACATCCGTCACGTGGAAACCTATGCGCGCGACATCATGGCCGAGCGTCCCGATCTGCCCGGCAGGCGCAGCCTGCTCGGCGTCATGCCCGACTGGAATCCGGCCGAAATTATCGGCATCACGCCGCGCCCGCTGGCCATGAGCCTGTATCGGGACATCATTACCCGCCGCGTCTGGCGCGTAGCCCGGCAGAAAATGGGGTATCGCACGCTGCCGCCGGTGGAGCTGATGCTGTCGCTTGCGGGACGCCCCTACATAGATGTGCGCGCCAGCTTCAACTCCTTCATTCCCGAGGGGGTTTCCAAACAGACGGCGGGCATCCTTGTGGACGCCTGGCTTGATCGCCTCGACGCGCACCCTGAACTGCACGACAAGGTCGAATTTGCCATTGTGCCCACCGTACTGGATTTTGACTTTGACGAGGTTTTTCAGGAGCGGTACGCGGAGCTGCTCTCTGTTCCCGAGCGCCTGAACTACAAGGCCGCCCTGCGTCGTCTGACCAGCCGGGCATTACAGGTTTCCGGCCTGCGTCCCCCCGAGGGAAGCCTGGAAAAGGCCATGAACGACGCGCAGCGGCTGGAATTGCGCCAGCGTTCCCTCATGCCGCCCGTCATGCCCGCCGGAACGCCCTTTTCACTGGTGGCCCGTCTGACCTCCCTGCTGGAAGAATGCAAGGAATGGGGTACGCTGCCGTTTTCCATAGCGGCCCGGCATGCCTTCATGGCAGAGAGTCTGCTGCGATCGGCCGTACGTCGCGGCGCATTGCAGGAGGAACGTCTCGCGGCCTTCAAGCGTACCGTGCGGACGGTTTCAGGAGAGCTGTCGCACGACTTCGCCGAAGCTGTCCGCAATCCGGCAATGCAGCCGGAATTCATGGCCCGCTACGGGCATCTGAGACCAGGAACCTATGATATACTGACGCCCTGCTATGCGCAGCGCAATCTCTTTACAGAGGTGGCAACGCCCCCTGAACCGCCGCAGGCAGCGGAGTTCAGCCTTACCGCTGCGGAACACAGCGCGCTTGCGCTGCTGCTGGACGAGGCCGGACTGGACTGCACGCCGCCGCGTCTGCTCGACTACGCGCGCCGCGCCATTGCCGGGCGGGAATGGATCAAATTTATCTTTACGCGGCATGTCTGCGCCATTCTCGAGACCATTGCCGCATGGGGACAGGGACAGGGACTTGAACGTGAAGAGTGCGCCATGCTGCCCCTTGAGGTCATTACGGGCAGCCTGCACGCGCCGCTGCCCGACGAGGCGCAGGCCTATTACAAGGCTGTCATTGCGGAGCAGCATCGCCACTATGATCTGGCCCGCTCCCTGCGGCTTGCGCCGCTGATCCGTTCGGTACGCGATGTCTACGTGGCGGCGCAGCAGCGCAGCGAACCGAATTTCATCACAGATCGCCATATCGAAGCGCCGGTCACTGTTCTGAACAGCCAGGACAGCCCCGGAGAGCTTCAGGGACGCATTGTCTGCATAGAAAGCGCGGATCCCGGATACGACTGGCTCTTTACCCGCAATATCGCCGGACTTGTCACCCGCTATGGCGGCGCCAATTCGCACATGGCCATTCGCTGCGCGGAATACGGCCTGCCGGCGGCCATCGGCTGCGGCGGCATTCTCTACGAGCGGGCAAGCGGGGCGACAATGCTGCTGCTGGATTGTGCCGGGAAACGCATAACCCCGCTACGAACGGAGGCTCACCTATGATAGCTCTGATTCTTGCGGCCGGCCGCGGTTCCCGGCTGCGGGAACTGACCAGTGACAAACCCAAATGTCTGGTATCCCTTGCCGGCAGACCGCTGCTGCACTGGCAATATGATGCGCTGCGCGCCGCGGGCGCACAGCGCCTGCTGATCGTGCGCGGCTATCTGGCCGAACGTCTTGTGCCGGAAGCCGCCGGCCTGCCTGCCGATGCCTTTGAAACAACGGTTAATCCGCAATGGGAACACAGCAATATGCTCTCGTCCCTGCTCTGCGCGGGCCCGTGGCTGGAAGCGGCCTTTGCGGCCGGAGAGCAGGAGGCCGTCATCAGCTATGCGGACATTGTCTATCCGGCGGCGCATGTCCGCGCCCTTTGCGATCAGGGCGGCGCAACGCCCGTCAGCATTACCTTTGATACGCAATGGGAAAGCCTCTGGTGCGTCCGCTTTGCCGATCCGCTGTCCGATGCCGAAAGCTTCGTCAGCAAGGACGGCTTCCTGCAAGATATCGGACGCAGGCCGCAAAGTCTGGACGAGATTCAGGGGCAGTATATGGGCCTTCTGCGGGTCACGCCGCAGGGCTGGCAGGAGATTGCCGCCGCATGCCGGGATCTCGGGGACGAGGTTGCCCGTACCGACATGACAGGCTTCCTGCGCCTTCTCATGGCGCGCCATGTGCCGATAGCCGCCGTGCCGGTGCAGGGACGCTGGTGCGAAGTGGACAGTCAGGACGATCTGCGCGCCTACACCGAAATGCTGGATCAGGGCAACTGGGATCACGACTGGCGCTAGAGCGTTTCAACTTTGAAAAAGATGAAACGCGAGGCGGCGGCACAGCGCCGCCCGGCCCAAAGTGAGCGGAAAAACCGCGCTTTTTCCGCGAAACGACAGGCCGTATGGTTTGAAATGCACAGCATTTCAAACTGAAAATGCTCTAAAGCCGGCAGCGCGGAATGCGTCTATACCATAAAACAAGGACGATGAAATGAAACACGGAGATTTTACGGCCCTGGCTGCCAATTACGCCAACTACCGCCCCGGCTATGCGCCCATGGTTGCGGATATCTTTGTGCGCCTGAGCGGCACTTCCGCCCCGCGCTGCGTTGACGCGGGTGCCGGCACGGGCATCTGGTCCCGCCAGCTGGCGGCAGCCGGCGCCGTCGTCGATGCCGTCGAGCCCAACGACGCCATGCGCGAAGCGGGCCAGAAGCAGAACGGCACCTTCGACATACGCTGGTTCAAGGGTTCCGCTGAAGCAACGGGGCTGGAAGACGCGTCTTTTGATCTGGCCTGTATGGCTTCTTCTTTCCACTGGCCGGATTTCGACGCCGCCGTGCGCGAATTTGCCCGCCTGCTCAAGCCCGGCGGCTATTTCATGGCTCTCTGGAATACCCGCTATTACGAATCCAATCCGCTGCTTGTGGAAATCGAGGACTACCTGCACAAGCTCGCTCCCGACATGAAGCGCGTCTCCTCCGGTCGTTCGGAATTCTGCAACGGGCTTATGGAACGCCTTTCCTCCCGCACGGAATTCTCCGAGGTTGTTTACCTTGAAGGTCGCCATATCGAACAGCAGACCCCTCAGCGCTATCTGGGACTCTGGGAGTCCGTCAATGACGTGCGCGTACAGCTCGGGGAAGATCGTTTCGCGCAATTCCTTGACTATATTCGTGAAAAGACATCCGGCCTGGCTTTCATCGAAGCCGAATATCTGACCCGCGCCTGGATTGCGCGCCGCGCAGGTTAGGAGAGAGCATGAGCACTCAGGGTCGCGTCATCTGGATTACCGGTCTGTCCGGCGCGGGCAAAACTACGCTGGCACGAGCTCTTGTGGCCCGTCTGCCGCACGCAATTCTCCTGGATGGAGATGATTTGCGTGCGGTTCTGGGTGCTACATCTTCAGGTTTTGATCGCGCCGGACGTCTGGCGCTGGCACAGACCTATGCCCGTTTCTGCAAACTTCTGGCGGATCAGGGGCATACCGTCGTCATTGCCACCATCTCCCTGTTCCACGAAATACACGCGTGGAACAGGGAGAACCTGCCCGGCTATCTGGAAGTCTTTCTGGATGTTTCCGAAGAAGAACGCCGCAAACGGGATCCTAAAGGGCTGTATGCCGCGGAACAGACTGGCGATGTGTGCCATATGGCCGGGGCGGAAACGGCTGTCGATTTTCCGCAGGCGCCGCATATAACCCTGCCTACGGCGGAGTTGTCGCTGGAAACATGTGTTGCCGCCATACTTGATCGGATGCAGTAAAAAGCATCGTCGAATTAAACACAAGGACGCCGGAATGTCGTGCAAACACTTTACGAATGAAGACTATAACGCGTCATTTTCCAAAGAATATCTGCGTGAGGAGTATCTGAACTATCCTCCTCTCTGGGTTACACTGGGTATTATCAGCGCCTGCAACTACTGTTGTGAATTCTGTTCGTACCATAGCCCCGATGCGCGGCATATTTCCAAGGTGTTCAATGTCCGGTACACGATGCCCAAGGAAGAAGCGTTTAAGATCATAGACTTTTTACATCAGGGTGGTGTTCCTCGCATTCATATCTGCGCGACAGGAGAGCCCCTGCTGCATCCGGACTTTTTCTCCATTCTTGATTATACAATAGAGCGGTATGGCTCTGTTTCTTTTCAGTCCAACTTCTCGAGCAGACTTCTGGAAAAAACGGATGCCCTGCAAAAAATCAGAAGCCGGCAGCACCAAATCAGCTTTATTACAACCGACGTAATGGGCAACAGCTCCATAAAAACAAACAGCTCGACCGACGATCTGTACAAGACACTTGCGATTCTTTCTGATATGGATATTCCCAAGCTTTCCGGGAATTTTCTTTTGACGAAAAGCAATCTGCCGGATCTTGAAAAGGTCATACGCAAGATACATGCTTACAACCTGCGCCTCAACCTCCATGTAACGCCGATCTTTCCTCATAATATGAATGCCTTTACATCTCTGGGGAATTCCTGGCCTCATGGAGATCTCCAGCTCAATTCCCGATTGCAGGCCATGGCGGAGCTGGCCCGGGAGTTGAATGTTCGCATTGCTATCCCCTCGGCCACAAGGCACAGATGCGATGTCTTCTGGAAAAAATTTCAGATATGGCCCACACGAAACAGCCTGCCCGGGCGCAATGACAATATTGTTCCGCATGCCTGCAATGCGGTTGTTCTCGGAGATATGGCGTCTCTGGGATATGTGTTTGATGCGCCGAACCTCATGGAACTCTGGAATAATACGCATTTTCGCAATGTCAGGCGGAAAATTCTCGCCGGTTCGGCGCCTGACGCTCATTGCGCCGAATGTCCTTATGACATCTGCCCGAATGCATGAGAACACCAGGTGAAGCAGGCATGTTAGAGCGTTTTACCTTTGAGAAAGGTAAAACGCGAGGCGGCACACAGCGCCGCCAGCCAGAGGTGAGCGGAAAAGCGCGTTTTTCCGCGAAACGGCAGGCCGTATGATTTTAAACGCACAGCGTTTCAAACAGAAAACACTCTAAAGACATTTCAGAATAACGTCTCTTGTAGCAACACCCTTTGGAGAGGCCATGTTTCACACCCTACAGCACGTCCGCATAGCTGCCATCAGGGCCGCCGTTCCGACGCAGGAAATCCGCCTGGAAGACGAGGCCGCCTATTATGGCGGCAGCATGAAGAAAGTATCACGGATGAAAATGACCCTCGGCATGGACAAGCGGCGCGTTTGCCCTGTCGATGTGACGGCGTCGGATCTTTGCGCATTTGCCGCACGGAACCTGCTTGCCGCGCCGGGTGTCAATCCAGACGCAACGGATGCCCTGATTTTCGTCAGTCAGTCACCGGACTGGACGCTTCCGGCAACAGCCTGCGAACTGCAGCACCGTCTGGGGCTGCCGCAACATTGCGCCGCCTTTGATGTCAATCAGGGATGCGCCGGCTACATTTACGGGCTCTGGATCGGAAGCTCGCTGATTGCCTCGGGCGCGGCGCGTCAGGCGCTTCTGCTCGTCGGCGATGCGCATTCTTTTTCCCGGGATGTACGTAACCGCATCACGGCCCCGGTCTTCGGCGACGGCGGCAGCGCAACACTGCTCGTCCGGGACGAGACCGCGCCCCCCATGCATTTTGGACTCGGGACGGACGGCAGCGGTTTTGAAACCATCATTGCGCCGGCCGGGCGTTCACGTATCCCCTTTGTCCGCGAGCATGAACGCAACGAAGCCGCCACTCGGGACATTGTGGACTCCTATGGCAATCCCTGGCAGTTGATGGACACCTATATGGATGGGGGGCGCGTCTTCAACTTTACCATGGATGTTGTCCCGCAGCATCTCCAGAATTGTATGAAGTACGCCGCAATATCCCCTGAAGAAATAGACTGGCTTTTCCTGCATCAGGCCAACAAACAGATTGTCGAGGGCATTGCGGACAAGGTCGGCATCCCCCTGGACAAAACCCCCTCGGGCTCATTCAGCAAGTACGGCAATACGGCCTCGGCATCCATCCCTGTTGCATTATGCGATGCCGCCATCGACAGACCGCCTCTCGGAAGAATTCTGATGAGCGGATACGGCGTCGGACTTGCATGGGGCTCGTGTCTCTGTTCCATAGACGGATGGGACTGTGCTCCTCTGCTGGAATATGAAGCGGATCCCGCGCGCCCGACCAGAGAACAGCGCATAGAGCGCTGGGAAAAAATCATCAAAGGAGATAGCCATGACTAGACAGGAGTTTTTGACAACCCTTCAGGAAATGCTGCAGTGCGACATGGAGCTGCATGAAGACACGGTCCTTACCGATCTTGAAGAATGGGATTCTCTGGCCTTTATGGTCGTTATTGCATTCTTCGACAAAAATTTCGGTCAGCGCATCACATTTGACACGCTGAAGGGCTGCCGCACGCCCTCGGATCTCATCGCATTGAGCGCGGGAGCCATTGCCTGATGTTTACGGCCCAGCAACGAATCCTGGTCACAGGCGCCAGCTCCGGCATCGGCCGTGCCATAGCTCTGGAATGCCTGCGGCAGGGGGCGACGGTTCTGGCCTGCGGACGCAATGTTCGCAGGCTGGACGAGGCCCGCGCTCAGGCATGCTGCCCGGACCGCTGGATTAATGTCCCCCGCGATCTTCTTGAGGATATGGAGGGGCTGCCCCGCTGGATCCGCGGACTCTGTCAGGAATACGGCCCCCTGTGGGGGCTTGCCCACTCCGCGGGGGAAGGCATCATGGACAGTCTCCGCACCTATGAGCTTTCCATGGCGCGCCGCCATTTTGATCTCGCCTTCCATGCGTCAATCCTGCTTGCTCAGGGATTCTGCGATCGCCGCAACAGCTGTAAGGGCGGGGCGCTGCTTTTTCTGACGTCAGCCTCGGCAGTGTACCCCGAAAAGGGACATCTCATCTACGGCGCGGCCAAAGCGGCCCTGGCCGCTGCGGCAAAGGCCATCAGCCAGGAGGTGGCCCCCCGCGGCGTACGCGTGCATTGTCTTGCTCCGGGCATTGTGGACACCCCGCTGGAAGAAGCCGCCGAAGCCTTTATGGGCCCATCCTATCGGGAAGAACAGCTACGGGATTATCCGCTGGGCTTCGGGCAGGCGGAAGATGTGGCGCATATGGCGGCCTTTCTGCTTTCTGAAAAAGCCCGCTGGATCACAGGGCAGAATTATATCATGGCAGGGGGACGCTACTGATGCCCCGCGTTATCATCATAGGCAATTCCGGCGCGGCACGCGAATGCTACTGGATATACAGAGATATGCTTGCCAGTGCTCCGGCAATGAAAAACTATTATACATTTCACGGATTTCTTGACTGGAAGGGATACAAGGGAGATCTCAAGGAACTTGCATCCCTTCATCTGACGACGGCCGACGATTACGATATAGGTCCCGATGACTTCTTTGTCATCGGCGTAGGACAGCCGGCGCTGCGCAAGGCCATATTCGAGGAATTCAAAGGCAGAGGCGCGCACTTCATGAACCTTATCCACCCCTGGACGGATATCTGCGCTTCCGCCGAACTGGGCGAAGGCAATGTCTTCCAGCGGGGCTGCACCGTCTACTGCAACGCAAAGATCGGCAACGCAAACTATATTAACGGCGCGGCCAACCTCTCCCATGATGCCGAGATCGGCGATTACAATTTTCTGGCCCCGTACTCGCTGGTCTTGGGAGGAGCATCCATCGGTTCTGAAAACCATCTCGGCCCGCACAGCGTCATACTGGAGCATGTGCATATCGGCAGCAACAACAGCATTGCTCCCGCAAGCACTCTCTACAAGGGATGCGGTAACAATTGCCGTATGGCAGGCAACCCGGCGCTTAAAATCGGCGAGTACAACGGCGGCGGACAGGCTTAGAGCGTTTCACCTTTGAAAAAGGTGAAACGCGAGGCGGCGACACGGCGCCGCCCGGCCCGAAGCAAGCGGAAAGACCACGCTTTTTTCCATGAAACGACAGGCCGTATGGTTTGAAACGCAAAGCATTTCAAACTAAAAACGCGCTGGACGCAGCAAGAGCCGCGCAGCCACCCGTCCGGAACACCGGGACGCGGCAACTACGCCTTGAAAGCCTCCGCATAAATGGATTGCGGATGCCGTTTGGCAACATCGATCTCGGGATCGAAGTCTCGCGCCGCAACCCGGACAAAACCGGCATTGCGCAAAACGCACAGCAGATTTTCCATATCGAACATATGTCGGTGCTGCTCCGCCATATACGCAATGTAATTTATGGAATCTATCGGACTGTTGAAAAAGTAGGCCCGTTTGTACACGGGAATGACTTCGGGAAAATCCCTGCCTTCCAGATAGGCCCGAATATAAATCGAGGCGTCAGGCACAGCCACGCGCAAACGTCCTCCCGGGCACAGGACACGCAGACACTCGCCAAGCACATGACGCATCGTTGTGAGATAGGAAAAGTGCTCAAGAACATGACTGGCGTAAATCTCACGGACGCTGCCGTCGTCAAACGGCCAGACTTCCGTGCCGATATCACAAACCAGATCTGCCTTTGGTGAAATATCAATGCCCGTCCAGCCGGGCATCTTGCGTGCCCCCGCTCCAAGCTCGATCCTGAGTTCCGGCTCAGACATATATTCCTCCAGTAAAATGTGATGACTGCGCTGTCTGAATAGGAAGATACACAGGCAGGCCTTACAAAAATATCATCCTGATTCTCAGTTACATGTCCCTCTGCTGCGAAGATTCTCTTAATATCGTAGAAACATTTTCCAGAATCTGTTGACACAGTTCATCATAAATTTTTTCTGCCCCGGCAGAAATTGGGATAACCTTTTCTCGTTCGCCAAGAACAGCCAGCTCTATTCCATATCTATCATTCAACAATTTAATACTATCCGTATATTTTGCTTCCAGATAATTATAGACGTCATCATAATAAGGAATTCCCTCACGCTGCCAAGAAATACCCGGGAGTTTAACAAGATAAACTTTTTCCAACAGACCGGCAACCGCCCTGATTACGCCTTCTGAATAAGACAAGGCATGCATCGCCTTGATTACCCTGCGGTAGACTTCCAGCTGAGCAGGAGCAAGGGAAAGATTTGCGCCCTTGTAATGCTGAAGAGAGAGAGAGAGAGAGAGAGAGAGAGAGAGAGA
>DXFI01000113.1 GCA_019114565.1 Candidatus Desulfovibrio intestinigallinarum | reverse complement strand
AAACACCTCTCGCGCCAGCAGAGGGGTTTCCCTTCCCCCCAGATAAACTAACTCTCTAGAGTGCCGGAGGCGTGCATACAGTGCCGCTTTGCAGGCAGTTATCCAGCCATTGCGCCCAGAGGACGCCCTTTTCCACCAGCATGTCCTGCGTCACGCGCGCGGGATCGTAGAGCAGGAGGGCGGAACCGGTCTGCGTATTGACGGAGGCCTCAAGCACGCCGGGAATCCCGGACAGAGAGTCCTGCGCCATGGCGGCGATGCGGGCATTTTCCAGCGCCGGATGACGCAGGCGCACCCGCCCTTCCGTAAAGCTCCGTACATACTTGAGGAATTTCAGATTATCCAGCATCTAAGCGGCCTCCTCGGGGGCAGGCAGAGCCTGCCGCGCTTCTGTTTCGGAAAGATGGGGCCGCATGGCATTCAGCGTCACGCCCAGCGTGGTCAGATTATGCAGCAGGGCCGAAATACCGGGCGACAGAATCATGAAGAGCCCCCCGGCAAGAAACAGGCTGTTCAGAATCATGGTAATGCCGAAATTGACATGAATACGGCGCAGGGTTCGGCGTCCCAGTTCACGGGCCACCAGCAGAGCGCGCAAGTCGGGGGAGGAAAGCTGCACGTTGGCAACTTCGCGGGCCAGATCCGCGCCGCCGCACATGGAAATGCCCACATGCGACGCCGACAGAGCCGGGGCGTCGTTGATGCCGTCGCCAATCATAAGCACCTTGCAGCCCTGAGCGGTCAGCTCCTCCACCACGCCGGCCTTGTCCGTCGGCAGAACGCCCGCGCGGTACTCGGAAATGCCGAGACGCGTCGCCACGGTCCGCGCCGTGCGCTCATCGTCGCCGGTCAGCATGAGAATACGCCTGATACCAGTACGGCGCAGCTCCTCGATGACGGACACGGCCTCAGGCCGCAGGGGGTCCTCAATGGCGATGAAACCGGCAAGACGGCCGTCCACGGCAAGATAGATGAGCGAATGCCCTTCCGCCGTATGCGCGGCAATGGCGTCTTCCAGCACGTCAAGGCTCACGCCCTCATCCTGTTCTATGTAATGGCGGCTGCCGACGCAGACCTTCTGCCCGTACAGACTGGAGGCCACGCCGTGCGCCACGACATATTCCACTTCGGCATGCTCCTCTTCATGCTGCAGGCCTTCCTCCTGCGCGCCGCGCACAATGGCGCGGGCAACGGGATGAGGAAAATGCTCCTCAAGACAGGCCGTGATGCGCAGCACAAAATCACGCTCAAAACCGGGCGCGGGCACCACGTCCCGCACGGACGGCTGAGCATTGGTCAGCGTGCCCGTCTTGTCGAAAACAACCGTATCCACTTCGGCCAGAGCTTCGAGAAAACGACCGCCCTTGATGACAACGCCATGCCGCGCGCCTTCGCGCATGGAGGCCAGCACAGCCAGCGGCGTTGCGAGACGCAGGGCGCAGGAATAGTCCACCAGCAGCACCGACGAGGCACGCAGCGGATCGCGGGTAAGCAGCCAGACAAGACCGGCAAGGCCGAAGGTAAAGGGTACGGCCATATCCGCCATGCGCTCGAACTTGCCCTGAATACCAGCCTTGAGCGCCTCGGACTGCTCAATGAAGCTGACCACCTGCTGCAGGCGGGTTCCGTCGCCCACATGCACGGCGCGGATGACAAGGCGTCCCTGCTCCACCACCGTGCCGGAATAGACGGACGCCCCCTTGCCGCGCGGCACGCCGAGAGGTTCGCCGGTCATGGAAGCCTGATTGACTACAGCCTCGCCGTCCTCGACAACGCCGTCCACGGGGATGGAACCGCCGTCGCGCACCACCACAAGATCGCCTTCCCGGACTTCCGACAACGGCACGCAGACTTCCGTACCGTCCACCAGCAGCCAGACCTGATCCACATTGAGCGCCAGACTGTCGCGCAGACTTTCCAGAGACTTGCGGCGCGTCCAGGCTTCCAGCGTTTCGCCCAGCCCCAGAAGCAGGGTCAGCATGGTGACGGTGGAAAAATCCCGGCGCAGCAGGGAAACGCCTATGGCCGCGGCATCCAGCACATCCACATTGAGTTTTCCCTGAAAGAGCTCCCGAAAGCCCTTGCACAAAAAGGGCAGCGCGCTGGTCAGGCTGGAAAAGATGCGCAGTGCAGGCGGCAGCAGCGGGCGCACAAACAGGAAGCGGAACAGGGGCCAGAGCCCGGGATCGCCGTTTTCCCCGGGCACGGCGGGCAAATCCGGAATGGGACCCTCAGCTACGGAAGCGGCAGGCCGCTGCTGCCGCTGCGGAGCCTCGTCGGGGAGCGCGTCGCCGGCCGCCGCCAGCGCGGAAAGAACACGCTCCCGCGCTTCGGGCAGGAAGAGCAGCAGAACACTGCCCACCAGCGGATTGACGCGGACGCCCTCGACGCCTTCGACAGCGTCGAGCGCGTCCGCCAGCCCTTCGGCTTCCGACAGGGAAAAGTGCCTGTCGGCGCGCGCACGCAGTCGAACGCCCTCGGAAGTTTCCAGTTCGTGAACTATGAAAAACCGCATGCGCGCTCCCCGCCTAGGCGCCCTTGCGCTGTTCCTGAGCAGCGCGGGCCTCGGCCGCAAGGTCTTCCATATCTTCCTTGACTGCCGCCACCTTGCGGGCCAGGGCTTCCTTGACGTCCATACCGCGGCTCAACAGGTCGGCGGCAAGAGGTTTGACGTCAAGCTTGCCGCGGCTCACGGCTACAGCGCCAATGGCCCCGACGGCGACGCCACCCAGAAAAAACAGGGCATACTTGAAAGTTTCGTTCATCTTACGCTCCCTTCGCAAAGAAAAAAGGTAGTAAAAAAAGGCGGCACAACGCCCGTTACCAACGCTTTTCCATAACATCGCAACGCGGCTGTGCAGCCGTCTGCCGGATGAACAGCCATCCGGCAACGCTGTCGCACCCTTCCTTTCCGGCGGGCGGCAAATACCGCCGCCCGCGCGCCCTCCAAAAGGAATGCGTCCGGCTCTTTCCGGGCAGAAAACACAAAACAGCATCGACAACGAACGCCGTACCGCTTCCCGGCAGAGCCGGACATCGGGGAAAACAAGAGCTTTTTCAGCTTGAAACGCGGTGCGTTTTAAGCCCCGCGGCCTGTCGTTTCGCGAAAAAGCCTTTTCCGCTCACTCCGGGCCGGGCGCCCCGGACGCCTCGCGTTTCTCCCTTTTCAAAGTTGAAACGCTCTAATTGCCGATATCGACGCTGATATGATCGGCTTCGCTGTTGCGCAAGGAAATGGTAACGCCGGAAATACGCAGCGCCACGGGATCACGCAACGGCGCACGCCCCACCACGGAAACGGTCGTTCCCGGAATGATGCCCATGTCGCGGATACGACGCCCCATTTCTCCAAGGGCTTCCACGGCGGCGATCTTGCCCTGCTGTCCCACTGCCATCTGTCGCAGGCTGATAATGCTCATCACAGACTCCTTGTCGCTTGCAGAAAAAATTGCAACCAGCGTCTTTTTTTCTTCACGAAAAAAGTTTACGTAAACTTGTCTGCTTGTCAAGAGATTGGAAGTCAATTTCATTTTTATTGGAGGTCATCATGGAAGAACGCGCTCCCGTTTCCGCTCCCCGCCCGCGCCCCCTGAGCACGCGCAAACTGGCTACCCGCGCCCTTGCCGGGACGTTTGCGGCAACCGTTCTGCTGAGTCTGATGGGCAAGAAGCCGCATGTGGCGGCGGGCGTCGCCTTTACGGCGCTGGCTCTGCATCATGTCTGGACACGACGCAAGGCATTATAGAGCGTTTCACCGTTGAAAAAGGCAGAACGTGAGGCGGCGGCACGGCATTTAAAACTAAACATGCTCCGCGTGTGAGGCGCGGCAAAAGACTGCGGCGTGCCTGACAACGGCTGCCGCCAACAAAGAAGGCCCCCGCCACGCGGAGGCCTTCTTTACTTGCAGCAGCCGGAGGGCTACTTTCTGATATAGGGCAGGTAGGAGGGGTCTGTTCCCTGAATATGATTGATGAGCCAGTCCTTGAGGAAGGAAAGCAGATCCGGCCCCACGTCGCTCTTGCCGTTCTTGTAGTCCTGTTCGATTTCTTCCAGACGCCTCACAAACTTCTGGTGCACATCCATATGCTGCAGCGTCTTGGGGTAGTCGGAATGCTTGAAGAACTGCTCTTCCGACGTAAAGTGCGCCACGGTGTAGCCCTTGAGCTGTTCGATAATCCTGCCGATGACATCGCGATCGGCCCGCGAACGCACAGCCCGGTACAAGTCGTTGATATAGCTGCACAGCATGCGGTGCTGCTCGTCGATGATGGGCACGCCCAGCTTGAGGGAGTCCGACCATTCCACAAAGACATCCTTACGGTGTGTCACAAGATCAAAATCCCCCGAGGCCACGGCATGCATGACAAGATCCAGCTCTTCCATGCTGCCCTTGAGGTTCAGCAGCTGTCCCGTAAAATCGGACATGAGGGAGGCCGTGCGCTCGGCCACTTCGTGCACTTCGTCCAGAGCGCTGGTGGTCTGCTCGCTGCTGCCGGACTGATCCTGCGCCGCCGTGCGAATGACGCGCAGATGCTCTGCGGTTTCTTCCATCCGGGTCACGATTTCCACCATGAATTCCCCGGCCGCTCCCGCGCGTTCCGATCCCGCGACAGAAAGTTCCGCCGCTTCTTCCACGGCATCCATATTGCGGCGGGTTTCTTCCTGAATGGCAAGGACGGCTTCTTCCACTTCCTTGGTGGCGCTCATGGTCTTTTCCGCCAGCTTGCGCACTTCGTCGGCCACCACGGCAAAGCCGCGTCCGGCTTCCCCGGCACGGGCGGCTTCGATGGCGGCATTAAGGGCCAGCAGATTGGTCTGATCCGCCACCTCGTTGATGACGCTCATCACCTGACCGATATCGCTGGCGCGCTGGCCCAGCGTATCCATGGCGCGCTTGAGATGCAGAATGGTTTCCTTGGCGCGGTCAATGGATTCCACCGCGCCCTTGCCCTGCTCCTGACCGGTCACGGCCTTCTCGCGCGAGGCCTCGGCATTGTCGGACAGATCGCCCACACGCTGGGAGACTTCCCGCGCGGCATGTGAAATCTGCGTCATGGCCGAGGAGACTTCCGCCAGACGGAAACGCTGCACTTCCACGCCGTTATCCACATTGCCGACCAGCAGCGCCATATTGCCCAGTTCGGCAACAAGCTGCATGCAGGAGTTGTGCATCTGTTTGAAGATCGGCATGGCCTTGTCTTTCTCGCCCGCCAGATCGCCCAGTTTCTTCCGGGCCTCTTCCAGCTGCCCGGCCAGCTCCCGCGCGGCGGAAGTCTGTTCGGCACGGGCGTTTTCCACATCCTTTTCCAGGGAAGCGCAGCGTTCGCGCAGGGACGTCAGGCATTCATCCACGGAACGGCAGAGAGGCGCGCCGTTTCCGGGCGTTCCCAGCGCCGTTCTGATGCGCTCCTGCTGTTTCCGCTGAAGGACAGCCGCCACAAGACCGCCGAGAGCGGCGAGGCCTGCGCCTGCCAGCAGTCCGCTGCCGACAGCCCCGGACGTGCCCGCAACACCGGCGGCGATAATAAAACAGAGACAGACTACAGACGCTGCGATACTGCCCATGAGCGACTCCTCTCGGGGGACAGGGGATATTTCAGTGAGGGAGCAGAGGCAAGGAGCTCTTTCCGGCACGCCATAACAGAGGCTCAGAGTCTAGTCCACTTGCCGGAAAAAGGAAAGTGCCGCAAAGGGTGTGGCCTTTGCCGGGCGCATGGCGTACCCTGAACGGAAACCGACAGGAAGGGAGGTCTTGCCCATGACGGCAATACGGAAAAGTTTGTTGCAGCTGGTGTTTTCCGGAGCCTATCTCCTGCGCTGGAACGACAAGCTGCGCCCCGTGGAGCTGGTGGAACTGGACAAGCAGGCCCACAAGATGCTGACGGCCTGTCTGCTGTGGCAGGAAAACACCGCCTCTCTGCCCTGCGAGCGGCGCACCGCCATAGCCCGGCGCATAGTGGAAGGCGGCATTGCCGACTACCTGTATCGCCTGATTATTACGGACATCAAACCGCCGGTTTTTTACCGCATCAAGGAAAATCCGGAGCACTTCCGCCAGCTCACGGCTCATGTGCTGAAGCGGCTGGAGCCGAGCGTCGAGCCGCTGGGCGACTTCTGGCTCCGGCTGCAGCAGTGGCACGAACAGCCGCCGGAAACAGCAGCAGCTCCCGATGATCTGCTGGCGCGACGCATTCTTGCCGCCGCGCACATGTATGCGTCCTCGTGGGAGTTTTTCCTGATCCGTCCGGTCAATACCTTTGACGAGGAAATGGAGGAAATCGCGGCTTCCTTCCACAGCCGTCTCGAAGCCTTCCGCGATCTTTCCGGGATGACGGCCATACTGGACGGCACGGACGCACTGGCCCGCGTAGCCAACCTCTGCGGCAGGCTCCGTTTTCAGATTCGCTGGACGCAGGTGCCGCGCATTCCCGCCACCTCGGTGCTCGGGCATATGTTCCTCGTGGCGGTCTACGCCTATTTCTTCAGTCTGAAAATCGGCGCATGCCCGGCCCGGGCCTGCAACAACTTCTTCTGCGGCCTGCTCCACGATCTGCCGGAACTGCTGACCCGCGACATCATCGCGCCGGTCAAGACCTCCGTTCCCAGTCTGCCGGACATCATCCGCCAGTACGAAGAAGAGGAACTCCAGCACCGCATTTTCCAGCCCCTGCGCCGCGACGGCTACGCGGCGCTGGCGGATCGCCTCGGCTACTACCTCGGCATGGAAACCGGCTCGGAATTTCACGACGCCATCATGCGCAACGGGCATGCCGAGCAGGTGAAAGACTTCTTCACCCTGCACGAACGCTTCAATGACGACAGCCTTGATCCCAAGGACGGGGCCCTGATCAAGGTCTGCGATCGGCTGGCCGCCTTCATGGAAGCGCACAGCTCCATCCGCAACGGCGTCTCCGCCTCGTCCATGCAGGAAGCCTGCATCGGCCTGGGCAAGGACCTGCGCTCCAGCCCTCTGTCCGCCGTCCTCGGCCTTGAGGCACTGCTGGCAGACTTTGACTAGAGCGCGTGGGGCTAAGTTCTTCCGGGGGGAAGGAAACCCCCTT
>DXFI01000112.1 GCA_019114565.1 Candidatus Desulfovibrio intestinigallinarum | reverse complement strand
GAGAGAGAGAGAGAGAGAGAGAGAATTCTCCTGCCCGCCCTGCCTTTCTGAACGTTTTTTCTTTCCCGGATTCCCCGCCTGTCCGCAGCCTGACGGCTGCCCCGCCCCTCGCGGCATTCTTTCATTCCAGCACACAAATCCCCGCCCCGCTCTGCCGACGGCATCACGCCGTGCCGCCGGTAACGGCGTTCTGTCGTCCCTGACGGCCGCAGCGCAGCGTTGCGGGCGTTACCAGCATCACAGGGAGACCATATGCGCCTGACTCTGGCAAAGAAAATCGGCGGGGGCTTTCTGTTTCTCCTTGTCTGCACAGGCATCATGGCGTCCCTGTCCATTGATGTCATGAAGCGCGCCGGCGAGGTTTCCGAAAGCACCGCGCTGGACTGCATCCCCAAGCTGATGCAGTTCAACAGCAGCGTCGGCAATCTTCTCCAGGGCGCCTATCATACGCGCGTTTTCTTTGAAAACGGCGATCAGGAAAGCTATAAGCGCGGGCTGGAGTACATCAGAGCGCTGGAACAGAATTTCAACGAATTTGTCGCGCTCAACCAGAAATATGCCGACGAACAGAGCAGCCGTTTTATCGAAACATTCAAGACGCTCTACGGCAACTACACCCAGAGCAGCGCCGACGGCTACGAAATTCAGAATCAGGCCGAGCAGGCCACCCGGCTCATGCAGGAACGCGCCGCCTTTGCCGTGCGCACGCTCGGCACGCTCATGGATACCATGAGCGCTACCCTGCGGGCCTTCCTTGCCGACGGCAACACGCAGGCAGTGGAACAGTATTCCCGCAACATGGCCGCGGTCGCCGCCCTGACCCGGCGTCTTCAGGATGCGGAACGCGACCTGCTGCAGACCGCCCGGGGCAAGGACGCCGAGGCTCTGGCCCGTCAGGTCACGGCCCTGGAGGTTCTCTGCAAGGACTTTCCTCCCCTGCGCGCGCACCTGCTGCGGCAGGAATGCCGCGCCATGTTCGACGATGTGGAAAAGGCCCTTGCCGCCTTTGCCGAACAGGCCCGCCTGATGAGCCGCCTGCAGACAGGGCGCATGGAAGCCGATGCCGTGCGCGTGCGCAGCTACAACCAGCTCCACACCGAGATTTCCGAAACCTCGCAGCATCTCTCCCGGCGCGCCATCGCCGACGTGACGCGTACTCACAGCAGCCTGCAGACCTCGCAGCATGTCATGCTGCTTGCAAGTCTGAGCCTGCTCATTCTGGGCGCGCTGGCCGCCTTCGTCATCACGCGGGCCGTTACCCGCCCGCTGGCCAGGACGCAGGAATTTGCCGAGGCCGTGGCCCGGGGAAATCTCGATCAGACACTCGACGTCCGCAACAGCGACGAAACCGGCCGCCTTGCCGACGCCCTGCGGCACATGGTGCAGAACCTCCGGCAGACCATCACCGCCGCCAACGACAAGGCCGCGGAAGCCCGCATTGCCACCCGGCAGGCGCAGGAAGCCACCGCGCAGGCGGAACAGGCGGCACAGCTGGCCGCCGATGCTCACAAAAACGGGATGATTGCCGCCGCCGAAACGCTGGAAGAACACGTCAACGCCATGTCGACCAGCTCGCAGGAACTGGCCGCCCAGATTGATCAGTCCCGCGAGGCTGCGGAGAATTCCGCCCGCAATCTGCAGGACGTGGCCGCATCCATGCAGGAAATGAATGCCAGCGTGCAATCCGTGGCGCACCATGCCGTCACCGCCTCGGAACAGTCCTCTCTGGCCCGTGAACACGCCATTGAAGGCAAGGGCATGGTACTCCATTCGCTGCAAAACGCTCGCGCCCTGCACAGCCTTTCCCTGAAGCTCAAGGACAACATGACCACGCTTCAGGAAAAGACCGATGCCATTACCCTTGTCATGGAAGTTATTTCTGACATAGCGGATCAGACAAATCTGCTGGCCCTCAACGCCGCCATCGAGGCTGCCCGCGCAGGCGACGCCGGACGCGGCTTTGCCGTGGTCGCCGACGAAGTGCGCAAGCTGGCCGAAAAAACAACCACCTCCACCGCCGACGTGGAGCGGGTCATCAGCGGTATCGGCGCCAGCATGAAAGAAAGTATGGAGGCTGTCGATACCGCCGTCAGCCAGATAGAAAATTCCGCCGCCCTTGCGGAAAAGGCCGAAGGAGCCCTCGAAGCCATTGCCGAAGAAGCGGAAAATACGGCAACGGCCCTGCACTCCATCGCCACAGCCGGCGAGCAGCAGTCCGCCACCAGCGACAGCATCAACCGGGCCATCGGCGAACTGAGCGCCCTTGCCCGGCAGGCTTCCGACGCCCTGCGCCAGAGCGCTCAGGAAGTCGCGGGACTCGCCGGCCAGTCCCGCGAACTCGATGCGCTGGTGGATCGCATGAAACAGGGCGGCTAGAGCGTTTCAAACTGAAAATGCTCTAAGATTGTCCCCTCCGGAGGGTTCCCTCCTTTTCCCCTTCGGACGGACACGAGGCCCGGCAGGAATACCCGCTCCTCCGGGCCTCCCTTTTTATGAAGGGGAGGGAGAGTTGGGGGGAAGGGAACCCCTTGGCTGGCGCACAAGGTGTTCCCT
>DXFI01000111.1 GCA_019114565.1 Candidatus Desulfovibrio intestinigallinarum | reverse complement strand
GCGGGTTTTGGGGAAGATGGGGGAGTTTGAGGGGGAAGAAACCCCTTTTTGCCGCAAGCAAAAGGGGTTTCTTCCCCCTCAAAACAAAACGTCATAAATCCCGACGCTAACGCCCTGTGGCGCCGCGAGGCGCGGGACGCGAGGCTTCTTTGCTGTCTGCGGTTGTCTGTGAATCGCGCAGTTCCGCAGCCATGCCGGTCTGTAATTCGCCGTTACGCACAAGCTCGCTCAACAGAGGCAGGGCGGCGGACAGGACAGACACGGACTTTTCCGACAGCAGCCCCTCGCGGACAAGATCGTTGCCCTTATGCTGATTGACCGCCAGAAATGCCGGGAAGAAATAAAGAATATTGCCGTTTTGCAGCATTGTTTCCATTTCTTCCCGGGAAATATTCGTGAAGGTGTCGTAAATGGTGCCGCTGTAATCAATTTTCTTGTTGGCAAAGGCCGTATTGCAATGGCGCACCACTTCCACGATGGGCATGCGCCGGGATGCGTAAAGAATCAGGGCATCCCCGGCCACAGCGGTAAAATGCGTATGGAAGGATCGCGTATGAAGTTCCATGGCCTTTTCATCCGCCGGATCAGCCAGATCGAACGTCGGCCACCGTTCCTCGGCCGCTTCGGCCGCCACGCCTCCCATCAGAACAACCAGCATTGTCAGCAGCAATGCTCTCATGACCTGCATACGAACGCCTCCTCGACAGCATAGAGCATTTTCAGTTTGAAACGCTTCGCATTTCAAACCTTGCGGCCTGTCGTTTCACCTTTTTCAAAGGTGAAACGCTCCAGCCTGCAAAAAAGAAGCTGTCGGTACTTCTTTTCGATCGTCGGCAGACATGGTAAAGTTCTCAAAGGCGCAAGGCAAGCAGAAAGCCCTGCGTTTTCTCCGCTTTTCTGCAAAGGAACGCCATGCTCGCACGCCTCGTCCTGCTGTCAGCCCTGATTTTAACCGTCTTTCTGCTGTTCACCCGGCGCGGTCGTCGCTGGATGCGGGAATATTCGGCCCTGCTGCGCCCCGCCCTGCTGCTGTCGCTGGCCTTTTTTCCTCTTTTCTTCCCGGCGTGCATTTTCTTTTCGTCGGTGCGCCTGCCGCTCAAGCTCTTTGTGGATGCCGCGGCAGCGGCCCTGATTACCCGTTCCCTCGCGCCGCTGCTGCACCGCTTTCTGCCGCATCTGCGCCCCGGCCCGCTGGCCATGCTGCCGGTAGCCGTCTTTCTGATGGTGCCGACACTGCACTATGCGTTTTTCTGCATTCTTTCATGGATGTTTCCGACCATGGATGTCTGGAATCAGTAATTGCGGCGGATCGCAAAAAAATGCTTGCATTTTTTTTTTGACGGAGCTAGAGAAATCTCTCGCTTCGGAATGTCAACGTCACCGGCGACATTCTGCGACAGGCTTCGGCCTGCCAGCCCGATCTGAGGATCGGAGCCCAGCCCAGAGGGGGTGATGTCAATGCCCGGCGTTTTCCTGAACGAAGACGACTATAACTTCGATATCGCGCTCCGCCGCTTCAAGAAGCAGGTGGAAAAGGCCGGCGTTCTCTCCGAAATGAAGAAGCGCCAGCACTACGAAAAGCCCAGCGTGATGCGCAAGAAGAAAAAGGCTGCTGCCCGCAAGCGCCTGATGAAGAAAATGCGCAAGATGAACGTTGCGTAACGCAGACGGCGCGTTGTCGGCCCTGTGGGCATGGCATCGCGCCTTTTTTGCATGAAACGCGTCTCTTCGCGGGAGCCCTGCCACAGGTCTCCCGCATTTTCTGCTTGGTTTCCGTCACTCCTGCGGCCCCGGCAACGTAACGCCCGCGGGCCCGTCCTTTGCGGAATTTCTACGGCCTCTGCCGCCCCGACCGCCAGTTAGAACGTTTTTCCTTTGCAAGAGGCAGAACGCGAGGCGGCGGCACAGCGCCGCCCGGCCAAAAGTGAGCGGAAAAACCGTGTTTTTTCCGCGAAACGACAGGCCGTATGGTTTGAATTGCGAAGCATTTCAAACTGAAAATGCTCTAAAGGAGAGGAAAGCATGAGCCTGTTCGAACAGATCGAAAAGGACTACATTCAGGCCTACAAGGCCAAGGACAGCGTGCGCCTGACGGTGCTGCGTCTGCTCAAGACGGCCGTCAAGAACAAGCTGGTGGATCTCTGCCGTCCCGGTGGCACGCTGGACGACGGCGAAATGATGGATCTGATCATCAAGGAAGGCAAGCAGCGCCAGGACTCCATCGAGCAGTACACCGCCGCCGGCAGAAGCGATCTGGCCGACAAGGAAGCCGCCGAACTGGTGGTGCTCCAGAGCTACCTGCCCAAGCCCCTGACCGAAGAAGAGCTGACCGCCGTCATCGACGCGGCCATTGCCGAAACCGGCGCTGCTTCGCCGCGCGATATGGGCAAGGTCATTTCCGCCGTCATGGCCGCCCACAAGGGCCGCGTGGACGGCAAGGTTCTTTCCGCCGCCGTGAAGGCGCGCCTCTCCAAGTAATTCTCTCGCCATCTGCTGCATGATACACGCCCGCACTCTCCATGCGCTGGAATTCGGCGAAATTACGGCCTGGCTGGCCGAATTGTGCCGCACTGCCGCCGGACGCGAACGCGCCCGGCATCTTGCTCCCCTGCCTGATGCCGAAACAGCATCCGAAGCCGCCCGCCTCTATGAGGAGGCGGCTGTCTGGCTGGAGCGCCCCCTTGCCGAAGGCGGTTTCCGCCTTGCCGCCTTCCCCGATGTGAGCGGTCTGCTGCGCGTCATGGAAGAACGGCGCGGCGCAAGCGCACAGCCCGATGCCGAAGCCTTCTGGGCGCTGCGGGAAATGCTGCGTCAGGCGCAGGCCGCCCGGCAGTCCATCGCCGTGCCCGAAGCGGAACGGCAATGGCCGCGCCTGCTGGCGCTGGCGGATGCCGAGCCCCTGCCCGTGCAGCTGACGGCGGCTCTGAACCGCTGCATCTCCGACGACGCCCTGCTCAAGGACGAAAGCTCCCCCGAGCTCTATCAGGTGCGCGTGGAGCTGCGCCGTCTGCATCAGAGCTGCATGCGCAAGGTCAAGGATTACGCCGTGCAGTACAATATGCTGCACTACCTGCGGGACGAGTTCATGACGCTGTCCTCGGACCGTTATGTGCTGCCCCTCAAATCCAATTTCAAGGGGCGCATGCAGGGCATCATCCATGACTGGTCACAGACGGGCGAAACCTGCTATTTCGAGCCCATGTTCCTGGTGGACATCAACAACCGTCTTCAGGAACTCAAGCATGAAGAGCGCGAGGAAGAGCGTAAGGTACTGGCTTATCTGGCCGATCTGCTGCGGGCCGAACTGCCCGGCGCACACGCCGCCCTGCGCCTGCTGGCGGAACTGGACCTTCTTCAGGCCAAGCGGGCCCTTGCCGAAAGCATGGACGGGCGCTGTGTGCCCATCACCACCGCGGCGGAAGGCATTCAGCTGCTGGGCGCGCGCCATCCCCTGCTCATGCTGGCCCCGCTGCTGCGCGGCGAAGCCGCCGAAAGCGAACAGAAGAACCGGACCCGTGTCCGGCCTCTGGACATCGTGCTGCGACCCGGCGAACGGGCGCTGATCATCACCGGCGGCAATGCGGGCGGCAAGACCGTCTGTCTCAAGACGCTGGGGCTGATCGCCGCCATGACCATGAGCGCCCTTCCGGTGCCCGCTGCCGGCGGCTCGCATCTGCCGTGGTTCTCGCGTCTGGACGCCTTCATTGGCGACGAACAGAGCCTGACCGACAATGTTTCGACCTTTACGGCCCAGATTCAGCATCTTGCCAAGGCCTGGAAACATCTTGGCGAAAGCGGGCTTGTGCTGCTCGACGAATTCGGCGCGGGAACGGACCCGGCGCAGGGGGCCGCGCTGGCGCAGGCCGTGCTGGACGAACTCATCGATAACCGCACCTTTGTGCTGGCCGCCACGCATTTTCCCTCGCTGAAAAGCTACGCGCTGACCCGGGAAAGCGCCCGGGCGGCCTCTGTGCTCTTTGATCCCGCCAGCAAGAAGCCCCTGTACAAGCTGGCCTATGATCAGGTGGGCGCAAGTCAGGCGCTTGATGTGGCGCGGGAATACGGCCTGCCGGAAAGCATTCTGCGCCGGGCCGAGCATTATCTTTTGCAGGACGGCGGCGACACGTCCGCCCTGCTGGCGCGGCTGAACGCCCTTGCCGCGCAGCGGGAAGAGGAAGTGCAGGAGCTGCGCGCCCAGCAGGGCCGGGCAAAGCAGCAGCTGGAGCATGAAAAGGACAAGCTGCGCCGCGAACGACAGCGCCTCCATGACGAGGTGCGCGCTCAGGCCGCCGAACTGATGAAGGCCGTGCGCGAGGGCAAGGCCGGACACAAGCAGGCGCTCAAGGAACTTTCCCGCCTGCGCGGCTCGCTGGCCGAGGAACTGCGCCCCGAAGAAGTTTCCGTGCTGCCGCAGGTCGAGCATTTTGCTCCCGGCCAGCAGGTGCTGCACCTGACCTTCAACAAGCGCGGCGTCGTGACAGATGTGGATGAACGCCGCTCCCGCGTGCGCGTGGATCTGAACGGCGTGTCGCTCTGGGCGGCCATGAAGGATGTGCGGCTTGCGGGCGCTTCGGCGGCTCCTGTCGCAGCGCGTGCCGGCGGCCCGGTATCGCCCGTGCTTGCCGCCGTGCGCGCCGGCAGCGAACCCGCCCGTCCGGCAGCGGCGACGGACGCCCCCCGGGAAGGCTCGCTGCTGCGCCTTGATCTGCGCGGGCAGCGCGCCGAACAGGCTGAAGCCGAAGTGGAACGTTTTCTTGACAAGGCCCTGCTGGCCGGTATCGGCGAGGTGGAAATCGTGCACGGACGCGGCACGGGAGCGCTGCGGCGCAAGATTCACGAATTCCTGCGCACCTTCCCCGCTGCGGCCTCCTTTGCCGTTGCGCCGGAAGATCGCGGCGGCGACGGCATGACCATTGTCGTATTGCGGTAGGGGCGAAACGATAACGCGGCTGTGTCGACGCCGTGTCCGGCGTCGCACGGCGGCCTTCCCCGGCAGGGGGGCAGCGGGCTGATAAAAAACGCCCCGCCCGATACCGGCCTCTTCCCATTCTTAGCAGCATCCACGCCCTATGCAGAGCAGAGACGCCATACGAGCTATCAAGGAGCGCCTCAATATTGTGGACATTGCGCGCCGCTATGTTGATCTGAAACGCAATGGCCCGCGCTGGGTTGCTCCCTGCCCTTTCCATCAGGAAACCAAGCCTTCCTTTTCCGTCAATGAGGAACAGGGGCTGTTCTACTGTTTCGGCTGTCATGCTTCGGGCGACATCTTTGATTTTTACGGCCGCATCAACGGGCTGGATTTCCGGGATACGCTGGAGCAGCTTGCCGCCGAAGCGGGCGTGTCTCTGGATCGCGGCCCCGCCGATCCGAAACGACGCGAGCAGGAGCAGCGCGAGCGATCCGGCCGCCGCCAGATGATCAGAATGTACGAGCTGGCCGCCGCCCATTTTGCCGCGGCCCTCGACAGCCCCGAAGGCGAGGAATGCCGCGCCTATATTCAGAAACGCGGCCTGAGCGACGAGATTGTGCAGCGCTTCGGCCTCGGCTGGGCGCGCCGCGACTGGCAATCGCTGGCCACGGCCCTGCACCGGGCCGGCTTTACTGCGCGCATGGCGGCCGAAGCCGGTCTGCTCGGCATCTCCGAACGCAGCCAGCGCGCCTATGATCGCTTTCGCGGCCGCCTGATGTTTCCCATCAAGAGCCTGTCCAATCAGATTATCGCCTTTGGCGGACGCATTATCGCTGACGAGGAAGAAGCCAAATACATCAACAGTGCGGACACGCCCCTCTATAAGAAGGGCGAACATCTTTATGGTCTTGCGCAATCCCGCAGAGGCATTACCACTAAAGGACAGGCGCTTTTGACCGAAGGATATATGGACGTGCTTACGCTGCATCAGTACGGCTACGACAATGCCGTTGGCGTACTGGGCACGGCGCTCACGCCGGATCAGATCAAGCGTCTGTCCGGCTTCACCTCCCGGGTGACGCTGCTCTTTGACGGTGACCGCGCCGGGCGCAAGGCGGCGCTTCGCTCCTGTGAAATGCTGCTGACGCGCGGACTGGCCTGCACCGTTGTGCTCATGCCCGACGGCGAAGACATTGACAGTCTGCTGCGCACGCAAGGGCCGGAGGCCTTCGAGGCCCTGCTGGCCCACGCGCCGGACGGGCTGCGCTTCTGCGTGGATGTGCTGCGCGCGCTGGCGCCGCGCGAAACCGTGGAATGGGCGCGCAATTTTCTCAGTCAGGTGGAAGTGCCCGAACTGGTCAGCCCCTATGCCTCCCGGCTGGCAACGCAGCTGCAGCTTTCGGAAAGCGAGCTGCGGCAGGGCGCGGCGCAGCGGCGCGACACGGGCGCGCCCCGCAGCGGCGGAACGCCGCAGCGTCCCGGCGGCAGGGCCCGGCAGAACATGCGGGATCGGCAGATCATGATGTACGCCGTGCGCTACCCGGAGCGTCTCGACGATTTGCGCGACATGGGCGCGGATCTGGCGCTCCAGTCCGACATTGCCCGCCGCCTCTGGGACAAGCTGGAAGAATGGGGGCCGGAAACAGCCGCCTATCATCTGGACGAACGGGAAAAGAATTTCTGGTCTTTCTGTCGGGGAGCGGAAGCCGCCCCCCGCGATGACGGCAACAAAGAACTGGAAGCGCTGCGCGACGACCTCGACGCCTATTATGCTTCTGCACAGAAGTTATCTCTTGCGGCAGCCCTGCGCCAGAACGCGGGCGATCCCGACGCGGACGTGGAATACCTCCGCGCCCTGCAGGAAACCTTGGAGAAAGTCCATGAGCAACATTAAAGATGTCCAGCAAATCCAATCCCTCATCGCCAAGGGCAAGGGAACGGGCTTTTTGACCTTCGACGAGGTCAACAAGGCCCTGCCCGTGGAAATGAGCACGCCGGAGCAGTTCGAAGAAATCATCGGTATTTTCGAGCAGCTGGAAATCGTCATCGTTGATTCCGAAAAGGACGGCAAGAAAATTTCCACAGCGCCCGCCGAACCGGACGACGATGCCGTGGACAGCTCTCTGGATCTTGCCGAAGACGAGGAATCCGCCGACTACTCCTCCCGCAGCACCGATCCCGTGCGCATGTATCTGCGGGAAATGGGGGCCGTGCCGCTGCTGGATCGCGACGGCGAAGTGGTCATTGCCAAGAAGATCGAAATGGGCGAACAGGACGTGCTCTACGCCCTTGTGGAAGTGCCCGTGGCCGTCGAGGAGCTCATCAACGTCGGCGAGGATCTGCGGCTCAACCGCATCAAGCTCAAGGACGTCGTCAAGACCATAGAAGAAGACGATCCCAGCGAAGACGAGCTCAATCAGCGCAGCCGCGTCATCATGCTGCTGGACGAGATCAAGCAGATCTACAAGAAGAAGCGCAAGATTTACAAGAAGCTCGATGACTGCAACACGCTTGAGCGCCGCGTGACGCCCATCCAGAAGGAAATCATCAGCTACAAGGAAGAAATCGTCACCCGCCTGCGCGACATCAAACTGGAAAAGACCCTCATCGACCGCATCATCGAAACGGTCGAGGACTATGTGCGCCAGATGCACAACTGCCAGCGCGATCTCTCGGCCTACATCCTTTCCACGGGACGCAGCCAGGCGGAAATTCAGGCCATGTTCGACGGTCTGGAAAAGCGGGAAATCAATCCCAACGATGCCGCCCGCGATCTCAAGCTCAGCGTGGACGAGCTCTTTTCCTTCAAGGAAATGATCATCGGCAAGATCGAAATCCTCAAGCGCCTGCAGGAAAAGTGCTGCCACAACGTCAACGACCTTGAAGAGGTCCTCTGGCGCATCAAGCGCGGCAACAACGCCGCCATGCGCGCCAAGCAGGAACTGATCCGCTCCAACCTGCGTCTCGTGGTGTCCATCGCCAAGAAGTACACCAACCGCGGCCTCCAGTTCCTCGATCTCATTCAGGAAGGCAACATCGGCCTCATGAAGGCCGTGGACAAGTTTGAGTATCAGCGCGGCTACAAGTTCTCCACCTATGCCACCTGGTGGATTCGTCAGGCCATCACCCGCGCCATCGCGGATCAGGCCCGCACCATCCGTATTCCGGTGCACATGATCGAAACCATCAACAAGCTGATCCGCACCTCCCGCTACCTTGTTCAGGAGCTGGGGCGCGACCCCACGCCCGAAGAAATCGCGGACCGTATGGAATACCCCGTGGAAAAGGTCAAGAAGGTGCTCAAAATCGCCAAGGAACCCATTTCCCTTGAAACGCCCATCGGCGACGAGGAAGATTCCAGCCTCGGCGATTTCATCGAGGACAAGAAGGCCGTGGCTCCGGCGGAAGAAGTCATCAATACCAAGCTGTCCGAACAGCTTGCCGCCGTGCTGGCCGATCTCACCCCCCGCGAGGAGCAGGTGCTGCGCAAGCGCTTCGGCATTGCGGAAAAGAGCGACCACACTCTCGAAGAAGTGGGCAAGCTCTTCAACGTCACGCGCGAACGCATCCGCCAGATCGAAGCCAAGGCCCTGCGCAAGCTCCGCCACCCCGTGCGCAGCCAGTCGCTGCGTTCCTACTACGAGAACTAAGTCATGGCAGCCCGTCGCTCGTTTCTTTTCTGTAGTCTTCTCCTGCTGCTGGCGCTTTTTGTAGCGCCGGCGCAGGCCGACGAGGCCCTGCCCGGAAAGCCGGAAGGTACGGTCGCCTCCTGTTTTGACGGCGACACCTTCAAGCTGAGCGACCGCCGTGTCGTGCGGCTGGCGGGCATAGATACGCCGGAACTCAACAAGCGGGATCACAAGCCCCAGTACTATGCCCGGGAAGCCGCGGCCATTCTGGGGGCCATGACGCGCGGTCAGAAAGTGCAGCTGCGGGCCGCGGGCAAGGAAGCCAAGGATCGTTACGGACGCCTTGTAGCCGAGGTCATCCTGCCCGGCGGCGAATCCGTCAACGAAGCCATGCTGGCCCAAGGCGCGGCCTTCTTCTACTATCACGCCGGGCTCAACGCGGATCTCATGCAGCGCCTTCAGAATATCCAGAGTCAGGCCATTTCCGAACGCCGCGGCATGTGGGCCCATATCCTTTCTCTGCCGCAGGCGCAGGAAACCTACGTCGGCAACCGGAATTCGCGCCGCTTCTTCCCTTCGGACAGCGCCGAAAGCCAGAAAATCAAACCCCGTAACCGCGTCTTCTTCGGTAACCTCATGGATGCCTTCATGGCCGGTTACTCCCCCGCCCGCACGAAAAAGGGCAGCTCCCTCTGGCCGGACGCCTAGCAGATGTTCTTCCGGGGGGAAGGAAACCCCCTTGGCTGGCGCGCAAGGGGCGTTTCCTTCCCCCCGTGCCCCCCATCCTTCCCCCAACGCGCTTTTATCCGGAGAATAAGCAATACGAGGATGCCGTCGCTTTCCTCGCGGCAAACGTCTCCCGGGAGCACGAACGCAAAATGCCCTTCATGCCTATTTTTGCCCGGGCCGGGAATCTGCTTACAGGTTCCCGGCCCGGGCAAATTTGTTTCTGCCGCCGGTTGACCGAAAACGGATATTGGGGGAAAAGGGAGCGGACGGCAAAGACGTCACCTTTCAATTTCCCCGGAGGTTTTCATGAGCTCCTGTGTCCATCAGCCGGAAGCGCCCCTGAGCGAACAGTCGGCTCTGGTCATTTTTTCGGGAGGGCAGGATTCGGCCACCTGTCTTGCCTGGGCCCTGTCCCGCTTTGCCTCGGTGCAGACCATCGGCTTTGACTACGGCCAGCGTCATGCCGTAGAGCTGCAATGCCGCGCCAATGTCCGGCAGGCAGTCGCCGCCCTGCGTCCTGACTGGAAACAGCGCCTCGGCGCGGACACCCTGCTCGGCATCGATCTCTTTCATCAGCTGGCCGACAATGCGCTGACCTCGGACATGCCCATAGACAGCGGCACCGCCGAAGGAGTCCCCAATACCTTTGTGCCCGGGCGCAATCTCATTTTTATTCTGCACGCCGCCACATGGGCCTATCAGCGCTCCATCCGCAACCTTGTTCTCGGCGTCTGTCAGACGGATTCCTCCGGCTATCCCGACTGCCGGGACGACAGCATCAAGGCCCTGCAGGTTGCCATGAATCTTGGCATGGACAGCCGCTATACCCTGCATACGCCGCTGATGTTTCTCGACAAGGCCGCAACGTGGCGACTGGCCGAAGAGCTCGGCGGGCAGCCTCTGGTGGACATTATTCTGGAAGAAAGCCATACCTGCTACGAAGGCGAGCGCGGCCGGCGTTTTCCCTGGGGCTACGGCTGCGGCGTCTGCCCGGCCTGCCTCCTGCGCCGCCGCGGCTATGAAGCCTATATGGCGGAAAAAAAGAAAAATCCTGAAGGCGGTATGCTTCAGGAAGACGCATAACCAACAGTAAAGGAACCCTGGCTATGGAAAAAAAGGAAAAAAAGCCCCTGAGCGCCGCGCAGGGACTGCAGGCGGCACATATATTGTTTGAACTGAATACCGGGGCCGAAGAAATATTGCGCATGGCGCAGCGCTCAGGCCTGCCGGAAGTCTTCTGGGGCGGCCCTCTGGCCCCGAATCTCTGCGAAGAATGGCGCGCCTTCGTTCACGCCGTCGTCACGGCGGGTCTGATGCAGCACGCGCCCAACAGCGTGCTCGTGGCCTACCTTCGGGATACCGGCTCGCTTCTGGAACAGGCAGAAGGCCATTCCGATGCCGCTCCGCATGCGGATCGCCTGGAAGATTTTGTGGACGGCCCCTTTTCCGCCTACATGCCCCTGCTGGCGCATGAACGGCAGAAAGAATGCCCGCTGCTCTTCTTCCGCCGTCTGGGGCTCACCGAAGACGGAGATCTCTTTGATCTGATGACTGCCGACGCGCTGGCCAAAGCCGAAGCCCGGATTGCCGCCGTCATGGCCATGCTGATCAGCGCCGTACAGGATAAGCTCGAAGGCTACGACATCGCCGCCGAATAAGCCCGAAAGCGACGCATACCCCTTACAAAAAACCATGCGGACAAATGCTTATTTGTCCGCATGGTTTTTATTTTTGAAACACAACGCGTTTCAATCTGAAAATGTTCCGGAGAAGCCGGGAACGCTGAGGGGGGAAGAAAACCCTCATGCCTGCGCTCAAAGGTTTTCTTCCCCCCTCGGAAAACGTAAGAGTCCTGAGTTACGCAGAGGGAGCGGCCGCCGCATGACGTGCCGCCAGCAGGGCGCGCTGCTCACGGTCGAGCAGACGCTGATTGCTGCTTCCGCGAAACTTCAGCTCAAGATCGCGCAGGGCCTCGATATAAGGGCCATCCACCAGCGTATCCACAAGCTCAAGCAAACGGGCAACATCCGGCTCGCTCTGCGCCTTGTCCAGCAGTTCCTCAAAGGTAAATCCCGTATAGGCCATGACGTTCTTGCCGACGCCATGCACGGCTTCGGCAAGCGCACACAGGGGCTTTGCCTGAAGAAAAGGCTCGCCGCCGGAAAAGGTCATACCGGCCAGAAGGGGATTTTCACGAAACTGCCGGAAGATGGACTCGGTATCCATCACGGTTCCCCCGTCAAGGGGGTGCGTCTGGGGATTATGACACCCCGGACAGGCGCGCGTACAGCCCTGCGTAAAAATCACATAGCGCAGGCCGGGGCCATCCACTATGGACTCTTCCACAATGCCGCTGACGCGCAAATCAGGCATGCTTCACCCTGTCGTGCTCTTCGGCACGCTTGGCATTGTTGAAGCGGTCGAGCGTACCCACAAGATAGCCGGTGATGCGGCGCACGCGTTCAAACGCCACGCCCTCGCCCACCATCTTTTCTTCGGGCTTGCACTCGCTTTTAAGACGGGATTCCATCAGCATGTCGATTTTCCTCCTCATTTGAACGGATACACCCACAGCGGCGTTATAAAGAAAGCGCCGCTCTGCCCTCTGTGGGGACCCCCGCGCGATCCGTTCTCGCCGCGCGGGGAAAATATCGGAACATTTTCAGTTTGAAATGCTTTGCATTTCAAACCATACGGCCTGTTGTTTCGCGGAAAAAAGCGTTTTTTTCCGCTCGGTTCGGGCCGCCTCGCGTTTCACCTTTTTCAAAGGTGAAACGCTCTAACGACAATGGCATGTCGGCATATGCGGGTACTTGCGACGCAGCTCCCGCAGCTTTTCCTCGCTTACCGCCTCCCCTTCACGGCGACCGCAGCGCGGGCAGACGTCATTGAGAACGCCCACATAGCCGCAGACCGGGTCACGATCCAGGGGATGGTTGATGGAGCCGTAGCCCACGCCTCTGTCATGCATGTAGCGGATAATGGCCTCGAACGCTTCGAGGTTTTTGCAGGTATCGCCATCAAGCTCCACATAGGTAATATGCCCGGCGTTGGTCATGGCATGATAGGGCGCTTCGATGTCGATCTTGCGAAAAGCCTTGATGGGGAAATACACGGGGACATGGAAGGAATTGGTATAGTATTCCCTGTCCGTCACGCCGGGGATGGAACCGTAGCGGGCGCGATCCAGCTTGACGAAACGCCCGGAAAGCCCTTCCGCGGGCGTGGCGATGAGCGAGAAGTTGAGCCCCGTCAGACGGGCTTCCTCGTCGGCGCGCCGACGCATGTGCCCGATAATCTCCAGCCCCAGCTTCTGGGATTCCTCGCTTTCGCCGTGATGCTTGCCCGTCAGCGCCACAAGGGTTTCGGCAAGGCCGATGAAGCCGACGGTCAACGTCCCGTGCTTGAGCACTTCCTCCACGGTATCGTCCCAGTCCAGCTTGTCGGAATCCAGCCAGATGCCGTTGCCCATGAGGAAGGGATAATTGCGCACCTTCTTCGCGCACTGAATCTTGAAGCGGTGCAGCAGCTGGCGGAAGACCAGATCAATCTGCGCGTCCAGCAGCGTAAAGAAGCGGGGAATATCGCCGTGCGCCTCGATGCCGAGCCGGGGAAGGTTGATGGACGTGAAGCTCAGGTTGCCGCGTCCGCAGGTTACCTCCCGCGAGGAATCATGCACATTGCCCAGCACACGGGTACGACAGCCCATATAGGCAACTTCGCTGTTATAGCTGCCGTCGTAATATTGCAGATTGAACGGCGCATCAATGAAGCTGAAATTCGGGAAAAGCCGCATGGCCGATGTTTCCATGGCCAGGCGGAACAGATCATAGTTGGGATCGCCTTCACTGTAGTTGACCCCTTCCTTGACCTTGAAAATCTGCACGGGGAAGATGGAGGTTTCGCCGTTGCCGAGCCCGGCCTGAGTGGCCAGAAGCAGATTGCGTATGACCATCCGCCCTTCGAGGGACGTATCCGTGCCGTAATTGACGGAGCTGAACGGCACCTGCGCGCCTGCGCGGCTGTTCATGGTGTTCAGGTTATGGATGAAGGCTTCCATGGCCTGATAGGTGCGGCGCTCCGTAGCCTTGAGTGCTTCCTCAGCCGCATAGGCATGAGCGTCCGCCGCCAGCTCGCGATCCTCCGCCGCCACAATATCCTGCATACGGCGGCCGTAGTCGTCCACGGTCCCCATGCGCACGCCTTCGCCCAGCGCCACGCGGATGCCGCGGAAAAAACGATCGGCCTGCTCCGCATCCATGCCGCCCCTGATGCGCGCAAAGGCGACAAAGGCCCGCTCGTATTCCTTGCGATACGTTTTGATGATGCCGCCGGCCATGGCATAATCGAAATGCGGCACGCTCTGCCCGCCGTGCATCTCGTTCTGATTTGCCTGAATGGCAATGCAGGCCAGCGCGGAATAGCTTTCTATGGAGTTGGGCTCGCGCAGAAAGCCATGCCCCGTGGAGAAACCGTTTCTGAACAGAGGAATTAAATCGATCTGACAGCACGTCTCCGTGAGCATGTAGAAATCTTTATCGTGAATATGGATGTCGCCGTTGGCATGCGCCGCCGAAGCGTCCTTGGGCAGAATGTAGTTGTCGGTGAAATACTTGGCGCCCTCGGAGCCGTATTTCAGCATGGTGCCCATGGCCGTGTCGCCGTCGATATTGGCATTTTCGCGCTTGATGTCCTCCTCGATGGCCGGGGAGTAGGTCAGCTTCTTGTAAATGTCCATCAGATACGATTCGGCATTACGTATCTTGGTATGTTCGGCGCGGTAAAGGATATAGGCCTTGGCCGTCCGGGCATAGTCGTACTGGATGAGCGTATCCTCGACGACATCCTGGATTTCCTCCACATGCCTGAGCCCCTTCTCATCCAGCTTGCGGCAGACCTTTTCCGTCACGAAGAGGAGATCCGTCGGCGACATGTCCTCCCCTCCCACGGCCTTGTTGGCCTTGGAAATGGCGTTGAGAATCTTGACGGAATCAAACGGCACGCTCGTTCCATCACGCTTGACGATGCAGGCAGGCATGGGATCTCCTTCTTTGTCTTAAAAAAGTGCGGACTTCCGTCCGCGCTGCCAAAATGGCAAAGGCCCTCTCTTTTGTCAATCGGCCGCAACGATAAGCATTTGTTTTTATTAAGCTTCCCTCAAAAGCCTTGGCAGCCGCCGCATTTCGGCCCTTCGCCGGACGATCCTGAAAAAGAACGCTGGGTTAGCGATGAAAAAAACTTTTTTTCACTGCTGAAAAACACGCTAACCCCCTAAATATCTAAAGTTTTTCTTGAAATATTCCAGACTTTGTCTGGAAAAAACCGCCCGCTTACGGACGCCACGTGACAATGCTTTCCGACGGCAGGTTCCGCCGCCAGCGACAAAAGTCTTCATAGGTCCGGATGCCGTCCCGCAACACGGCAAGATAATAGAAAATCCCCGCCGTCTGCTCATGTTCGGGCGTCTGCGCCTTGAGATGCAGAATCGCCGCGCGCGTTTCTTCCGTCAGGGCAGCCTGCAGGCGATCCCCAAAATCTTCGACAAAACCGTCATACTGCGACCCTTTGCGGATATGGATAATGTCCAGCTGCCAGAGCTCCCCTGCCGCATCCCGGAACCAGACATGCCACTCCAGACAGGCTTCTTCCGTATGCAGCAGGTTGCGGCACTCCATTTTTTCTACGCCGTCACGGGATACGATCGGCGTCATGGCCGCAAGACTTTCCGCCATATCCGGCCTGTCTGTATACACATGCATGTCGATATCCCGTTTATTGAGGAGCAGCCCCGTCCGCACGGAACCCACAAGGCGCACCTCGGCCCCGACGCTCTGCCACGCGCCCTTTACATCCAGTACTTCCAGCACATGCCGGGCTTCTTCCGCCCGCTGCGCCGACAAGGCAAACACATCCATATATTCCTCCAGAAGCATTTTCAGTCGGACCGGGCGGCGCTGTGCCGCCGCCTCGCGTTTCACCTTTCTCGAAGTTGAAACGCTCTAAAAAACAAGGGCGCAGCCCACACTGTGAGCTGCGCTCCTCTGATTCCCCGGAACCGGACTTCGCATCCATCCCGGAACATCCTTTCAAAAAACAATCGGTGTCAGGTTTCGCTTTCCAGAAACAGAGCATTTTAGTTTGAAACGCTGAGCATTTCA
>DXFI01000110.1 GCA_019114565.1 Candidatus Desulfovibrio intestinigallinarum | reverse complement strand
GCTGAAGTGGCTCGTCGCGCCCGGTTTCACGCCTGCTCCCGTGCTGCCGGTGATGGCGTTCACCGAGATGTCGCTGTTGAGCAGGAGGTGCTTGGCTAGCGGAAGCAGTCTTCACGCCGGGCTTATCCCTTGATGAAGTACGTCCAGATCAGGGAGAGCATGAGGATGGAGAGCGAGACTATCAGGACGCGCTGCACAAAGACGCCGCCGATGCGGATCGCCATGCGGCTTCCCATCCAGTTGCCGGTGATGGAACCCACGGCCATGCAGAGCGCCAGCGACCAGACCACCTCGCCGCTGATGATGAAGACGATGGCCGCGCCGATGTTGGAAGACAGGTTGAGCACCTTTGTGGTGGCGCTGGCCTGAAGAAGATGGACGCGCACAATCAGGTGCAGGGCCAGAATGAAGAAACTGCCGGTGGCGGGGCCGAAAAAGCCGTCATAGATACCCACCACAAAGCAGCAGAGAGGCGCGAGCAGGTAGAAGCGGGGACCGTCGAAGACCAGCGGCAGCTCCTTGTCCTTGCGGGGAATCAGCGTGGCAAGCATGGCAAAGGGTAGCAGGACGATAAGCACCTTGCCGAGCGTCTGCGGATCAAGCGTCAGCGCCAGCCGGGAACCGATGGCCGAACCTGCGAGGGCAAAGCCGGTGCCGATGGCGGCCAGACGCCAGATGACAAGGCCGCTGCGGGCAAAGGTGCCGAGGGCCATGGCCGTGCCGAGACTGCTGCTGACCTTGTTGCAGGCCAGCGCCGTATGCGGCGGGACACCGGCAAGGAGCAGCGTCGGAATGGTGATGAGTCCGCCGCCTCCGGCGACGGAGTCGATGAAACCCGCGAACAGGGCAGCCAGCGTGCAGATAAGAATGGTGGTTGCTGTGATCACGGGAGCCTACCACTGTTTGAAGATGACCCAGGCGGCCAGAACAATCAGGCCGAAACCGACAATATAATTCCAGCGCAGGGGTTCGTTGAGATAAAAGACGGAGAAGAGACAGAAGACACTGAGGGAAATGACTTCCTGAATGGTCTTGAGCTCGGCGGCATTGAAGTAACCGTAGCCGATGCGGTTTGCCGGAACCTGAAGCACATATTCGAAGAAGGCGATGCCCCAGCTGATGAGGATGACTATCGGCAGGGCGGAACCTCTGTGCTTGAGGTGCCCGTACCAGGCAAACGTCATGAAAATGTTGGAACAGAGCAGCAGACCTATGGTGACGGCAGGAACGGGCAGTTGCATGACTGTAAACACCGAGGTAAGGGGTGGGGAATAAAAAAACGCCCATGTTTCCATGGGCGTTTTACTCTCGATGGAGCCCTTGACCAGGATTGAACTGGTGACCTCATCCTTACCAAGGATGCACTCTACCGACTGAGCTACAAGGGCGTGTCGCTCTCGACAAGAGTGGTTCTACGTAAAACCCCCCTCGGAGTCAAGCAGTTTTTTCAAAAAATTTTCCCAGAAGAAAAATTTTCTTTTAGTTATGTGAAATTGTTAATCTTTTTTGTTGAATTTTTTATGGCGGCCAGCAGTTCGCGGAAGAGAGCACGGCGGGCGTGCGGCACCCCAGCGGGATCTTCCTCCCGGGCGGCCCGTGCTGTCTGCTCCAGCGCATCGAGGCATGCGGCATCGGCTGCGGGCAGGCAGCGGACGAGCAGGGCCCGCAGCCGATCCGGTTCTGCGTCCAGCAGGGCGGCGCGCCACTGCTCGGCCCGGTGGAGCAGAGCGGTGTCTGCCTGATGGGCGGCGGTCCGTGCCGCAAGCGCCTCTTCGATGGGGCCCGCGTCGATTTCCCGCATGAGGCGGCCGATATATTGCAGCTGCCGCCGTCTGCCTTCCTTGTCCCGGATTCTATCGTAAAGGCGCAGGGCTTCCGCCAGATCCGCGGACAGGGGGAGGGCGGCGCGCGCGCTGGCGTCCAGCTGCGTCAGCTGCTCGCCCAGCTTCTGCAGAGCCGTGCTTTGCCTTTTTTTAGCGGAACGGCTCGGGGCGTCGCTGGCTTCCGTTTCGGCATCGGCATGCCACTGGTAGGTTTTTTTACGCGGCATTGAAGAGAACTCCCAGAATGACGCCGATCAGCATGACGATGGAGACAACGCCGTTGAGGGTGAAGAAGGCCATGTTGATGCGGCGCAGGTCATCCGGCTTCACCAGCTTGTGTTCCCAGAAAAGGACGCCGGAGATAACCAGCCAGACGAAGTACCACGGCCAGGCCAGCCCGGCGGCGTAGCCCGTCAGCAGCAGGAAGATGGACGTGACCACGTGCGACACGCCCGCAATGGCCATGGCGGCATCAGGGCCGTAGACGGCAGGCACGGAATAGAGATTGAAGACCTGATCGAAATCGTAGTCCTGGAAGGCATAGTAGATATCGAAGGCCCCCGTCCAGAAGGTGACGGCAAAGAACAGCAGGATGGCGGGCATGCCGAGGCTGTCGGGCGAGACGGCCAGCCAGCCCGCCAGCGGCGCAAGGCCCAGCGTTGCGCCCAGCCAGTAGTGGCAGAGCGTCGTGAAGCGCTTGGTGACGCTGTAGGCCGCCGCAAAGAGCAGGGCGGGAATGGACAGGTACAGACAGACCTGATTGAGGAAGGCGCAGGCAAAGATGAACACCAGGCTCATGATGCCGCAGAACGACCAGGTCTGTTTGACGCTGATTTCTCCCGTGACCAGCGGACGATCCCAGGTGCGCGGGTTTTCGCTGTCAAAGGGCAGATCCATGATCCGGTTGAAGGCCATGGCAAAGGAGCGCACGCCGATCATGGCGACCGTCAGAGCAATGAGCGTTCCCCAGGAGGGCATGCCGCCTGCGGCCAGCACGGCCCCCGCGTAGGCGTAGGGCAGTGCAAAGACGGAATGTTCGATTCTGATCATGCGGCAGATGGCCGTAAAGCTGCCGAAGGGCGTCTGAATGGGGGGCATGATTAACCTCCGCAATCGGCGGGATCGCCGTGAAGTTTGTCCAGCGCGTGCGGCAGGGCGGGCAGCACGGCGGCGAGATTTTCCAGGACGGCCTTGCGGCTGCCCGGCAGGGTAATGACAATACTTGGGCCGAGAACGCCGCAGACAGCGCGGGAAATGGCGGCATGCGGCGTTTTTTTGAGACTTTCCAGCATCATTGCCGTGGCAAAGCCCGGCAGTTCCAGATCCAGCAGCGGGGCAACGGTCTGCGGCGTGATGTCGCGGGGGCCGACCCCCGTGCCGCCGCTGGTGCAGATGATGTCGTAGCCCTGTCCCAGCGCCAGCTCCAGCAGCAGGGCCCGCAGGGAGGGCGCGTCATCGGCCAGCAGAAAGCCCTGCGCGTGGCACAGGGGCAGGGCCTCGCCCACGGCGGCGGCAATAGCCGGGCCGCTGCTGTCGTTGCGCAGCCCCTGCGAGCCCTTGTCCGACAGGATGATCCATGCGAGGCTGCGCCCTTCCTTGCGGACGTGGAGTCGGGCTTCCCCTACCGGAATATCGGCAAGGGCCGTCAGCAGCGGGCAGGGGACGGCATGAGTTTCCCCGGGCAGCCAGACGCGCCCGGTGACGCGCAGCCATTCCTTGCCGTCGTCGGTAAACAGGCCCGCGCCCACGGGCAGGGCCGGGAGCGGCCCGGCGGCCATACGATGATGCGGCATGCCGGCCTTGCGGAGCGTGTCCGGGGTCAGGGGCAGCACGTCGCCCGCCGAAGCGGCGCTGAGAATGCAGTGCAGCAAGCGTTTCCTCCATTGAAAAAAGCGGCCCGGAAGAACCGTGCCGCAATACTGCGGGCGGGGCGTCCCCCATCTTGAATAGCCCGCACGGATATATGCTATTGTAGCCTGTATGTCTTTGCGTTACAAGTCGGGGAACGCATGTCGTCGTTTTCCCGCCCGGCCCGGATGCTCTGAGGCGGTCTTTGTCGTTGGCACGCCCAAATCCGGGCCGCGTGCCGCCGTCCGGCCCGGAGTGGGCGGGAAAACCGCGTTTTTTCCGCGAAGCGACAGGCCGTATGGTTTGAAACGCCGGCGTTTCAAACGGAAAATGTTCTAAGGAGTCCCATGACCACACGTAGCCAGGATCAGACCGAGGCGCTGCGCGCGCTCGGTACCGGCAAGTTGCCCCAGCCTTCCGGCGGCCCTTCCGTGGCCCTGCTGGAGGCCTTTCCCAACTGCTACCCGCAGCGTCCCTATGTGATCAGCATCAGCTTTCCCGAATTTACGTCGCTGTGTCCGGTAACGGGACAGCCCGATGTGGGCTGCATTTCGCTGGAATACATCCCCGACCGTCTGTGCGTGGAATCCAAGAGCTTCAAGCTCTACATGTTTGCCTTCCGCAATCATCAGTCCTTCATGGAGACGATCACCAATACGGTTCTGGAGGATATCCGCACCCTGCTTGATCCCTGCTGGTGCCGGGTCAAGGGCCTGTTTGCGCCGCGCGGCGGAACGCGCATCCATGTCTTTGCCGAAGAGTTCAAGACTATGCCCGAAGAGCAGGACGCCCGCGTGCGCGCCGCCGTGGCCGCCTGGCGCGGCGAGGCTGATCCGCATCGTCCGTAGGCGAAGTTCTCCGGTCGCCGCGGTTTCCACTTTTCGCCGCAGATGCTGCAACGGGAGTGGGGAGCGCGGCGGCTTTTGAAAGAGGCGTCCGTCCGGCCTGCCCTGAAAGAGCGGAGCAGGAAACGGCGGGCGCTTCTGAAAAATGTCCGGCTTCGACAGCAGGGAGACGCCAATGCCGCAGCAACATTCCTCACTGGCGCGCACCAGTCTTTTTCTGGGGGGCTGCACGGCCCTGTCGCGACTGATGGGGTTGCTGCGGGATATGGTCATGGCCTGGCTCGTGGGCGGCGGACTGGCCGCCGATGCGCTGGTGGCCGCCATGCGCGTGCCGCATATTCTGCGGCGGCTGCTGGCCGAAGGCTCGCTGTCCATGACTCTGACGGCGGCCATCGTGCAGCAGGAGCACGTCTGTCCCGGCGGAGAGCGTGCGCTGGTGCGCGCCGTGGCCGTCCGGCTGGGAGGACTGCTGGCGCTGCTGCTGGCTGCCGGCTGGCTGGGCGCGCCCTGGCTGCTGGAGGCGCTGGCGCCGGGGCTCGGTCTTGAAGGCGAACGCATGGCGGCGTCCCTGTTCCGCCTGTGCCTGCCCTATGCCGTCGCCGCCGTCATGGCGGCCGTAAGCATGGCCGCCCTGCACAGTAAGGGAGCCTTTTTCTGGCCTGCCGTGTCGCCTCTGATTTTTAACGGCGTGATCCTGCTCTTTGCTGTGGCTGCGGCGCTGGGCTTCGGCAATGCCGCCGTGCTGCTGGCCGGGGGGCTGACATGCGCGGGTTTTGTCCAGTGGATCGTGCAGGCCCGGGCCGCGCATTGTGTGCTTGTGCCGTCTCCTGTTGAAGTTGTGTCCCCCCGACGGCAGGCCGTCCGGGAACGGCGCATCCGGCGCGCGGCTGTAAGCTGTCTGCGCCGTCTGCCGCCGGGCATTCTGGGCGCGGCCGCGCCGCAGCTGGCAACGCTGGCTGCCATGATGGTGGCATCCTTCGGCTGCGTCGGCAGCATGGCGGCTCTGTATTATGCGGAGCGCCTCATGGAGCTGCCGCTGGGCGTCATCGGCGTGTGTCTGGGCATGGCCAGTCTGCCGCGCCTGAGTCATCTGGCCGCAGAGAACGACTGGGCGGGGTTTGGCGCACAGCTCGGCACGGCCTTGCGTCTGGCTCTGCTGTTCGGTCTTGCCGCAACCGCCGGTCTGGCCGCCGTGGGGCCGGATCTTGTGGATATTTTGCTTGGGCACGGCGCTTTCGGCCCCGAAGCCGTCCGGGCTTCCGTACTGGCCCTCTGGGCGTATCTGCCGGGCCTGCCCGCCTGCGCCGTGGCGCGTCCGCTGCTGGCCGCCTGCAATGCGGCGGGAGCCTGGCGGGCAACGGCATGGGGGGCGCTGGGCGCCATCGCCATCACGGCAGGCGCGGGCTTTGCTCTGGCCTGGGGCCTGCCTGCGACGCTGGATGTCTGCGCTCCGGCTCTGGCCGTGAGCATCGGCATGTGGGCCCATGCCTTTTTTCTCTGGTGGGCGCTGCACCGTCGGCGGAGGCGGGGCGCGCTGCCGTTCGGACGACTTTTTTCTCCTGCCGGCGTGGCGCGCGCCTGCACGGCGGGCGCTGCCGCCGGTCTGGCTGCCTGGGGCGTTCTGGCCGGTCTGCACGCGCTGGCGGCGGACAGCATACACGCCCTGACGCTGCCCCCGGCCTGCGCGGCCGGTGTCGGCGCATGGCTCCTGACGCTCGCCGTCCTGCGGGATGCCGACATGCTGACCGTCTGGCGCATGCTGCGGCACCGGACATAAGACGCGATAATTTTTCTGGGAATATCGTACGCTTTAGAGCGTCTTACCTTTGAAAAAGATGGTTTGAAACGCAACCTGTTTCAAACTGACAATGCTCTGGAGCGTTTTAGCTTTGAAAAAGGTGAAACGCGAGGCGGCAGCACAGCGCCGCCCGGCCCAAAGTGAGCGGAAAAACCGTGCTTTTTCCGCGAAACGACAGGCCGTATGGTTTGAAACGCAACGCGTTTCAAACTGACAATGCTTATAGACAGCAGGAACCGGCATGGCCGGACCTGCCCCGCGAATGGGGTGAAATCATATGGAACGACGGCAGCAACGTCGCTGGATAGTATTGGGTATATGGCTTTGCGCCATGCTGCTGACGGCAGGGCAGGGGCTGTGGGCCATCTGGCAATACAGGGCGGACGCGGAGGCCCGCCTGCTGAGCGAAGCCGGTCGCACGGCCGCCCGCGTTGTGGGCATGCTTTCTCTGTCGGGAGGTGTCCCCGATGCGGCGTCGGCGCTTGTGGCTGCGGATGTGGCTATGGATGATGATCGCGTGTACGGCATCCGTATCCAGACGTCACAGGGCGTTCAGTGCGGCATGCGGCGCAACTACCAATGGGAGCCCGTGCCCTGGGATGGCGAAATCATGGAAGACACCGTGCAGGGTATGAGCCAGATCAAGGAAGAAGGCCGCCCTGTGGGCAGCGTGGAAATTTATATGTCCCGCCGCCTGACCAATGAGGAATGCGCGCTGACCGTGCGGGCCGAGGCCGTGCGCTTCGGCCTGAATTCGCTGTTCTTTTCCTGCCTGCTGATCTGGCTGCTGCGCCGTTACGGAGATTTGACACGCCTGCTCCATTTCCTTCAGACCCACTGGCAGGGCAGGCAGGCTGAGCAGGAGCGCGAAGAGCCCGTAAGCGCCGGGGAACTGGCGCGGGAAGGCGCGCCGGTTGTGCCGCCCGCTCCGGCCTCGTCCACGGCCATCGATTTGGAAAAGGGCCGCCGTTACATGAACGCCCACCGGGAAAGTGTCCGTATCACGGCGGGCCTGTTCCGGCAGTCTTTCCGCGGTGCTTCCGCGCTCATGGGACGCCTGTTCGCCCGGGGCGCTGTGGCGGAACTTTCGCATCTTGGGCGGCTGCTGGAAGTGGCGGCTCCCTGTCTGGGGGCGGACAAGCTGACCGAAGCCGCCGGGGCCATGCAGCGGGCGCTGAACGATCCGCAATGTGAAACGCCTGCGCTGGCTGTGGAGGCCTGCGCGCAGGCGCTGGATGAGGTTCTGGCGGCGCTGGCCTGAGACTGCCCGGGCATTTTATTTCAGTCCGGCGGCACTGCCGCTGCCTCGCGTTTTGTCTTTTCAAAGGTAAAACGCTCTAGAATGTCGCAAAACGCTTGAAGGAGGCCGCATGGGGTTCTTTTCCAAGTTCAGAAAATGGATGGGAGCGGAGGAGCCGACGGAAAAAGTCGAGCAGCCTGCCGC